>CBINOT010000010.1:0-56507 GCA_966252355.1 uncultured Opitutus sp. | reverse complement strand
ACGCGACGTACGTCCACGCCATCACCCCAGCGAGGAGCAAATTGCCCCAGTCGAGACCGTGAGGCCGACCCGCACTGCCGACTAACGTCGGCCTCGCGCCGCTGCCAATCGCCGCAGCAACGGCGGCGGATAGCCCCGCGATCGCTTGTGCCGTCATCCAGACGAAGCCGAAACCGGTCGAATACCACCCGGGCTCGAGTGCGGCGAACCAGTCCACCCCGAGCAGGTGCAGCATAAAGACGAGCACGATCAGACCGGCCGGTCCGAACCACGGCATGGCACGGCGATGCGCCAGCACGCGCCGAGTGGCCAAGGCGTACAACGCGAACACCACGCCATATGCGATCCCACGAGTGACGAAGCCGGCATGGCTAAAGTACGCCCGCAGCGAGGCGCTCGCGTCGGGAGGCGACTGAAAGCGCTCCGGCTGCAGCCACAGCAACGGCAGCGTGAGCAGCCACATCCAAGGGAGCAGCGCCACACCGCGCGCGAGAAAAGGCAGCAATCGTTCGGCCCATTGGCCGCCCGTCAGCCGATGGATCAAAACGAAAATTAGCGATCCCACGCAGGGGCCCAAACACGCGAACGCCGCAAACCGGTAAGCCGCGACCAACCCGGCCACTTCATGTCGCCCAAGCACAAGCGCCGCGATCGCCACCATCGCACCGACGATCGTGACGCCGTAACGAATGCTACGATGCACGCGCCCGTTCATAGCTGTCCCAACCGTTTCCGGTCGTCCTCCGAAAGCTGCGACGCCAACGCGTGCTGACTCAACTGGAGCGCGCGAACATAAGCCGCGATCGCCCAGCGGTCGTTCATGGCTACGCGATCGGCATACGAGTACATCACGCCATGGCCGTGAGTGATCACTTGCACGACGTAAGCCGGCGATGCTTCCCGCAGCCGGGGCTCATGCAACGAAGGCGGTGCGGGGAAACCGCGGCGAACGATGATTCCCTGTCCATAGCCGTCGTCACCGTGACAAACCGCGCAATAGATGCCAAAACGCTCGCGTCCGCGTTGGAGAAGTTCGGCGGTCAATGGAACCGGCAAGGCAATTCCGCCATTTGCCACGCTCAGAAAAGCCTTGGCTTGGACCGCGGCATCTGGGTCATGTGGCACGGCATGCGGCGGCGGCGCGTGCGCCGAGGTACCTTGGGCGCGCAATCCCGTCGGCGATTCCGTGCGCGCATAGCGCTGGTCTTTCATATTGCCGCACCCGCTGACGACGACGCTCGCAAACACGACGAGGCTCGCGACGCCCGCGCGGAGTAGCGCCAGTCTCCGACCGGCGTTCGATTCTCCCGGCGGCACACCCTCGCTCCCAGGTAGGGCCTGACTTCCGGGCAGGCTGATTCGGTGCGTACAATGCCAGCCACGATCACGGCCCGCCCGGAGGTCGGGCCCTACCCGCGGCAATCCAATACCTCGCCGTATCGTTTTCATCCGGCCACCTCCCCGATCGAAATCGCGCCCGACTCCCGAACGATCCGATCGAAACCCACGCGCGTGAAACGCGGGTCGTCCGTACGAACACACAGAAAAAAGCGATCCTGACTCGCCCGCAGAAACCGCGGGTCCGAAAAAACGGCGTGATCCAGTCGCGGCAATCGCGCGAACCACAATAACGCCAGCACGCCGACGACGGCCGCGGATAACACGGTCAGCTCGAAGACGACCGGCACGTACGCTGGCCAGCTATGCAACGGACGTCCGCCGACGTTCAGCGGGTAATCGTGCGCGGCAATCCATTGCAGCGCGTACGCCCCCACTCCGCCCGCAATGCCCGCCACGAGCATCCACCATCCGATCGGAGAGCGTCGGCCTGGCAGCGCCTCGTCGATCTCTCCACTGGGGTACGGCGTAAAGACATCTAGGCGGGAATAGCCGTCGCGCGCCAGTCGACGCAATGTCTGCACCAGCGTGTCGGCCCGCTCGAATTCCAACATCAGGATCGGCGTCGGCTTCATGCCTTTCCCTCCGCGGCCATCCGCCGCATCTCCGTCATCGAAATCGCCGGCAAGAAGCGCAAAAAAAGGAACAACAGCGCGAGGAAAAGCCCCACCGTGCCGGCGAAGGTTGCCCAATCCCACACCGTGCCGTGATACATGCCCCAGGACGACGGGAGGAAGTCACGATGCAGGCTCGTGACGACGATGACAAAGCGCTCGAGCCACATCCCGACATTGACCACCAGCGCCACCGCGAACAACACGACGGGGCTCCGCCGGCAGCGGCGCCACCAGAGGATCTGCGGCGCGAGGACATTGCACGCGATCAAGCCCCAGAACGCCGTGGCATATGGTCCGACCATGCGATTGACCGCCATGAATCGCTCGAAGCGGTCGTTACTCAACCACGCGGTAAAAAACTCGCTGAAGTACCCGTACGTCACGATCCATCCGGTCGCGAGCAGCACTTTCGCCATCAGTTCGAGGTGACGGTCCGTGATATAGGCGTGAAGACGATACACGGCGCGCAGCGGAATCACGAGGGTCAGGACCATCGCGAAGCCGGAGAAAATGGCGCCGCCGACAAAGTACGGCGGAAAGATGGTGGAATGCCACCCGGGTACGATCGCGATGGCGAAATCCATGCCGACGATGCTGTGGACCGAGACGACGAGTGGCGTCGCCAGTCCCGCCAAGAGCACATAAAGTTTCTCGTAGTGCCGCCAGTGGCGGGCGTCGCCACGCCACCCGAGGGCGAGCAAGGCATAGACGAAATGACGCACCCGCGCTGCGGCGTTTGCTCCACCGCCCAGACAACGTTGCGCCGTGCGATCGCGCAATGTGGCGAGATCGGGCAGCAATCCGACGTACCAGAACAGCAGCGAAACGAGCGCGTAGGTCGATACGGCGAACACATCCCAGACGAGCGGGCTGCGAAACTGCGGCCACAATCCCATCGTGTCGGGGTAAGGCAGCAGCCAATAGAAGTACTGCGGCCGCCCGAGATGCAGCAGCGGAAACAAAGCCGCGCAGGCGACGGCGAAGAGCGTCATCGCCTCCGTGAACCGATTGATCGACGTCCGCCAGTGCTGGTGAAGCAGCAGCAGGATCGCGGAGATGAACGTGCCGGCGTGGCCGATGCCGATCCACCAGACGAAATTCGTAATCGCGAAACCCCAGGCAACGGGAATGTTGATGCCCCAGATTCCGACGCCGCGGACGAAGAGCCACCCGATCGCGCCCAGGAGCGCCATGACGCCGACGAATGCCGTCACGAAGCCCGCCCACCAAAAGCGCCGCGCCGGCAACGCCAGCGGAATTCGGCTGATGTCGTCGTTGATGGAGGCGATCGTCGTGCC
The DNA here is from genome assembly GCA_966252355.1 of uncultured Opitutus sp. Lineage (GTDB taxonomy): Bacteria > Verrucomicrobiota > Verrucomicrobiia > Opitutales > Opitutaceae > ER46. The sequence continues at coordinate 53,194 of CBINOT010000010.1, read as the reverse complement.
CGGGCGAACGAGCGGTTCGGGTTGGTGAGATACGGCCTTCATCGCACTGCGCCAATGCGCTTCGCGCCAGAGCACGAAAGCCTCACTGCTTCCGTTACGAGAACAGCCCGATAAGGACATCGGGCTCCACCTTCTGATTGATGTACGGCGGGGTGCGGAAACCACGGCCTGCAATTCGGCGAGGAGCGGACCGCCGTGTCCGCGATTCGGTGGATGCTTGTGGCGTTCGCGCTCATACCGTCCGCGCCGGGTTGATCGTCCGCGCCAAGTACGTGGTGCGCGGCCGGGTGTTCAGCTCTTCGAGCAAGGCGTAATGGGTCGGCTCGCCCTTGCGTCTGGCGACCGCGCTTTCCGGAGCGGCCAAATCGCCGAAGACAATCGCTTCCACCGGACACGCCTGCTGGCACGCCGTGCGGACTTCGCCGTCGCGAATGCGGCGTTTCTCCTTCTCCGCCGCGATGCGCGCCGCGTTGATGCGCTGGACGCAGTACGTGCATTTCTCCATCACGCCGCGCTCGCGCACGGTCACCTCGGGGTTTTTCTGCAGCGCGACGGGAGAATCGGCCTTGGCGCGATAATCGAGAAAATTGAAGCGCCGGACCTTGTACGGACAGTTGTTCGAACAATACCGCGTGCCGACGCAACGGTTGTAGACCATGTCGTTCAAACCTTCGCTGCTGTGCACCGTCGCACTGACCGGACACACCACTTCACAGGGGGCATGCTCGCAGTGCATGCACGGCACCGGCTGATGCACGATCTGCGGATTTGCGACGTCACCCAGGATATAACGATCGATGCGGAGCCAGTGCATCTCGCGACCGCGCGCGACCTGGTCCTTGCCAACGACCGGAATGTTGTTCTCCGCTTGGCAGGCAATCACGCAGGCGTTGCAGCCGAGGCATGTCGCGAGATCGATCAACATCGCCCAACGGTAACCGTCGCTCGGCCACTCCGGATACATCGACGGTTGCGGCGTGGGTTCGAATTCCGAAGGCAGCTTGTCGGCGGGATAGACGCGCACGAGATCGCGGCCTTCCATGCGAAAATGCTGCTGGGTCGAGACCAAGCTTCCGCGGCCGGTCTTTTCGATCCCGACGATCGCCGTGAGCCAGGGCGCCGCACTGCTTCGAATCCGGTACGCATCGACGCCCTGGCCATTGCCGACGCTTCCGGCGTGAGTCCGTCCGTAGCCGAAGTGAAGCGTGACGCAGCCATCCGCTTGGCCTGGGACGATCCACACTGGTGCGGCGATATCGCCATCCGTCGTGCGCAGCCGGACGACGTCGTTTTCCTCCAACCCATGCCGCGCCGCGAACGCGCTGCTCACCAGCGCGGCGTTTTCCCAAACCAAATTCGTCACGGGTTTCGGCAGCTCCTGCAGCCAGGCATTGTTCGCCCACCGTCCATCGCCGATCGTCGGATCGGCTCGGAGCACAATAACGTCGCGCGGAGACTCGACCGGTAACAGTGGCAGCTCGTCATCCGCCGCTTCAAACGTCCGTGCAGCGGCTTTTTTGTCTTCGTCGACTACGCCGCGATTGAGCCAGTTCGTCCAACGGACCTCGAAGTCCTCTGTGTTCGCAGAGGTAGCGGCGCTCGTTCCCGATCGCCATTCCGAATCCTGGCCCTCGGGCCGACGGCCGCCACCCCAGGTCTCCCGCACGAGTTCATAGCCATCGCGGCCCGGCGGATCGCTCAAAAAACTCAGCAGCTCGATCGCCGAACGGCTCGCATACAGTGGCGCAATAAGCGGCTGCACGATCGTCGCCGTGCCGTCATAGCCGCGAAGATCGCCCCAGCTCTCGAGGAAGTGCGACTCGGGCAAATGCCAGTCGCAACACCGCGCGGTCTCGTCGACGTGCGATCCGAGGTGCACGCGCCATTCAGCGCGCGGTAAGACGGCGCGAAACGCGAGATCCGCCGGCGCCGTGTGCACGGGGTTGCTGCCGAGCACGAAGAGCGCCGTCACTTCGCCAGCGCGCAGCGCGTGCGTAAGCACCGACAGATCGCCGGCGCAGCGCGCATCGCCATCGGAACGCACGGACGCCACGCGCCGCACGGTCTTGCCATAAGCGCCGAGCCGAGCATTGAGCGCGACACACCACCGCCGAACCTCCGGGTCGAGATGCGGCCCGGCAATGCACACGACATTCGGCCCGCGCGCCTTCAGATCGGCGACGAGATACTGCACGAAGGCGCGCTCCGCATCCTCGAGGGCGATCGTCGGTGTTTCTCCGGCGATGGCTTGTGCAATGGCGTTCAGCACCGCGCCAAGACGTGTCGGCGACAGTGGCAGGCGATGATCGGCCATCGAACCGGTGACGCTCGGCGTCGGTTCGATCGCGTAGAGTCGATTGGCGCGGATGCGACCGTGCATGACCCGGCGCCGCGAGGCAAAGGCACGGGCGTAACGGAGGCTGGCGGGAAGCTGAAAAAGAAAATCGGCATCCACCGCGAGCACCACGTCCGCCGCGGCAAAATCGTAATCTTCCTGCACCCCGTCGTCATCATGACGCGGCAGTGCCGTATGCTGATACCAGCGTGCCGCCGGAAACGTGTCCAAAAGCCGATGCATCGCGCGCAAGGCCGTCGGCGACGTGGTCGGCTCGCTGAGCAAGGCCAGCCCGGCACCGTTCGTCGCCGCGAACCCGGTTCGACGTGCGAGCCATTCGGCCTCGAAGGCGGTCCACGCCGAGGCGCCGCCGCCGCGGCGTGGCGCGCGCGAGCGATCGGGATCGTAGAGCGACAATATGGCGGCCTGCGTGATGGCATCCGTGGCACCGAGGCTTTCGGGATGGGCGGGATTCCCTTCGATCTTCGTTGGCCGCCCTTCGCGCGATTGCACGAGGAGCCCGCGCCCGTAGCCCTCGAGCGCGATCGCCGTCGCATAAAAAAGTGCGCGATCCGAGATCTCGCGATCGGGCGCTTCGACGAACGGCACGATCTGTTTCTGCGGTGGCCGATTGCAGCCGGCCATCCCGGCGAGAGCGAGCGACGCGCCCATCAACTCGACAAATCGTCGCCGGCTCATTTCCGGCAGCCAGGTGTGCGCATCAGGCGGGAATTCGTTCGTGCGGCTGCCACCGCGAAAGGGCGCTTTCAGGTGGAGCCCGATGTCCTCATCGGGCTTGATTGCTGCCGCCGCCGAATGCGCTGAAAGCCCGATGGGGACATTGGGCGCCCCCTCAGGCAGCGGGCGCCGGTGAGTTACTGCTTCGCTGGACGTGACAGCCGCCCGCGGCTCATCGTCGCGGAAGCCGTGAGGCTTTCGTTCCATAGCCGAAACGCTCACGCGTTCCGCTACGGGGAGCCCAATGACATCGTGCGAATTCATCAGTGATGGCAGGTCGAGCAGTTAGTGAGATGCGACGGATGAACCGCCAAGCTGCGCATGAGCTCACGGCCACGCTCGGTTTGGTTAGCCGGCGGCGTCCACGTCGGCGCAAACACTTCGTCGGCGGGGCGAAGATGCGGCGCGGGGTCGCGATGGCAGTCGAGACACCAGCGCATCGTGAGCGGTTGGGCCTTCGCCATGAGCGGGCTGTCGCCAACCTCGCCGTGGCACGTCGTGCAGCCGACGCCTTTCGCCACGTGAATGCTGTGGTCGAAATAGACGTGGTCGGGGAGCGCATTGACGCGATGCCAAGCGAGCGGCCGATCTTCGGCCGCGCTCGTCACGAGCGGCTTCAGCATCGGCGTGTCCGTGAAGAGCTGCGAATGACACGTCAGGCACGTACGCGTCGATGGCATGCCCGCGAACGCCGCTGTTTCGACCGACACATGACAATAGCGGCAGTCGATGCGCAGTTCGCCGGCGTGGTGGCGGTGGCTGAATAACACCGGCTGATCGCGGGCCACGCCCACCCCGTTCCAGTACGGCGAGTGATAGTAATCCAGCGCGAGCAAGCCGACCGTGCCGAGGAGCGCGAGCGCGCCAACGATCGCGACCCGGAACACCGTGGTCGCCGCAGGCGAAAACGTGGGAGGTAGGGAAGCGGAGGAGTCGCGAGGGGGAAAAGTCACGTCGGAAGCGGCGCGGCCGGCGAATGCAACTCGCGCATCGCCAACTCGCTCGCGGCCAAGCGTAACGCCCGCCGCGATCCCCGCCTATGGGAGACGCTCCTAAATTTACTTCCCGATTTATTCTCAGACGAATCGGTCTTCGACCTGGGACACGGAGAAGATGAACGATCTTTCTCTTTCTCGTGATCGTTCTTGTTCTCGTTCACTTCCGAGCGGAATCCGCATCCTAGCCCGGATATTTCACCGCAAAACCAACCCAATCCGTCGCCACAGAGGTCGCAGAGCTCCGACACAGAGGCAGCAGGAGGCCACAATCTGTGTCGGCGTTTATGATGCGAATGGATCCTTTGGCCCAAAGCGGCCCTCGTGGACCAGTCCCTGTGAACTCGGTGTCGGAGGTCGGTGGACTCTGTGACCCCACGCTTGTGATCGTCTGGAGCGTGAAATTCGCGTCCTAGCCTGGCGCACTAAAGTATTCGGGCCGGGGTCACGGACCCCAGCTACATTGTCCGAGCCGAGGGCTACCCGGTATTTTTCAGCCCGCTGCTGATGCCGTTGATCGTAAGCTCGACGACGGCGCGCGCGGCTTGAGCTTCGGCGTCGCTCAATTTTCCGCTGCGTAAACGACGCAGCATTTCGACCTGAATGAAATTGAGCGGATCGATATAGGGATTCCGCAGCTGCACCGAGCGCGACAGCACCGGCTCCGCGGCCAGCAGCTGCTTCTGACCGGTCACGGCGAGTAAGGCGGCTTCCGTGCGGTCGAACTCGGCCTTGAGCGCGCCATAGATTCGCCGCCGTATCTTTGCGTCCTCGACGAGGCTCGCGTAGAGCCGCGCGATTTCCAGGTCCGCTTTGCGCAACGTCAGCTGCGCATTGTCGATCAACGTGGCGAAGAACGGCCACCGCGCATGCATCTCACGCAACTGCCGGCGGCCGGCCGCGCCGCGCTGCAGGATCGCGTCGAGCGCCGTGCCAAGACCGAACCAACCGGAGAAATTGAAACGGCTCTGCATCCACGAAAAAACCCACGGAATCGCCCGCAGGTCGTCGACGGTCTTCGTTTGTTTCCGAAACGCGGGACGCGAGCCGAACTTGAGTTGGCTGATCTCGTCGATCGGCGTCGCTTGTTTCCAGAATTCGAGGAACTCCGGGTCGTCGTGCACCAGCGCCTTGTAGGCCGCAAAGCCCGCACCGGCCATTGCGTCCATGGCTTCGCGCCATGCGGCAGGAATCTCTGGGGCACGTTCCGCCGCGCGAATACCGAGCATCACCCCGTACGTCATTTGCTCGAGCACGCGATGAGCGAGGTCCGGATCATGGTAACGCGTCGACAATACCTCGCCTTGTTCCGTGACGCGGATCCCGCCGTCGCGCAACGCCGCCGGTTGCGCGAGGATGGCCTTCGCGGCCGGCCCGCCGCCGCGCGCGATGCTGCCGCCGCGGCCATGAAACAATGTCAGACGCACGCCATGATCCGCACAGAGCTGGGCGATCGCTTCCTGGGCTTGGTAGAGCGCCCAATTGGCGGTCAGATAGCCGCAGTCTTTATTCGAGTCGGAATAACCGACCATGACGTGCTGATGTTCCGGCGCACGACGCCCCGGCAAGGTGAATAGCGTCCGGAGGATTTCGGGCGCACGATTGAGGTCGTCGAGCGTCTCGAACAACGGCGCGATCGGCAGCGCGGTCGCGGTCAGGGACTGGAGTAGCTCGACCTCGAGCACGTCGGAGATATCGTCCGCCATGCTGATGATGTAGATGCCCAGCGCTTCCGGACCGAAGAGCGCCCGGGCGCGGCGGACGAGTCCGAGCGGCTCGAGGACGTGCCGCGTGGCCGGCGAAAACCGCGCGATGGCTGCTCCGGACAAGCGCCGCGCTTCGGCGAGGCTGCGCAACAGCAGCTCGCGTTTCTCCGTCTCCGGGAGTTGCGGATAATCCGGACGACCGAGGACCTCCGCGACGGCGACCTCGTGTTGACTCGAATGCTGCCGCAAATCCAGCCGGGCGGTGTGCAGCCCGAACACCTCGAGCCGTTGCGTGGCGACCGCGAGTTCTCCGCCGATCAAGAGGGCACCCCGGCCCGCGGCGAGGCTCGCGCGAATCTGCTCGAGCGTGGCGGCCACATCGGCCCGCGTCAGCACGCCGTTTTGATGGAGGGCGGAGTCTCCGAACCCCGCCGCGTTCCGGAGGGGCTGCGTGCCCGGGTCTTGCGTGACATGAACCTCGGTCGCTGTGACGTGATCGCCAGTCCCGGTGTCGGCGGGGTTCGGAGACCCCGCCCTACATTTCGATTCGACGGAGCGGTCGTCTGCGTCCACGCCCAGCTCCATCATTCGCAGATCGCCAACCGCCTTGGCGAGTCGCTCGCGCAGCAAGCCAAGCACGAGCCGGTACGTTTCATGCGGGTAGCGCTTGCGCAACTCGGCCACATGCGGCGAAAGCTCCCCTTCCCTTTCAACCTCGGCTTTCAACGCCGGCGCGATCTCGTCGCGACGATCGCTGACGGTCAGGGAGCGGGCCAACTCGCGCGCCGCGAGGCGCATTTTTTCGAGCGCGAGCCGACGGCTGAGTTGCAGCACCTCTGCCGTGACGGCGGCGGTGACGTTCGGATTTCCATCGCGATCGCCGCCAATCCAATTGCCGAAGGTGAGCCAACGCTGCGGCGGCTTCACGGTAGGATAATGGCGCGCCAGCGCCTGCTCGAAATCGTGCTGCAGCCGCGGCAGCGTGTCGAAAAGCGTCGTATCGAAATACCACAGCCCCGTGCGCGCTTCGTCGAGGACCTCGGGACGTTCGACCCGACTGCGGTCCGTCAGCCAAAGCGAGGCAATCTCGCGTTCGAGACAATCCGACTCGAGGAGCATGGGATCGCGCGCAATTTCCGGCCGCTCGCGCTCGCGCAAGATTTCGCCGAGCCGCCGCAGCTTCGTGAGCAAGGTGCGGCGCTTCGACTCGGTGGGATGCGCGGTGAATACGAGTTCGATCGCGAGTCGATCGACGAGCGATTGCATCTCGGATTCCGTCACGCCCTGGCCTTTCAATTCGACGATCGCCTCCTCGATGCTCTCCCGCATCGGCGGCGTCGTGCCTGGCATCGTGACGTGTTCGGCGCGCCGACGGCGGAGCAGCATGATGCGGAAATTCTCTTCCGCCAGGTTCACGAGCTCGAAATACAGCGTGAAGGCCATCGCTTGATTCAGAGCGTCGGCGGCGGAGAGACACCGGACCGTCGCCGCCAATTGACGCTCGGCCGTGGCGTCGCCCGCTCGCCGCGCCTTGGCCAAGAGGCGCAAACGCTCCACCGTCGCGAACGTTTCGGGTCCTTCCAAACGCGTGATGACACGTCCTAACGCGGCGCCGAGTTCGCGCACCTGCGAACGGAGTTCCGACATTTCGTGCACGGCCGAGGACCGGCGGACCTTCGATTTTGGCATGGCAGAAAGACGTTGCGCGCCGACGCGGCGGCACAGAAGCGAAATGTGCGACATAGTTCCGGCGATTGTAAGCGAGGTTGGAATGTAGGACGGGGTTTCCGGACCCCGCCGTCGCGCTTTCCGCCCGAATTGGCAGTTTAATATTGCACGCCTTCGCAAGGACGAGCGGTACGGCGGGGTTCGGACACCCCCTACATCAATCCGTTCGAGCCCGCGCTCGACCTGTTGAGCGAGCGCGAGTTCCCCGATGTTTCCAGCGTCGTACAGAGGCTTGCTTGCGCCAGAGCGGGCTACTTTGCTCCGCGCGTGATACGTCGTCTTACCTTCGTGCTTTTAGCCACCGTCGCTGCGTTGCATGGCGCGCCACCGGCGAAACTGGAAATTACGGCGGATAGGCAGGAGCTTTCTGAAACCGAAACCATCCTCTCCGGCCACGCCGTCTTGCGCGACGTCGACCTGCTGCTGACAGCCGACGAAATCCGCTACAATCAAAAGGAGGACGTCGCAACCGCGAGCGGGCACGTCGTCGCGACGCGTGGCGTGTTGCGGCTCCTCGCCGATCGCGTCGTCCTGCACCGCCAAAAGCAATCGTTCACCGCCGAGCATATCCGCGTCGGCAGTTACCCCTATTATATCTCCGGCGACTCGGCGAGCGGCTCGCGCGACGAAGTAACGGTCCATCATGCGCGCATCACCTACGGCGAGCCGGGCCCGTGGCAGCCGACGGCGATGGCCGAGGAAATCACGCTCTCGTCGACGGGACGTCGCATTCGCACCAATGCGGCGCAGGTCGGCATCGGCGATCTGCAACCGCTGCCGTTTCCGAAGTTTCAACAAAGCCTCTCCGACCCGTTGTTGGGCTTTGTGACGATGACGGGCGGCTACCGCGGCTCCCTCGGCGCCTACATCGACGGCGGACTGCATTTGCCAGTCGCCCCCGGAGTTCGCCTCGGTGGCGATCTCGGCTATTACACGGCGCGCGGCTTGCTCCTCGGGCCTTCGGGCTCGTACACGAATCCCGCCGACCCCGACCAATTGCATGGACTCTTTCGCAGCGGGTATATCAACGACCACGGCGACAAAAAATTCGATGTCCTCGGCCGGCCGGTGCCGGAAAATCGCGGTTTCGTCGAATGGGAGCATCAGCAATTGGTCACCGACCGGCTCTCGCTCACCGCGGAATTGAACTGGTGGAAGGACTCGGAAGTCCTGCGCGATTTTCGTCCGCGGCTGTTCTTCCCCGTGCAGCAGCCCGACACGTTCGTCGAAGCAACCTACGTGAGCCCAAATTCCTTCGCGTCGGTGTTTGCCCGGTTCGAGCCAAATTCGTTCGAGATCGTGCAACGGCGACTGCCTGAAATCCGCTTCGACGTCATGCCGATGGCGGTGGGCGGCGGCTTCTACCAGCGGTTCAATGGGAGCATCGCCGTGCTAAGCGAGGAGCCAGCCCCAGGCATGCCTTCGCTAATGTTAGTGGCGGGCCCGATCGGCGGACCGATGTTTCCGGCCGCTCCCGTTCGATCCGTGGCGCCTGACGACACCTGGACGGCCATTTCTCCCCTACCGAATGGCGCGCAAACTACGCTCCGCAGCACTCGCTTTGACGCCTACTATTCGCTCATCCGGCCGATCGCGAACGGCGATTGGCTGACCGTGACGCCGGTGGTCGGCGGCCGCTTCACGCATTACGACTACACGCACGGCGTCGTGCGGAGCGAAAGTTATACGCGTGCGCTCGGCGAACTCGGTGCCGATGCGGAGCTGCATGCCAACGGGACCTTCGCGTACAAGAACGAAGCCTGGCACATCGACGGACTGCGGCATCTGTTCACACCGCGGCTGAGCTATCGCTACATTCCGAAGGCCGATCGAGGTCGGATGCAGATTCCGCCGATCGACCGGCAAACGTTCTCGACCTACCTTCAGCCGCTGGGCTTGGGCGATGTGCGCAATATCGACGATCTCCGCGCGACGAACACCCTACGGCTCTCGCTCGACAATACCCTGCAGACCCGGGATCCGCAGACGGGCCCGCGCGATCTGCTGACGCTGAACGTGGCGGAAGATTTCCGCTTCAAACGGCGACCGGGCGAACGCGATGTTTCCGAAATCCACGCCGAGCTGGCAGCGATGCCGACGCATTGGCTGGAGTTCGGACTTTATAGCAGCTTCGCCCCACAGACCTTCACCCTGCGCGAGTTCAACTCGGGCATCACGATCCGCGATGGCCGAGCTTGGACCTTGCGCTTCGCGAACAACTTTCTTCGGCACCAACTCGAGGACTATCTCATCGACGGCCGCGCGCGGATCAACGAGCAGTTCGACGCACTCGCTCAGCTCCGTTACGACCAGCGCAAGCATCGCTTCACCGAGCAGTCGTACGGCATCGTCCACAACCTCGCGAACACGTGGCGGATCTCGTACCTCGTAAGTCTGTATTCGGGGCGGCAGCGCGAGAGCGGCTTCGGCTTCAGCATTCAGATCGACACCGTGCGCTTCTGAAGCGGGGGTAGATTAACCGCCAAGAACGCGAAGGCCCGAGACTACCGATGCCATCGCTTCGTGAAATCGTAGCTACGAACGCCACGGATTGCGTGAAAATGGGGCGGCGTTCGACCGATCGCGCAAAATGGTGCGGAACCCGGGAGGTTTTCGGGCAGGGGACGGTACGCGAGCGATCCCCGTGAGCGTCGTTTCCAGCCAACAGCAGACGTTTCTGCGCTTGCTCGCCGAGCTACGGCCGCATTGGCGGCGCGATGCGGCGTTGCCTGCGCGGATTCAAATGCTGCTCGGCCGAAACAAAGCCTTCGGCTCGCGCGACCGCCGGCTTTATCGCGAGCTGATTTATACGACGCTGCGCCATCTGCCTTGGATCGAACCACTGCTCGATCCCGATCCCGCGCGAGCCGCTCGCGTCGCCGCCTGGCTGGCGGCTGAAACGCGTGATACGAGCGCCTACCGCGCCGAACTGACGAGCGATTGGCCCAAGGTGTCGACCTTGCGCGAGCGGGCAGCGTTCTTGCAGGCCGACGCCGCGGCGCTGTTACCACCTTGGATGGGTCGCGAGTGCCCTGCTCTTTTCGAAGCGAACGAACTGGAAGCCCAGCTCGCGCGCGCACCGCTGTGGCTTCGATTGCAAACCGAAGACGCGGCCACGGTCGCCGCCGAGTTTGGCGAACGCGACTGGCGTTCGGAACCAGCGGAAGCGCTGCAATCCGCGTGGCGGATGCTCGACGATGTCGACGTCACCAAATCCGGCTCCTATCAACGCGGCGCGATCGAGGTGCAGGATCTCGGCTCCCAACTCCTACTCGAAACGATCGGCTTATCGGCGGGCGGGCGTTGGCTCGATGCGTGTGCCGGCGCGGGCGGCAAAACGCTTCAGCTGGCGCAATTGCTCGGGCCCGGTGGCAACGTCGACGCCTACGACATTCGTCCGGCCGCCTTGGCCGAACTGCGCGCGCGCGTGGCACGCGCCGGTCTCCGCCACGTCCGCACCATCGTGCAACCCGAAACGAGCGGTTACGACGGCGTGCTTGTCGATGCGCCGTGCAGCGGCTCCGGGACGTGGCGACGTTCGCCACACTTGAAGTGGGTGACAACGCAGGCGCTCGTCGACGAGCGCTCCGCCCTTCAACGCCAATTGTTGCACCGCTTCGCGACGTTCGTGCGGCCCGGCGGACGGCTGGTGTACGCGACTTGCTCCGTTGCACGCTCGGAAAACGACGTCGTGGTGGAGGCGTTCCTCGCCTCGCACTCCGAGTTCGAAATCGCGCCCTTCGCGCGGACCTTCGGCTTCGCGCCGCAAACGCACGGACTGACGATCCTACCCGCCCGGCTCAACACCGACGGCTTCTTCGTGGCGTCGTTGCGGCGCAGGTCGTAACGACACGATGTCGGGCGGGGTCTCCGAACCCCGCCGTTCCGTTCGAAGATGGAGAGGCGGATGGACGTGCTTTCTAGACGGAGGTTGCACGCGCGACGGCGGGGTTCGGAGACCCCGCGCTACATCGATCCGGGGACAAGCTGCGACGTCTTCATTTCGGCCGAGCGTAATTCGCGTTTATTCGCGTCCGTTCGCGGTTAACCAAAGCGCTGCCGCCGCGCCGATTTTTCCGTTGCGGCGTCGGGCGCCCGCCCAAGCATCGACGCGTGGTTCCCGACGCCGATTATCGCATCAAGCTCCAGGTCTTCGAAGGCCCGCTGGATTTGCTGCTCTTCCTCATTCGCAAAAACGAGCTCGATATTTACGACATTCCGATCGAGTCGGTGACCAAGCAATATCTCGAGGTGCTGCACGCGATGCAGCACCTGGATCTCGATGTGGCCGGCGAATTTTTCGTCATGGCCGCGACCCTGATGGAGATCAAAAGCCGGATGCTCCTCCCGAAGGGCCAGCACGCCGTTGATCCGAATGCCGAAGAAGAAGAGGTCGATCCGCGCTGGGAACTCGTACATCAACTGCTGCAGTACAAGAAATTCAAGGAAGCCGCCGCTCAGCTCGCGATGCTCGCCGAAACGCGGCAGAACCTCATGGAGCGGTACATGTCTTCGCTGTCGGCCGAAGAAAACGATCGCCCGCTGCGCAATGTCGACCGGATCGAGCTGTGGAACGTCTTCAACATCGTCCTGCGCCGCCTGGCGGAGAAGCTGGTCGTCGGTGAAATTCACGACGAAGTGGTGACCGTAGCGGATCAGATGGAATGGCTGCTCACGCGCACGCAGACCGAGCGCAGCTTTGTTTTTTCTTCGCTTTTCCCGGAAGGGGTGACGCTGCGCCGCCTCGTCGCGACCTTCTTGGCGATGCTGGAGCTCACGCGGTTGAAAAAACTCCGGGTCCGTCAAGACGAAGCCTTTGCGGACATTACGGTCGAGGCGGTGGAAAACCCACTTGAAACTCCGGTAGCCGCCGCCACGGTGACGCCGTGACTCCGAAGAAAAAGAAGCCCGCCCGCAAAGCACAGGCCGCATTGCTTGGCCTCGGCCTCGACAATCAAGACGGGCACAAGCGCATCACGACCGGCGAGAAATTCGCCATCGTCGGAGGCTCGGCGGAGACGCATGAGCGCATGACCGAGACGGTCGTGAAAACGTTCGAGGAATTGAAAGCGCGCCGCAAACAGCTCGAGCAGGTCGAGCCGTCGGAACTCGCCGAAATCCTGCACAAGGCGACGCCGCGCTAAGCAAGGGTCATTTCGTGAACGTGGGCGTCTCGCCCGCTTCTTCCAAATAGCACGGGGGCATACCACCACCGCCAGGCGCAGTCGGTATGCGCAGCGCGAGAGCGAATATGCCACGCTGCGGTGTTGCGGAAGTTGCGATCATGGCGTTTACGCTTTTGATATTCCCTATCTCTATGTCCGACAAAATCGCCAACCTCACCACTGAGAGCTTCAAGACGACGATCAATGCGTCCGCGACCCCTGTGCTGGTCGATTTCTGGGCGCCCTGGTGCGGACCGTGCAAAGCGATCGCTCCGATCTTGGAAGAGCTGGCGACCGAGCTCGACGGCAAGTTGAAGATCGCGAAGGTGAACATCGACGAGCATGACGCCGTCGCCGCCGAATTTGGCGTCCGTGCCATCCCGACAATGATCCTCTTCAAGAGCGGTCAGGTCGCGGAAACGCTCGTCGGCATGATGCCGAAGCCGGCGCTGAAGGCGAAGCTCGCGGCGCACGTCGGCGCCTAAGCGCGGCGAATTCGGGCGTCGGCCGGGCAGACGCCTTCAAGCAACGGCGCCGAGCGCGAACAACAACGCGTAGAGCGCCAGCAGCTTTCCGGTCGCGCCCAACAGAGCGATGAGCTCGTTGGGCGTTTTGCTTTCGCGCAAGCGGCGCGCATGCGCGAGGGCCATGGGCACCAGCGCGAGCGGCAACAAGGGCCAGGCCGAACGCCACCGGAGCGCGAACCATCCCGCCACCGCGAACGCGCCGACCAGCGAGCCGGCGAACTGCACCCGCGCCGCCGGGCGGCCGAGCTTCACTACCAACGTGCGTTTGCCCGCCGCGGCGTCCGTCTCTACGTCGCGATAATTATTCACGACGAGAATATTCGCGGCCAAAAGACCGATCGCGACGGCCGCCACCACGGCGTCGAAGGTGACGTGTCCGGTTTGGACGAAGTACGTCGCCGTTACCGCGACGAGCCCGAAGAAAACAAAGACAAACAGGTCGCCGAGCCCGTGATACGCGAGCGGCCATGGTCCGCCGGTGTAAGCGATGCCCGACAGGACGCTGGCCACGCCAATTACGAGCAGCCACGGCCCACCCCAGGCGATGAGCGATAGTCCGAGCAGGAACGCGACGGCAAAGACGACGATCATCGCGCGACGCATGGTGCCCGGAGTAATCAAACCGGCCGCGACGGCTCGGCGCGGCCCAACGCGCGTGGCGGTGTCCGCGCCGTGCACGAAGTCGTAATAATCGTTGGCGAAATTCGTCCCGATCTGGATCAACAACGCAAAGCCCAAGCAGATTGCCGCCGCCACCGCGTCGAAGGCCCGATCGTGATACGCCAGGGCCGATCCGACGACCACCGGCGCGATGGCCGCGGGCAGCGTTCGAGGGCGCGCGGCGCCGATCCAGATGTTTCCGCTCGCGCCACTCACACGTCCGAACGACGACTGGCATTGCGCCGGGAGAAAACGATCAGCGGGCGGCGCGTCAGCAAGCTGAGCAGCACGGGCGTGAAACACAACACACAGCCCAAGATCGTGCTGAGACCGATCCCATTCAGCCACACGCCCAACAGCCCAAGCACGGCGGTTTCGACACAGAGAAAGCCCTGCACGTTCGGCGCGATCGGACTCACGGCCCACGCGATGGCGAATGCGCTCAAGCCGGCGAGCGGCGTGGCCACCACCGCGGTGATTCCCGCGATATAGAACACAGGGGCCGCGAGCGATAAGCGCTTCCGCTCGTAGCGCAGCGTCTGCAGAAGCAGCCCCACGAAGAGGATCGCAACGCGAATTCCCAGGACACGATGCGCATCGGCGCGTGTGGCGTCCGGACCGGCAGCGAGCGCCGCATCCATGCCGAGCCCGCCGAAAAGCGCGACCGCGCCGACAAACCCGCGAAAGAGGTCGAAGAAGTTGCGGGCATTCGCGAATTCCCGCCGAAACGTGAGGCTCTGACCATCCTGCGCCGGCGCGGCCAAGCCGCCGGTCGGCCGCCGCTTGATGCGCCACAGCGATTTTCCACGGCGCATCCAAGATCGCGGAAGCCATAGCAAGGCAATGGCGAGCAGAAGAAACGGGAAATTCGCGATCATTGAAGGGCCAGCAAACACAGCCCGCGCATCGCCTGTCAAAGACTGACTCTCCGCAGGACCTTAACCTTCGCTAAGGCGTGGCTCTGCGGCGGCGTGGGTTGCAAGCGGGCTCACGATCCATGCGCCGCGGCGAAAGCAAGCCGCATACGCGCTCGAAACAGGGGCGCCACGCCGCTCACCGGATCGTAAACCCGGAAAACTCAGCCGGCCGCCGGCTGCGCGAACGTTCGGTTTTGCGGATGTAGCCGTGCATCTTCTCTTCCACGGCGGCGACGAAAGCATCGATCTCGCTCGGCGCACCCTCGGTCTCGAGCTGCACCCGTCCGTCGGCGAGATTCCGGACGAACCCGGTTACCTCGAATTCCTTGGCTACTTGCAACGTGGCATAGCGGAAACCCACGCCTTGCACGTGGCCGGTAAAGATAACCGATTCATGAGTCACTTCTGCCATTCGAGCCGCGCAACGTAGGGCCGCAACCGGGGTGTCTTCAACCCGCAAAAGCAGGTTCCCAAGCACCGGCTTTTTATTTGCGTTTCCGATGCGGCCGGACTCAGTTTTCGCCAACCGAATGAGCAATTTCGATTCTGACGGTGGTCCGGATTTCGAATGGGAAGATCGCGGCGATCTGGCTTGGAACGAATTTGACTGGGAACGGTACCTGCGGGAGCAAGACGACGCGATCGCTCGCTATTTGCAGTTTTATGAGGCGTGCAAACAAAGCGCCGAGCGGCTGGACGAAGTCGCGGAGAAGATGAATTGGAGCCAGGACGATTGGACCGACGAAAGCGATGTCGCCGACGCGGAGGACGATGACGACGACGAGGAGGAGTTCGATCGCCCGCAAGACGTCTACACGCTGCACAAGAACCCGATCTTCATCGCGACGAAAGCGATTTACCTCGGCCTGAATCGTAGTTGGCAGGCGCTCGCGTCGTTGCCGAACGATGTGCCGCAATCGCTCGCCGTGTCGTTCCAATCGTCGCTGCACGCTGGCGAAGACCACGCGGTGCAAGCGATTCACGCGCTGGATTTCGGCGACTACGCGATGGCCGTCAGTCTCTTCAAGCGTGCGCTCAGTGCATTGAACGGCTCGTTCGCCTTGCTGAACGGCGACGCGGTCGCCAACCACGCCACTGTCGCAGCATGGCGGGAGGAAGCGATGCCGCGCTTGTTCGATCTCCGTGAAATCTGGCTGCGCGTGATGTCGGAGTGTCGCGAAGAGCTCGAACGTCCGATGGACGACGAGAGCTGATTCGCGCTCGATTGTAGGGCCGGGCCTCCTCACCCCGCCGTCGCGGCTTATTCGGGCCGGGTTCTTCGACCCAGCTACATCTAGCCCATGCCGGACAAAACCGTTGGCCGCGGTTTGAAGTGGCGGAGAGAGAGGGATTGGCCCGACCAGGTCGGGGTGCTTCGCACTCGCGCTTCGCGCGCCCCATCTCCGCTCGCTGCGCTCGCTCCGTCGAACCCGGGTTCTCATCCCTCGTCAGTCCCGGCGTGTGAAGATAGCGCCCGGTAAAATAACCGTTGGCCGCGGTTTGAAGTGGCGGAGAGAGAGGGATTCGAACCCTCGGTAGGGATTTAAACCCCTACAACGGTTTAGCAAACCGCCCCTTTCGGCCACTCAGGCATCTCTCCGATCAGGTTCGCAGAGGCAAACGCGACCGCGACAAAGTGCAAGGCCGATTTCGCGGCGCCGGTCGAAACGGAAATTTTCCGATGTCGCCGGCCGGTCCGCGAGATCGGATTCAGACCGCGCCACGACGGTCTCACGCAATATCGTCGGGCATGCCCGCGGTCGATCCGGCCGGACTGAAGGTGGTCTGCGCGTGATACTCGGCGAACACCTGCTCGAAGAATACCAACGGCGTCCCGTTATAAAGTTCACGCGACACTTCTTGAAAGCCGCACTTGCGATAGAAATCGCCGGCGCCCGCTGCGGCATCGTAGGCGTCGAGTCTCAACGCATCGCAGGGCCATCCCATTGCGATCCGCTTCACCTCTGCCAGACAGGCTCGCCCGACACCGTGCCGCTGCCGTTTCGGCGACACGGCCATCGAAGTCAGATACAACGCACGAAACACGGGCGTGAAGGCCGCAATTTCTCGGAGGTACGGGCTCCGCGCCGAGAGTCGCAGCGTTGCGATCACGTTTCCGCTTTCGCGCGCCACCATCACGCGCGAGCCCATGATATCGGCACGTACGCCGGCTTCCGTGTCCGTAGCCAGCGACCAGCTGCCGTGCCCAAAAGTCGTCGTGAGCTGCCGCGCGACCGCCAAACGCAAGGCCGCGATAGCCGCCGCATCGCCCGCCGTCGCATTCTCCAAGTGCAGACGCATGGTCCCCACAGTTGCCAAACTCCAGCCCGGTGCAACTGCGGAGGGGGAGCGGCGCCGACAGGTAGGGCGGCACTCCGTTACCGCCCTGAGTTGGAGGGCGCTGGGCAGAACCTTCTTACTTATCGAGCATTTCCCCAAGAAGTGACTTTCGCCAATCGAGGTAGCGCCCCACCTGGCGGGCCGCGCTCGTGCCAACATCAAATCGGCCCTACCGTCACTCCTTTTCGTAATTCTCAATAAAAAGCCGTGCATCGTGAGTCACCCACCCGCCAGGCGAGTGCGAACGGGCCCCGTGCGTTTCTCGAAATACGCTTGGACTTCGGCGAGCGGCTTGGCGTTCAAGAGCCGATCGGGGGTCAGTCCCGCCTTGCGCGCCGCATTCACTCCCGCCCGGACGTGTCCAAGCCCGAAGGTGTCGTGTGCATCGGGATTGATCGAACAAAGGAGTCCACGCTCCGCGGCTTTGCGCCAATGCCGCCAGTCCATGTCGAGTCGGGACGGATTCGCGTTCAGTTCGATGATCACGCCGTTCGCGATGGCGGCGTCGATGACCTTGGCGACATCGACGCGGTAGGCTTCGCGGCGCAAAAGGAGCCGCCCGGTAAGATGTCCCAGCATCATCGTGCAGGGATGCTCGAGCGCGCGGACGATCCGACGCGTCATCGTCGCTTCGTCTTGCGAAAACACGTTATGCACCGAGGCGACGACGTAATCGAGCTGACCGAGCGTGACGTCGTCGTAGTCGAGCTGGCCATCGGGCAAAATATCGCACTCGGTGCCGGCAAAAACATACGTGCGGAAACGCTGCGAGGCATTCAATGCGCGGATTTCCTCCACCTGCAGCCGCAGCCGCTCTTCGGCGAGTCCATTCGCCACGAAGCTCGATTTCGAATGATCCGCGATGCCGAGATATTCCCATCCCAGCGCGTCGGCGGCCGCGGCCATTTCGGCGAGCGTGTTGCGGCCATCCGAGGCGGTGGTGTGGTTGTGAAACGCGCCGCGCAAATCCGCCGCCTCGATCAACCGCGGAAATTCCGCGCGCTCGGCGGCCTCGATTTCGCCCATGCCTTCGCGCAACTCAGGTGGAATGAAGCGCAGCCCAAGCGCCGCAAAAAGCTCGGACTCCGAGCCGATCGACGCCGCGGCGGATGCGGTCGCGGACGCCGAGGACGGGGCGGAGCGACCGACCTTTTCTTTCACCGTCCCCTTGCCTTCCGCCGGCACGAGGCCCCACTCGCTCAGGCTGAGCCCGCGGGCGAGCGCGCGTTGGCGCATCTGGACGTTGTGATCCTTCGAGCCGGTAAAATGGTGCAGGGCGAAAACGAATTGCTCATCGGGCACGATCCGCAAATCCGCTTGCAGGCCATTCTCGAAACGCACGCTCGCCTTCGTCTCTCCCTTGGCGGTCACCTCCTTGACGCCCGGCATCGCGACGAACCAGTCGACCACAGGCGCAACGTCCGTCGCCGAAACGATGAAATCGATGTCGCCGACGGTTTCCATGCCGCGGCGCAAACTTCCGGCCGCCTCGGCGCGCTTCACTTGCGGCAGCGCACGGAGGCCATACACGATCGGTTCGGCCAGCGCCCATGCGTCCCACCACAGATGGCGGCGCCCGTAGGCTTCCCGATTCTTGATGCCGGCGAGAATTTTTTCCTGGGTTTTGGCCCCGAAGCCGTCGAGCTCGGCCACCTTGCCGTCGGCGCAAGCCTGCGTGAGTGCCGCGATGCTCGCGACGCCGAGCTTGTCGCGGAGCGCCCGAATCTTCTTCGGACCCAAACCTGGGATCTCGAGCATTTCAACCAGCCCGGGCTCGACCGCGGCCTTCAGCTTTTCGAAAAACTCCAATCGACCGGTCGTATGCAGCTCGACGATTTTTTTGCTCAACGCGTCGCCGATCCCCTTCACGTCCTGCAGGCGATTCTCGGCGATGAGACGGGTGAGCTCACTCTCCTCGATCGCCTCGAGGGCGCGAGCGCCGCTCTGGTAGGCGCGAACCTTGAAAGGATTCTCGCCCTGCAACTCGAGCAACAGCCCGATCTCGGTCAGAATGTCGGCGATTTCGTTCTTCGTCATCGAACGCAGTAAGGAAGCACGAAACCCGCGAAGTACACGAAAAATTCCATCCTCGTCGTTTCCGCGGCGCCTCGTTTCACGTGCACGCCGTCGGCAAAAAACGCTCCCCTTTCGCGCCGTTCGTGTGTTTCTTCGTCACAAATGCCTTTCAGTTATCAGCGCACGATTCGGCTCGCGGACACTGACGCTGCGGGCGTCGTTTACTTCGCGCGCACCCTGTCGCTCTGTCACGAAGCGTATGAAGCGGCCTTAGCCGCCGCCGGCGTGAATTTGAACGACCTGCTGGGCGGAAACGGCATCATCGTGCCCATCGCCAAGAGCGAAGCGGAATACCTGCGGCCGCTTAAACCCAGCGATGCCATTCGCATTACCGCGACACCTGAACCGCAGTCGGAAAATTCGTTCGCGATTCACTTCGAAATTGTCCGGCGGGGAACGCCCGAAAAAGTCGCGGCGCGCGTGCGGACCGAGCATGTTTGCACCTCGCCCGAAAAGCGCGCCCGCGTGCCGTTGCCGCCGGCGCTCGCCGCGTGGGTGAACGCACGGTAGCGCGCCAGGGCTACCCGAGCAGCTCTTCGGCGTGAGCCAAAGCGCTCTTGGCGTTGCGATCGCCGAGCATGCGCGCGAGCTCGCTGACCCGCGCCTTGCGACTCGCTTGGATCGCGTCGATTTTCACGACCGCGCGGTCCTTCGACTGGTCCTTGGTGACCACGAAGTGGCAGCCCGCCTGGGCGGCAACTTGCGGCAGATGCGTGACGCACAGGACCTGGTGATTGTGCGCGATCGCGGCCATCTTCTCGCCCACCACCCGCCCGATCTCGCCGCCGACATTGGCGTCGACTTCGTCGAAAACCAGCAACGGCACGTCGTCGAGGTCCGCGAGCACGGTCTTCAATGCGAGCATCACGCGCGCGAGTTCGCCGCTGGACGCGATGCGCTGCAACGGCAGCGGGGCTTCGCCGACATTCGGCGAGAACAAAAACTCGGCTTCGCAATCGCCCATGGGCCCGAGTTGCGCCAACG
The DNA here is from genome assembly GCA_966252355.1 of uncultured Opitutus sp. GTDB lineage: Bacteria > Verrucomicrobiota > Verrucomicrobiia > Opitutales > Opitutaceae > ER46. The sequence continues at coordinate 33,023 of CBINOT010000010.1, read as the reverse complement.
GGATTAGCCGCACTTGGAAATCCGCTTTTTTGAAACCGAGTTGGGCGATGCTCTTGCCGGCGACTTTCGCCAGTTCCTTCGCCGCTTTTTCGCGCGCGGCACGCAGCGTTTGCGCCTCTTTGCGCGCGGCTCGTTCGGCGTTCGCGATCGCTTGGTCCAGCCGCGCCATTGTCCCCTCCAGATCGCCCTGCACCTCCAAGCGCCGCCGCATGTCGTCGCGCGCCGAAGCGACGGCGCGCACGTCGCTGCCATGCTTCCGCTTCAGCTCGAGCCAGGTATTCATGCGGGCCGCGAGCGCATCAGCCTGGTCGGGATCGAACTGCAATTGCTGCCCGAGCGAGGAAAACTCGGCGCCGAGATCGTTCAACTCGACCGCGACCGTCGACAAGCGATCCGCCAGCGGCTTGCTCGCCGCGTCGATCGATTCCAACTCGCGCGCATCGCGCAACAGCGAGGCCACCCGCGCCTGCACACCATCGTCGCCGGCGAGGCCGGTTGCCAAGGTGGCGGACAACTCGATCAGCTCTTGCGCACGGGTCATGCGCTGGAAGTCCCGCTCCAGCGTTTCGATGGCCTCGTCGGTGAGCTCCAAGGCATCGATCTGCGCGAGCTGCAGGCGCAGGAAATCGATTTGATCCGACGAAAGCTTCGTTTCCTCCGCCAGACGGCGTCGCTCCTCGACCAACTCGCGCCACGCACGGTATTTCTCGCCGTACGAGCGGACGGCGTCGCCCGCCCGCGCAAAAAGATCGAGTAGCTCGAGCTGGCAATTCGCCTTGAGCAAACGGCGCGGCTCGCTTGGCCCGTGAAAGTCGATCCAGTGTTCGCCGAGTTGTTGCAGCGCGGCCAGCGTCGTCAAACTGCCGTTTACGCTCATCTTCGGCGCTTTGTCGCGGGGCAGACTGCGCTTGAGAATCACGACGCCGTCCTCGGAAGGCGGAAGTTCCAGGCTCGTCAGGATAGCGTCGATGTTCTTGGGGTGCTCGAAAAAGAGCGCCGCCTCCACCTCGCACGAGGGCGCGCCTTGCCGGATGATCGTTTTATCGGCGCGCTCGCCCGCGAGCAGGCTCAGCGCGCCGAGCAGAATGCTTTTGCCCGCGCCGGTTTCGCCCGTGACCGCAGTAAACCCCGCTTCGAAGTCGAGCGACACTTCTTCGAGCAGCGCGAGATTGCGGATCCGGAGAGTCTGCAGCATGCCCGCGATGAGGGCACAAAAACCCGGCAACTTTCAAGCGGCGTCTGACCGGATTGAGGCGTTTGGACGCGACGAGCCGGCCAGCGTGCGAAATAAAAAACGCCGGAGGCGTCGGCCGATGCGCCTCAGCTCGCCGTTATCTTGAAACCCGCAAAATCGGCATGGCAGCGTGCGCTGGTTTCGTGCGCCGCACGGGCGAACAGCCCGACCTTGGCGCCGACCCAGCGGCTGACTGTCGCCTGAAATGGCATCGCGACGCTTGTGAACGCCACGCCGTCGAAACTATACGCGAAATCGCACGCAGCATCCTCGGCGACGCTGACGCGCAGCGACACCGTGTTGCTCGGCGCGGGCACCGCGAGGTTTTCCATTTCACGACCCCCTTCGTTCGCTGCGGCGCAGACTACGAATACGAGCCGCAAGCCGGCCGTCGTTTGGCGCAGCCCGACCCATGCGTAATGATATCCGAAAACGATCAACCCGGCCTCGTCTTCGATTGCTGCCGGCGCGAACTCGAGCTGCGTGGTGACGGCAAAACGCGGCGCCGGAAACTTTTGCAGCAGGAGGTTCGGCGCGTGCCACAACGACCTCGCCGCCACCGGCACGCCGCGCAATCGCAGTACGCCAACGCGCGCCGTGAGCGACGCCCAATCGGTTTCGGAATTCGCCTGCCATTGCCACTGCCGTCCGAGCACCGGCCCGGCAAAGCGATCGGTCGTCGCCGGAGCGGAGGTCGGTTGCACCGGCAGCCGCGGCTTCGCGTGTTGCAACACCGGCTGGCCGGTTCCGCCCGTTCCCGGCTCGCCCATGCTTGGCCAATCGTCCGCGGCCCAGGACATGGGCTGAAGATGAACGACGCGGCCAAAAGCGCCACGATCTTGGAAATGGAGAAACCAATGCTCTCCGCTCGGCGTGTCGACCCAGGCGCCTTGATGCGGGCCGTTGATCGGCGTGCTCCCCTGCTCCAACACGATTTTCGGTTCGTATGGGCCTTCGATCTGACGAGCGCGAAAGACAGCTTGATAACCCTCGGCCACGCCGCCGGCAGGCGCGAAGATATAGTAGTAGCCGTTACGCCAATAGATCTTCGGACCCTCGATCGTGTGCCAGCCCGGAAGGTCGCCGCCATCGATGATCGTATGACCGCTATCGAGTACCGACAATCCGTCGTCGGCGAGGCGGCGCAACGTCACGCGATTGCAAAATCCGGCTCGGCTCTTCGCCCAGCCGTGCACCAAATAACCACGGCCATCCTGGTCCCAGAACGGACAAGGATCGATGAGGCCTTTGCCGCCGCAGACGAGAGCCGGTTCCGACCACAGTCCGCGCGGATCGGATGCCGTCACGACGTAAATGCCAAAGTCCGGATCGGGATAATAGATCCAGAATTTCCCCGCGTGATGCCGGATTGCTGGCGCCCACACACCCCCGCCGTGCCGCGGTTGGGCAAAATGCTCGACCGGCACCAGCTTGGGCAGCGCATGATTGACGAGCGTCCAATTCACCAAGTCCCGCGAATGCAGAATCGGCAGGCCGGGGACGTGACTGAAGCTCGAGGACGTCAGCCAATAATCGTCGCCGACGCGCACCGCATCCGGATCGGAGTAATCGGCGAAAAGGATCGGGTTGCGATAGGTCGCGTTGCCCACGTCAGCGAGCCATACAGGCGAGCTTGCTGTCATCGTCGAGGGAACTGCCGCGCTTCCGCTGGGCGTCGGAATCGAGTGCGAAACGATCATGGGCCGGCGCTTGGCGTTCCTTCCTTCGCCTTGGGCGCCAGCGCGCGTTGTAGCCATTCAAGCATGATCTTTTGGTAGGTGGCATCGACCTTCTCGCCGGCGACGAGCGAATGCGGCACGCCTTTTCGGGTGATGAGCTCCGCCGGCACGCCCGCTTCTTTCAACTTCGCGATAAACGCCGTCGACTGCGCGAGCGGCACGGTCTTGTCGGCATCGCCGTGGACAATAAGAATGGGCGGCATCGCCGCGTGCACGTGATCAAGCGGCGAGACGTCCTGCAGCGTGCGACGAGCGTCGTCGGTGATTTCCTTCGGCAGGTTGAAAAGGTTCTGCAGCGAAGGACTCAGCCCGCCCCGGCGCTCGGAATCCGACACGAGATCGGTGACCGGAGCAAAACCCACGACGGCTTGGACGCGCGTGGCCGGGTTCTTTTCGGTCGCTGCGTACATCACGAGATGGCCGCCCGCCGAGTGACCAAACAATACGATGCGGCTAGAGTCGCCCTTGAACTCCGCCGCGTGCGCTTTGACCCACCGGATCGCGGTGTTGAGGTCGTCGAGGCAGTCCGGCCAGCGATGTTTCGGCGCCAAGCGATAGTTGATCGAAAACCACGTATAGTTTGCGGCGGACAACGTCTCGAACCACGGAGAGATATCCGCGCCGTCGCCCGGTCGATTGCTGCCGCTCTTATCGCCACCGCTCCAGCCGCCGCCATGCACCAAGATCGCGACGGGAAAAGGCCCAGCGCCATCGGGCGAATGCGCATCGAGCAGGAGCCGTTCTCCGCCGGCTCGACCATACTCGATGTCTTTCTGCAGCTCGCCGCGTGCGACACCCGCAAAGGCAACGACGACCGCAAGCATCGCCAAGAGCCGCCGCGCGGTGCATCGCCCGCCGATTGAATCGCTACGCTTCATCGTGCCGCCTCCGGAGCGGAGCCACCCGGGGCTCGCGACTTGAAATCCCATTTGCCGGGTTCGATTTTAGGCACAAGCAGATGCATGACGAACAGCGCCACGAGGTACATGATCGAGGCGATCGCGAAAATCGACGAGTAGCTGCCGGTTCGTTTCCACACGAAGGGAATGATTTCGGCCCAAACCGCGCCGGTGAAATAGGCAACAAATCCGCCGAGGCCGACGAGCGAGCTGAGCCATTCTTTTGGCATCGTGTCCGATGCGAAGCTGAATTGGTTCGCGGACCATCCCTGGTGCGCCGAACCGGCGATGCCGACGATGAGAACGGTCAACCAGATCGCAGGAACGTGCGGCGCGAGGAAGATCGGCGCCACCGCGATCGCGCAGCACAGCATCGCCGTCTTGCGCGCGCCGTTGATCGTCCAGCCGCGACCGAGTAAATATCCCGGCAGCCATCCCGCGGCGATTCCACCGATCGAAGCGATCACGTAAAACATCGCGGTCCAATCGCCGATGGCGGCAAGTTCGAGGTGGTAGCGCTTCTGGAGAAAATCCGGCAGGAAGAACATGTAGATGTTCCAGATCGGGCCCGCCAAGATGCTCGCCGCGAGATAAGCCCACACCGCCCGATAGCGGAGCAGCGAAAACCATGGCACGCCGAGCGAGGTCGGCGCCATGGGCGGTTGTCCGCCGCGGATGTAGGTGCGTTCCGACGCCGAGAGCCGGCGATGTTGGTCCGGGTTCTCGTAAAGCCACCACCAACCCGCCAACCAGACCACGCCAAGCGAGGCTGTGACATAAAAGGTCATCGACCAACCCCACACCGCATAAATCCGTGGCACGGCGAACGGACACAAGATCGCGCCGACATTCGTTCCCGCGTTGAATAGGCCCGTCGCCAGCGCGCGCTCTTTCACCGGGAACCACTCCGCTACGGTCTTGATCGCTCCGGGAAAATTACCGCCTTCCGCCAAGCCGAGCATGATGCGCGCGGAAATGAAACCGAGCACCGTCAACGGCAGCGTAAACGTGATGACGCGCGACGCCGCTGTGATCCAAGGGAGCGAAAACGTGGTAACCGCGCCGGGGGCCAGCAACGCACACAAACCGTGGCCCGCGGCCGCCACGCTCCAAAGCGCGACGGCGATCGGGAGGCCGCGCTTCACGCCGATCCGATCCATCATACGCCCGCCCAGCAGGTATCCGAAGGCGTACGCAATTTGGAAGGCCGCCGCGATGTGTCCGTAGTCCGACTCGCTCCAGCCGAGCTCCTTGCTCAGCGGCATCTTGAGGATGCTAATGATGTTTCGGTCGATGTAATTGATCGCGACCGAGAAGAATAGCAGGGCGCAAATCGCCCACCGGAAGTTGCCGCCGGCGTGGTTGGAAGGCAGCGTGCCGATTGAACGTGACGCCGTCGGTGTCGTGATCGCCATCGGCCTACTTCCCTTCCTTGACCAGCGGCGCGCCGTCGTGCGGCACCTTCGTGCGCAAGCGCGACGTTTCAATGTCCGTGGAATTCTTCAGCGTCAGCGCCGAGCCTTTTTGCGTATCGATCACGCAGTCGAGAAAGGCGACGTCTTTCGCGTTCGTGCAGGTGAATCCGGTTTCCGCTTGGATATGCACGTTGTGGAAGGTGATGTTTTCGATGGGCATCTCGCGCTGCCCCGTGATCGAGCCGTCGTTTTTCGCTCCGCGCGCAGTGATGTCACTGAACAGCATGTCGCGGTAACGCGGGGTCCCTTCACCGACCGGGAAATGATCCTCAGGCTTATCCCCGCCGCCATAAAATGTCGTGATGGTGAAGGGGGAAGGCACGTCGACCATGACGACATTCGAGACGCTGACGCCTTCGACGACGCCGCCGCGGCCACGCTGAGATTTGATCCGAATCCCGATGTCGGTGCCGTTGAACACGCAGTTCGCCACGACGACGTTGCGAACGCCGCCGGACATTTCGCTGCCGATCGTCACGCCGCCGTGCCCGTGGTACATGACGCAATTGGCGATCGTGATGTTCTCGTCCGGGCGGCCCATTTTTCGGCCGAGCTCGTTGAGCCCCGATTTCAAGGTGACACAATCGTCGCCGGTATCGATGCGGCAATTGACGATCTGAACATTGCGGCACGCCTCAGGATTGATGCCATCGGTGTTGTGCGCGTTCGTGGCCGGCGCAGTGATCGTGATGCCGTCGATGCGCACCGTGTCACAGAGCATCGGATGAACGTTCCACTCGGCGGAGTTCACGAGGTTCACATGCTCGATCAGGACGTCTTTGCAGCGAATCGGCCGGATGAGGTGCGGACGACCGCGCGACATCTTGCGCGCTTCGGCACGGTCCTCGTCGGTTTGCGGGCCAGGGGGGAATTTCTTCGGCTCGTTCAGACGAACGCGTTTCCACCAAATCGCGCCTTGGCCGTCGATCGTCCCGCGGCCGGTGATGGTGATGTTCTCGGCGTCGGCCGCAAAGATCAGCGGAGCCATCATCTCGGTGTCGTCGCCCCACACGCTCTTCGTCGATGGATAATCGTCGGGATTCTCGCTCCCCAAAATGGTCGCGCCGGCTTCGATCTCCAAGGTGACGTGGCTCTTCAATTCGACCGTGCCCGTCAGATATTTGCCGGGCGGCAGATAAACGGTGCCGCCACCTGCGGCGGCCGCCGCACCGATTGCCCGGTTGAGCGCGCCGGTGTCGAGCGCGGCGCCGTCGCCAACCGCCCCAAAATCACGGACATTAAACACGGATTTCGCCCCGGTAGCGGCATGGGCGAGCAGGGAACCGCAAAGCGCCAAGAGACCTAGAATGCGGCGGAAAGAAAGCGTCATGATCGGAGAAGCGGATGCGGTGAAACAAAGCACACGCGGGGCCCTGGCGACGGACAACGGCCCCCTTGCGCGCATCGTCGACTATGCCGATGGCCGCCTTTGGCGCAACCCTTGACCCGCGATCGTTCGGGCGCGTCCGGCAAAGGCTGCGGCCCGACAACTTAGCGTCGCGGCGGCAGCGTTACCCCTTCGCGCCACTCGCCGGTCAGGAGCACTTCATGCGGATCGACCGGCACGCCGGTTTCATTCCGATGCATCAAACCGATGAGCATCTCGACGGCGAGCGCGCCGATCTTCGCCGGCTCATAGTAAATGCCGGCACTGCCCGTCTCCGGATGGTCCTCGAGTTCAACAAGTCCAACGTCGTCGGGCACCTTCCGACCCAGATTCGCCAACCACCGTCGCACGGGGCCACCGTGGTTCACGAGCAAAGCATCGGGTCGCTCGCGGTGAAACCATTGCGCAAACGTCGGTTCGTCCGCCGGCATCCCGGGACACATGGGCAAACGGCGCTCCAGTGGCAGCTTTAGTTGCTGTCCTAAATACGCGCTAAGCCAGCGATCGCCCACGCGCGGGCTATCGTTCGCTTCGGAGTACACGAAGCCGACGCGTTCATAGCCGCGCTCGAGGCACTGCTGCATGCTCTGCCACGCAGTCTCGAAATGATTCTCGGTCACATGATGCAGGCGGGGCGAACGCAAGGTCATCCCCAGCGCCACGGCGGAAAAGCGATCCCATTCGAGATTCATTTCGTGGCAGCCTGGCGGGAGGCGGCCAATGATGAGGCCATTGATCGCCCGCGCGCTGAGGATGTCGCAAAACCGCGCCGGCGTCATTCCCGGCTCGCGCAACCAGAAATGCTCGAGCTGATAGCCGAAATCTTTGGCTCGCTGCACGGCGCCAGGAAAGAAATCGGGCCGATCGTGATGCTGCGGTCGCCAGCCGTAGCGCGTCGGGTAATCGGTCACGAACGCGATGGAAACGTGCTTCACCGATCGCCCGGTGCGGCGCGCGCGCATGAGCGCCGCCACGAGGGGGTTCAAGCGATACCCGAGCTTTTTCGCGATGCCCTGAATCCGCCGACGCGTTGCCAGCGGGATGCGCGGATGATCGCGCAACGCCAACGCGACGGTCGAGCGATGCACGCCCGCGCGATCGGCGACATCCTGGAGGGTCGCATGCGAAGCCACGTCTGCTCATTGCAACGGGAGCGCGGACTTGTCGAGACGAAGCGCGAGCGGAAAGCTATTTTGAGCCGCGATCAACTCCGGCGCCGAGCCATCGGCGCGGGAGGTTCGTTCGACGCGTCTGGGCGGGTAGTCCGACGCCTCCAGCGGAGCACGTTCTCCGGTTTATCGCGGCACGAGCGCGGCGTTGACCGCGTCGAGGAGTTGCTCGGCGCCGAACGGTTTCAACAAGGTGTCTCGCGCGCCGAGGATTTTCGCCATTTGGAGAAATCCGCTTTGGGTGGGATTACCACAGACGGCGATGATCGGAATGGCCGGTCGGGTGAATCGCATCTGGCGCAAGAACTCGAGGCCATCGACCTCCGGCATGATGATGTCCGTTATAATCAGGTCGGGAGTTTGCTCACTGTAGCATCGCTTCCCTTCCCGTCCATTCGTCGCGCAGACCACGGTATGGCCTGACCGAGTAAGAATCGCCGCCATCACCTCTCGCATCGGCTGGTCGTCGTCGATGACAAGAATTCGAGCCACGGGCGAACCGTTACGCGGATGCCGCACTTTGGCAAGGCGGCAGCGTCTCATATGTTTCTCCCGCGAACATGGACGTCGACTATATGCCGCCTCGCACGACCGGATGGGTTAAGTCGCCCGCCAATGATATATCGAGCGGCGGCAGCGCCGCCCCCAATCGAATACGATCGAGCGGACTGTTTCGCGGGGCTGAAGGGGCCTTGAGTTTTTCCGGTTTAGGTGTGTTGTCCGGGCGGGCCAGCCATGTCCATCTTCGTCAACCTTTCCGTCTATAAGTTTACGCCGCTCGACGATCTCGTCGCCTTGCGCGCACGGCTGCTGAAGGTGGCGCAAGACGCTCAGTTGCGCGGCACGATTTTGCTCAGTACGGAAGGCATCAACGTCTTCGTCGCCGGCACGCGTGAGAACGTCAACGCCCTGCTCGGCACCCTGCGCGGGATTCCCGGCCTCGCCGATCTCGCGCCGAAAGAAAGCCTCAGTGCGGAGCAACCGTTTGGCCGGATGTTGGTGAAGATCAAAAAAGAGATCATCGCCTTCGGGGTAGCGGGCGTCGATCCCGCTCGCCGCCCCACACCGAAGATCTCCGCCCGAACCCTCAAGCAATGGCTCGACGAAGGGCGCCCGATCACGCTGCTCGATACGCGGAACGATTACGAGGTCCAGCGGGGGACATTTCGCGGCGCCGTGACCCCGCCTCTCCGGCGGTTTCGCGACTTCCCGGCGGCCGTGCGAAATCTCTCGGAGGAAATGAAAGACCGTCCGGTCGTCGCGTTTTGCACCGGGGGCATTCGCTGCGAGAAAGCCGGTCCGTATCTGGAAATGGTCGGGTTCAAGGACGTGCATCAACTCGACGGTGGCATTCTCAAATATTTCGAAGAATGCGGCGGCGCACACTACGACGGCCAATGCTTCGTCTTCGATCAGCGCGAAGCCCTGGACAACGAACTTCGCGCCGTGGACCCGGCATAGCCTCGGCACGCAGAGGTGCTGGGCCGCGGCGCGTTTCTCCGGGGCCGCTTCGCGGCCGATTCGGATGATCTCAGCCGTCCACGCGACCAGATTTACCGTTGACCGCCCCCCCGCTGCCAGCGACGTTGCCGGGTTTCTATGCTCAAAGCCGGCATCGTCGGACTGCCCAACGTAGGCAAATCCACCCTTTTCAACGCCCTCACCCGCTCGCGCAAAGCCGAGGCGGCTAATTACCCGTTCTGCACCATCGAACCGAATGTCGGCGTTGTGATCGTGCCCGACGAGCGACTCTACGCCCTGCAAAAGATCGCGAAGACCAACGTCGTCATCCCGGCCGCGATCGAGTTCGTCGACATCGCCGGGTTGGTCGCCGGCGCGAGCAAGGGCGAGGGCCTGGGCAATCAGTTCCTCGCCAACATCCGCGAGGTCGACGCCATCGTCCAAGTCGTGCGCTGTTTCGAAGACTCCGACATTGTGCACACGATGGGCGGCATCGATCCGGTGCGCGACATCGAGGTCATCACGACCGAGCTCGTACTGGCCGATCTCGACGCCGTCACGAAGCGCATCGACAAAACGCAGAAGAAAGCCAAATCGGGCGACAAGGAGGCGCAAGCGGAGGTCGCGTTGCTCCAAAAGCTCGAGCCGCACCTTAACGCTGGGAAGACGGCGAACACGCTCGTCGCGACCGACGACGAAAAGAACATGATGAAGTTGTTCCAGCTTCTGACGGCGAAGCCGGTGCTCTTCGCTTGCAACGTCGCGGAAGCCGAACTTGCCACCGCCGAGCAAAATAAATTTGTCCAAGCTGTCGCCGCTTACGTTCGAACGCACCACGACGCGGCGTATGTGCCGATCAGCGCGAAGATCGAATCCGAGCTCGTCGACCTGTCGCCAGAGGAAGCAAAGAGCTTTCTGAAGGACCTGGGCGTCGACGACTCGGGTGTTTCAGCCCTCATTCGCGGAACCTACGCCCTGCTCGGGCTGCAGACATATTTCACCGCCGGCGAAAAAGAAGTGCGCGCCTGGACGATCAAGAAAGGCTGGAAAGCCCCGCAAGCCGCAGGCGTGATCCACACCGATTTCGAGAAAGGTTTCATCAAGGCCGAGGTCGTCAGCTACGACGATTTGACGCGCCTCGGCAGCACCGCGGCGGCCCGCGACGCCGGCAAATATCGGCTCGAAGGCAAAGATTACGTTTTCAAGGACGGCGACGTGGCGCTGTTCCGTTTCAACAACTGATGCCGAGGAGGCGCGGGCCTGATCGCCGCGCCATTCGCCGCAGTTTATGTCCCGCACGCCGCGCTTGCGAGCGACGCCACTCGGTGCCAATCGTTTGGCGGTTCGAGCTGATCGCTCATCCCGTTAGTTTCCTGCGCCACCGTTTTCCATCCGTCATGAGCGACGCATCCGCTCCTCTTCCGCCCATCGCCGACGCCGCGGCGCTCGATTCGGCGATTCTGCGCGTGTTGATGGATACGATTCCCGACCGAATCTACTTCAAGGACCTGCAGAGTCGTATCGTGCGGAATAACATCGCCCACGCCCGCGAGTTGGGCCTGCCGACACCGGAAGAATGCATCGGCAAAACGGACTTCGATTTCTTTTCCCGCGAACACGCCGAACGCGCTTTCGCCGACGAGCAGGAAATCATCCGAACCGGCACACCCGTCATCAATAAGATCGAGCTCATCACCTCGCGCGACGGAACACGCGTATGGGGCTCGACGACCAAGCTGCCGTGGTACGACGGACACGGCCGCATGATCGGCACGTTTGGGCTCACGCGCGATGTCACCGACGCGAAGCAGACCGAGGAACGACTCACCGAGGAACGCAATCTGCTCCGGACCATCATCGATAATCTCCCGAGCCGTCTCTACGTGAAGGACCTTTCCTCCCGGTACGTCCTCAACAATCGTGCGCACCTCGAAGTGCTGGGCGTGGACGACCAAGCCGGTGCGACGGGTCGCACCACCCTGGATTTTTTCCCGGGCGAACGGGGCGCGCAGGCATTGGCCGACGACCAGATCGTTTTTAGCGGCGGCCGGCTCCTCAACCAGGAGAAATCGGATTTCGGCGCGGGAGGCGACGTTCGGTGGTCGTTGGTGACGAAAGTTCCCCTCCACGACGTGCACGGCCAGCTCGCCGGCCTCGTCGGTATCAGCCACGATATTACCCGGCGCAAACTGGCCGAGCAGGAACTCCAACGCCGCACCGAAGAAATGGAGACCGATCTGCGCATGGCGCGGCAGGTGCAGGAAGCGTTTCTTACCCGTCCGTACCCGGTCTTTCCTCGCGGCGTCCCCACCGCCGCAAGCGCGTTGCGCTTCGCCCACCGTTATCTGCCCGCGACGACCCTCGGCGGCGATTTTTTCGATTTTGTGCAGCTGTCGGACACGCAATGCGGCGTACTCGTGTGCGACGTCATGGGCCACGGAGTCCGCGCCGGACTGCTGACCGCGCTCGTCCGGGGCGTCGTCGAAGAGATGGGGCTGCGCGCGAACGATCCGTCGCATGTACTCGCCGAAATCAACCGCAGCCTGATGCCGATCGTGGAGCGCACGGGCCAGCCGGTGTTCGCCACCGTTTTCTTTGGCGTGATCGACATCATGACGGGCACCCTTTCCTACGGTAACGCCGGGCACCCGGCGCCGCTCGTGCTCCGTGCCAGCTCAAGCGCGGTAACGCGACTCGCCCCCGCCGATCCAGAACCGGCCACCGGGCTGCTAGGGGACTTCGCGTACACGAGCCACGAATGCCAATTCGTGCCCGGCGACTTGTTTCTCGGTTACACCGATGGCGTGCTCGAGGCCTCCAATGGCGAGGGCCAAATGTTCGGCGAAACCCGGGTGCAGGAATTTTTGCGGCGCAGCCGCGGCCTGCAAACCGCGGACGTCTGCACCCACCTGTTGGCGGAGGTCGAACAATACAGCCACCGCCGAGTCTTCGAAGACGATGTGTGCATCGTCGCGATCGAAGCGGCCCCGCTTTGACCGCTCTATGCGACTGCTCGAAATTTGCCGGGTCGCGCGGAGTCTCGGATCTCTGCAAAGTTAGGCAGACGCGCCGGCGATTGGACGCATTTACTTCGCCGCTTCGACGTAGCGCCGTAAACGACCGAGCTCGGCTTCGAGCTGGCTGCCGGCCTCGACGCCCAAGACGCGTTGCGCTCGTTCGATTGCCCGAAGGGCGTCCGGCTTCCGCTGCAACTGCACCAGATGCTCCGCAAAAACGACGACGACTTGATCGAAGAACGTCATGCCCGCGCCGGGGCCGAACGTATCGAGGATTGAATTGTAGGTATGGACCTGTTGCTCGAACGTCTCAACATCGAGCGAACGCTGTAAAATCGACTTCGCCTGCCCCACACTGATATCGACGCGGGATTCCTGATTTTTATGGGCAATGTGGCGGATTTCGGCGTCTGCCTCGCTCGACTGTCCCCGCAGGCGCAGGCTTTCGGCCACACGCTCCACATACGATGCTTCGAGATCGGGATAGCTTCGGAACGCCAGCGCCGCCTCGCGCATAACGAGTTCGGCCGCTTTCGCATCGCCACCTTTTTTCTGCACGGCCGCGATCAGCGCTTCCCACGCCTGCGGGTTGCGCCGCTCGTAGTTGACGGCTTTGCGCGCCGCGACGGCTGCCGCAGCGGCGTCGCCCGCCGACAACAAGTCCTGCGCGAAGGCAGTGTGCACCTGCGACTGCCGAAACGACGTCAGCGCGCGAAAATGCAATTTGAGAAACTGCAGCTCGTGGTCGCTGAACTCGCGCCACGTTTGCGGATCGAAAGCGTATCCCGTGACGTAACGACGTTCCGCGTAGCGTCCGGCGTCGAGCTGCCATTGGCCTTCGCCGTCGAGATATCCAAACCAAGCGTGGCGCCCGGCCATGCCCGCCCCGCGAAAAAACAACGTCGGAACGCCATGCGCCTTGCCCACCTCAGTCGCGAAATACGCCTGATCCGCGCAAATGCCGCCCGTCGCGAGGATATCGGGCAGCCGATAGGTCGGCGCCGCCCAAATGTATTCGTTGTGGGTCGCACGCTCCACGCGATAACGGATCATCATGTAGAGCCGCGGCAGTTCGCTGAGCGGCACTGCCATCGATTGCTGCGCCCATTCGAGCTCGGCCAACGGTGCGGGAGAATCGACGACAAATTTCAAATCCTCGACGCCGAGCTTCTTCAAGCGGTGATAGGTGCGGCTCAGTTGGTCCTCCCGCACCCACCAAGCAAAGGTATCGGTCGGAGATCCAAACTGTCGCGGCAACGCCCGTGCCGTCACTTGGCCGTGCGGCCACTGCGGAGGCGGCGGGACATCGTACACGATCGCCATGGCGAGAGCTAACTTCGAATATGCCTTGAAGCGCGGCGTGTCGGCGTGATACAGCCCGTCGAGGATTTCGAAAACGCGCGGCATGTAATCCAGCGGCGAAACGATTCCGAAAAACTCGTCGCTGAACGCCGCATCGCCGATCAACCACGCACGCAACGGCGCCGAAAGCCCGTTCCCGAGCGGCGTGGGACGATTCGAAAAATCCTGCCGCATGTTCGGATGGCCGACTTTCGCCGCGTTGACGTTGTCGACCCAGCGCGAAGCGAAGGCGCCTTCCGGCTCGGCAAACACGGACGCCCAGGCGTACAGATGAAACCAAGCGTTCGCGGCTACGAGATTGTCCCGCGCATAGGCCCGCAACGCCGCCGCCCGTAACGACGCGACTTGTCGCGCCCAGCCTCCACTCTCCCCTGCCGCAATCACGGCGGCGAGCCGATCGCGCGACGGCACGTACGCCGTTTCCGCCTCCGGGATGGCCGACGGCTGCGCCAACGCGGGCGTGAGGGCGCAGCAAACCGCTAGGCCGATAAGCCGGACGATCATGGATTAGTATTCGCGTGATCCGCGGCCAACGCGCAAGGCCGAACCGGCCGCTTCCGGGCTGCTCACCGCCGACGAGGCGGCGTGCGCCGCTCATGGCCATCTAACTAAAAACCCCGCTCCCGTTGTTCTCGGGGGGCGGGGTTTCGTTGGGCGACGGTTAGTCGTCGTTTACTGGGCCACTCCGCTAGGAGCAGCAGGGGGCGTCTTTTGTTTGAAGATCAGTTTCTCACCGTCACGCGAAACGACGACGGGCTCGCCATCCTTCACGTCGCCGCGCAGCAGCGCTTCGGCGAGCGGATCCTCGAGATAGTGTTCGACGGCCCGGCGCAGCGGACGCGCGCCGTACTTTTCGTCGTAGCCTTTCTCGATCAGCAGATCCTTCGCTTCCTGCGTGAATTCGAGCGTGATTTTCCGCTCGGCCAGGCGCTTGCCGAAGTTCGCCACCTCGAGTTCGACGATCTTCGTGAGGTCCGATTTCTCAAGCGGACGGAAGAAGATGATGTCGGAGATACGATTGAGGAACTCCGGCTTGAAGACGCGTTTCGCTTCTTCCAGCACCTTCTCACGCATCTTCTCCGCGTCGTTGAAGCTCGCCGCCGCGGCGGAGAAGCCCATCGACGTCTGGCGTTGCAGCAGCTGCGCGCCGACGTTCGACGTCATGATGATGATGGTGTTTCGGAAATCGACCGTGCGACCGAGCGAGTCGGTCAAGCGGCCGTCTTCCAGAATCTGGAGCAGAAGCTGGATGACGTCCGGGTGCGCCTTTTCCACTTCGTCGAAGAGCACCACGGCATACGGCTTGCGCCGCACGGCCTCGGTGAGCTGGCCGCCTTCCTCGTAGCCGACATAGCCCGGAGGCGAGCCGACGAGACGGGACACGGCGAACTTCTCCATATATTCGGACATATCGATCTGAATGATCGCGTCCTGATTGCCGAACATCTGGGCGGCGAGTTGCTTCGCGAGCATCGTCTTACCGACACCCGTCGGACCGACGAACATGAACGAGCCGATCGGCCGGCGCGGATCCTTGAGATCGGCGCGCGAACGGCGCAGCGCGCGCGCGATGGCGACCGCGGCGAGTTCCTGGCCGATGACCGCCTTCTGCAGCTCGGTCTCGAGGCTGAGCAGCTTCTCGCTCTCCTTCTTTTCCATGCGCGAGAGCGGAATGCCGGTCCAATCCGCGACGACCTGCATCATCAGGTCGTCGTCAATCGACACGCGCTTTTCATCGCGCTGCTTCTTCCACTGCTCCGTGATTTGATCCTGTTTCGCGCGCAGCTGCTTCTCTTGGTCGCGGAATTTCGCCGCTTCCTCAAAATGCTGTTCGCTGATCGCCTTTTCCTTCTTGGCGCAAACGGACTCGATTTCCTTCGTCAGGCTCTCGACATCCGGTGGACGACTCAGCGCGGTAATGCGCGCGCGCGAACCGGCTTCATCCATGACGTCGATCGCCTTGTCGGGGAGGAAACGCCCCGTGATATAGCGATCCGAGAGCTTGGCCGCTGCTTCGAGCGAACGATCGGTAAAGGTCGCCTTGTGGTGATCCTCGTACTTCGAGCGAATGCCCTTGAGGATGAGAATGGTGTCGTCGACCGATGGCGCTTCGACCTTCACGGCCTGGAAGCGGCGATCGAGCGCGGAATCCTTTTCGATGTACTTGCGGTACTCGTTCAGGGTGGTCGCACCGACGCACTGCAGTTCGCCGCGCGAGAGCGCCGGCTTGAAGATGTTCGACGCGTCCATCGCGCCCTCGGCTGCGCCGGCACCCACGATCGTGTGGAGCTCGTCGATGAAGAGGATGATGTTTTTCGCGCGCTTGATCTCGTCCATCACGGCCTTGATCCGCTCCTCGAATTGGCCGCGGTATTTGGTGCCGGCGACCATCAACGCGAGATCGAGGGTAATGACTTTCTTCTCGAGCAGAATCTCGGGCACGTTGCCGGCCGCAATTTCTTGCGCGAGACCCTCGACGATGGCGGTCTTGCCGACGCCCGCTTCGCCGATCAGCACGGGATTGTTCTTCGTGCGGCGGCAGAGGATTTGAATGACGCGGCGGATCTCGTTCTTCCGGCCCACGACCGGGTCCATCTCGCCCTTGCGGGCAAGCTCCGTGAGATCGCGGCCGAACGCCTTCAAGGCGGGCGTCTTCACTTCCTTCTTATCCTCGGCCTGACCCGAACGCTGCGGTGTACCGGCCGCGGCTTCTTCGCCGGGCTCGCCCCGCTCGCTGCCCGAGAATTGCGGATCGAGTTCGCGCAAGATTTCGTTGCGCGTGCGCTCGATGTCCACGTCCAGCGACTTCAGCACGCGGGCGGCGACGCCCTCGCCCTCCCGCAGCAAGCCGAGCAGAATGTGCTCGGTGCCGACGTAAGAGTGATTGAGCGTCTTCGCTTCCTTGCCGGCGAGCGCGAGAACCTTCTTCACGCGCGGCGTGTACGGGATGCTGTTCTGAGTCTTGGTCTCCTGGCCGGTGCCGACTTGTTTCTCGACGGCGGCACGAACGGTTTCAAGGTCGAGCCCCATCTTTTGCAGGACACTGACAGCGACGCCCTGCCCCAGCTTGATCAGCCCGAGCAGAATGTGCTCGGTACCGACGTAGTTGTGGTGAAAGCGGTCTGCCTCCTTGCGGGCCAACGCCAGCACCTGTTGGGCGCGCGGCGTGAAATTGTTCATCGGTTCTTGGGACATGTAAATAGATGTGGGGCAGTCAGTTTTTGTCGTTACTGGGGAAATTAAAATGCGGATGGACGAAATTCGCAAACTCGGAGCGTAAACGAGCCGCGCGGAGCACATCGCGTTGGGCAGGATCGAACTCGCCCTTTTGCGTATGCTGCAGGTGGCCCGGCTGTGCCTCGATAAAGAGGCGGTCGATTACGGAACGACTGGCGTCCGGAAAAGCGCCGAGGTCGACACCCAGCCGGATGAGCGAAAGGAGATTCATCGCCTCGCTGGAGCTGAGGAGATGGCTGTTTTGCAAGATGCCGTAAGCGCGGCCGATTTTATCGAGCAATTTCGCGGCATCGGCTTCGAGCAGCTTTTCGCGCGCGTTGAGCTCATGCTCGATGATCGATTGGAGGACACTCGTGAGTCGCTTGATGATCTCCTCTTCGGATTCCCCGAGGGTCGTCTGATTGGAGATCTGAAAGATGCTGCCGCTGGCGTCTGAGCCCTCGCCGAACAGGCCGCGCACGACCATGCCGAGCTGGTTCACGGCGCGGACAACCTTTTCCATCTGGCTGGAGATGACGAGCGCCGGCAGATGCATCATGGCGGACGCACGCATTCCCGTGCCAAGATTGGTCGGACAGGCGGTGAGATACCCAAGCGTCGGGGAAAAGGCGAAGTCGAGATTGTCTTCCAGCGAGCTGTCGAACTCGTTGATGGCGTTCCAGGCTTTCTTCAGCTGAAAGCCCGCGCGCAGGACCTGGATCCGGAGGTGGTCCTCTTCGTTGACCATGACCGAGATTGCCTGGTCCTTGCTGATAACGGCTCCGGCGCCGGTCTTGGCGCCGCTGAGCTCGCGGCTGATGAGATGGCGCTCGACCAGGACCTGCTTTTCCAGGTCGCTCAGCTCACCGATCGAAAGATTGAAGCAGCGCTTCATGGCCGGCGTATTGGCCACGGCGCCGCGACAACGATCGAAGATCTCTTCGCGCTGAGACGGCTTCGCCCAACCCGGAAAAGGCGTGCCGGCCAAGTTCCGCGCCAAGCGCACGCGCGTCATGAGGACGATCGCAGTTTTGCTGCTCGCCGAATCGGTCAGTTCGGAATGCGAGTCGAGGAGCGAGGCGATACTCATCGGTTTAGCGCGCGAGCTTCGAGCCGAAGGCTTGTTTGACTTGGTTGATTTCATCGCGGGTGCGAGCGGCGTCTTCGTAGCGCTCCGACTTGATCGCTTCCGTCAAATCGAGCTCCAATTTCGTGAGGCGGTCGTAGAGGGACTTACGTTCGAGGGCACGGTGTGGAATCTTCCCGACGTGGGATGTTCCGTTGTGCATGCCTTCGAGCATGGGTTCCACGACGCCGCGGAATGTGTCGTAACAGGCCGGGCACCCAAAACGCCCGTGCTTCTTAAAATCGTTCTGCGTGAAGCCGCATTGCTCGCAACGAATTCCCGCCGCCACGGCGGGTTCGGGATTGAGCGATGCCTTCAGCAACAGGTCGGCCAGCGAAAATCCGCTTGGATCCGTCACGCCCTTGGCCTGAGCGCACGCTTCGCAGAGGTCCACCTTGTGAACCTTGTTATTCACGATCTGCGTCAAGTGCACCGTCGCGGGCTTCGAGCAAAGATCGCATTTCAGCGGGTTGGCCATTGGGAGTGGAAAAATGTTCTGCACGGAACATGCCATAGACCCGTACGCTGGCAAGTGTGCGCACATGGTCTTTGGCATGCGCCGCGGCGTCACGGCGCTTTGCGCCAGTAGTGCAATCGTGACACCCGAGGAAAACTTGAGGCGTAGCTAGGCGGTATCCGCGTTCCGGAGGCGTCGCCCGGCATTCAGAACGCCGTGCTCGGCGCGGCCATTTGGGCACCTGCCCGGGCTCTTTTGGGGCACACATCCCACCCCGCCGCCCTTCGTGGTAAGGCATCGCGTTCTTGCGAATTGCGGCGGGCCGGGTCACCCGACGAGGTATTTTGCACTCCTCCCCTCGACGGAAAAGCAGCACCCCACCCTGATTAAACGAGACCCGTAAAGGCCGCTTAAATCCGCGTACCTTCGACCAGCACGCGCTTCCGGAAGGCGGCGAGCACGCGTTGCGTGATGGGACCCGGTTTGCCCGCGCCGATTTCCCGGCCGTCGAGCTTCACAACAGGGATAACCTCGGCGCCGGAGCCCGTCAGAAAACATTCGTCCGCGCACCAAATATCGTACCGCGTCATGTCGGTCTCACGCAGCGGAATTCCGAGTTCTTTCGCGATATCGAGGACCGTGGAGCGAGTGATGCCGCGCAACGCGCCTTGCGACGCCACCGGGGTCACGATCTCGCCCTTGTGCACAATGAACACGTTGTCGGCCGTGCACTCAGCAACGTAGCCTTGCTCGTTGAGCATGATCGCTTCGAGGGCGCCGAATTGCTTCGCCTCGAGCTTGCCGAGGATGTTGTTGAGGTAATTGAGCGACTTGATTGTCGGCGGTAAAGCCGCGGGGCCGATCCGGCGCGTAGGGACCGTAACGATAGCTAAGCCGTTATCGTAGTACTCTTTAGGGTAAAGGGATATCTTACTGGCGATGATGAACATCGACGGCTTCGGACAGAGCCAGGGAGCAAGGCCGAGGTCACCGACGCCGCGGGTCACAACG
Source organism: uncultured Opitutus sp. (assembly GCA_966252355.1). GTDB lineage: Bacteria > Verrucomicrobiota > Verrucomicrobiia > Opitutales > Opitutaceae > ER46. The sequence continues at coordinate 13,470 of CBINOT010000010.1, read as the reverse complement.
AGCCGAATGTAGGCGTCGGTCAGGTTATTTTGGCGGCAGGTCTCACACGTTGCCCAGCTCAGTTGCTCTCGATTTAACGGCAACTGCAGCATAATGGCCTTCGCCGAGTACTCGAGGCGCTCCAAATGTTCTTCGAGGCGGAAGACGTTGCCGCCATACAGGCGGATGCCCTCGAAGACACCGTCTCCGTAGAGCAGGCCGTGATCGAACACGGACACCTTCGCATCGTCGCTGTCGACGAATTTGCCGTCGAAATAAACCTTCATTCGATCAAACTAGGGGGTCGCCGAAAGTTTTGTCCAGTCCGCGGACGGCGTTTTCTCATGTGCCGAATGGTTTTATGCCGGACTGTGGCGAAAACAGCTGCCTTGGCACTCGCCTGAGCAAGGTCACGGTGGGCGGCAAGACCTTCGTCCTGAGGCGCCGCGCCGCAATCGGTTCGGCGCTTCTGGGTTCTTAAGCCCAGACGACCATTTCCCGCTTCCCCCACCGCTAGCCGCTGTCCATGTTCCGCGACCCATGACTACCGTCAGCTTAGAACACCCTGCGTCCGCGACCCGGCCCGCGCCGACGACGACCTCGGCCGTTCGCACGCCGACGTATGTCATCGGCCATCGCAACCCGGATGCCGACGCGATCTGCTCGGCCATCGCGTACGCGGCCTTCAAAGAGGCGAAAGGCGAACGCGGGTACGTCGCCGCACGCTGTGGTAATTCCAATGCGCGCATCGATACGATTCTGAATCGGTTCAACCAACCGCTCCCGCTCTATCTCAGCGATGTCTCGCCCCGCGTTCATGACTTGATGACGCCGGACGTGGTGTCGGTCACGGAAAGTGCGACCTGCGCCGAAGCGCTCGAGCTCATCGACCATCACGGCATTCGCATTTTGCCGGTGGTATCCGACGACCGCCAGATTCGCGGGACGGTTTCGCTCGTACACCTGGGCGGCATTTTCATTCCGCGGGTGAGCGAACCCCGCCTGATGCGGCAGGTAAACACCTCGCTCGCTCATATCACGCGCGCGTTGCGCGGCCGCGCTCTCAACCTCGTCAACGAAGAGCGCGTCGAGCAGCTCTTCGTCCGGCTGGGCACGATGGACATCACCTCGTTTTGGAGCATTTCGATTCGCGAAAACATCCCGGCCGACAAATCCATCATCATCGTCGGCGATCGCCGCGACATCCAGCGGCGTGCAATCGAGCTCGGAATTCGGGGGCTCGTCATCACGAGCAATCTCGAAGTCGATGCGGAGACGCTCGCGCTCGCGCGAAAAAAGGGCGTGAGCATCATTATGAGCCCGTACGATTCGGCGACGACCTCGTGGGTCGTCCGGACTGCGTCCACGCTCGAACGCGTGATCGCGCGCGACTTCAAGACGGTGGGCGCCGACACGCGAATCTCCGAAATCCGGAAGCTGCTCGCACCGACGACGGCGCATGCGCTGCTCGTAACCAGCGACGAAGGCGCGCTCATCGGCATTCTCACGAAGAGCGACGTGCTGAAGCCGGTGCAGACGCGTCTCGTGCTCGTCGACCACAACGAGATGACCCAGGCCGTGCCGGGCGCGGAGGAGGTCACGATCGCGGAGATCATCGATCATCACCGCCTCGGTGCGTTGCACACGGCGCAACCGATTCTGTTCATCAACGAACCGGTCGGCTCCACGTGCACCATCGTTGCGGACCTGTTCCGGCGCGAAGGGATTCAACCCTCGCCGGACATCGCCGGCATCATGATGTCGGGGCTCATCTCCGACACCTTGCACCTCAACGGCCCGACGACGACGGGCAAGGACGCGATCATGCTTGCGTGGTTGGCGGAAATTGCGGGCGTAAACTCGAAACAACTCGCCGACGAGATCTTCAACTCCGGCTCGGTGATCCTCGCGGTGCCACCCGCGAAAGTTGTCCGCTCGGACTTCAAGATCTACGACGAGGAGGGCATACGCTTCGCCGTGTCACAGGTCGAAGAACTCGGCTTCGGCAACTTCTGGCAACACGCCAAGCCGATCGCGACGGCACTCCAGGATCTGCGCGACGAAGAGCGGCTCACCTTTGCAGCGTTGCTCGTCACCGATATCAACACGCAGAACTCTCTGCTGCTCGTCAAAGGCGACCCCGAAGTGATCCGCCGCGTCAACTATCCGCACATCGAACAAGACGAGATCTTCGATCTCCAAGGGATCGTCAGCCGCAAGAAACAACTGATCCCCTACCTCACGAGTCTGATCAAAGAAATGGCAGCCGACGGCGCGATACCGACGGGCGCCAGTGCCGCGCCGTTCAAGAAAAAGAAGCGATAGCGGCGATCGCGGAGTGGGGATGATGACTGAGCCCACCCGTGCCTGACGGTAGGGCGAGGCGTTTCGCCGAGCCGGCTCACCGAGGACGGTTCGCCCTACCCGTATTTCACGAAACGAAGAGGTAGCGGCGGTCGTCCCGACCGCCATTGTCAGATGCCCGTCGGCACGACGGCCACTACCTTATTCCGCAAGCCACAAGCCGCGTCCACAATCCGCAATCTCAGATGTGGATCGCTTCGCCGGTGGTTGCGGCGGCGGCTTCCATCAAGGCCTCACTGAGCGTCGGATGGGCGTGGATCGAACGGTGCACTTCGTTGACCGTGCCTTCCATATTCATCGCCAGCACATACTCGGCGATGAGTTCAGGCGCTTCATTGCCTAGAATGTGGACGCCAAAAATCTCGCCGGTCTTCGCATCGCTGATGACCTTGACGAAACCTTCGGAGTCGCCAGCCGCGACCGCCTTGCCCGAGGCGGTGAACGGAAACTTGCCGACCTTGTAGTTCAGTCCCTTTTCCTTGCACGCCTTCTCCGTCAGCCCCGTGCTCGCGATTTGCGGCTGGCAATAGGTCGCCCCAGGGAAAATTCGCACGCGACCGCCATGAGGATGGCCGAACATCGCTTCGACGGCGTTGACCGCCTCGTAGGTAGCGACGTGGGCGAGCCACGGCGGGCCGATGATATCGCCGGCGCCATAGATTCCTTTCACGCTCGATTCGTAATTGTCGTTTACCTTCACGTAGCCGCGCTCCAGCTCGAGCTTCATCTTGGCCGAAAGCACGCCGTCCAGATTCGGCGTCACGCCGATCGCGAGGAGCAAGGTCTCGGCTTCGACTTCGGTCGGATTGCCTTCTTTGACGAGCGTGAGCTCCACTTTGTCTTTCTTCACACGGACGTTTTCGACCTTCGTGCCGATGTGCACGGCCATCCCTTGCTTCTCGAACGAGCGTTGCAGCGCCTTCGCGATGTCTTCGTCCTCGACCGGCACAATCTGCGGCAGCATCTCCACGAGGGTCACTTTCGAGCCGAAGGCATTGAAGAAGTAAGCGAACTCGACGCCGATGGCTCCCGCGCCGATGATCACGATCGACTTCGGGGGCGACTTGCGCGGCACCAGCGCTTCGCGCGAGGTCATGACGCGTTCGCCGTCGACCGGGACATCCGGGAGCCGGCGCGGTTTGCAGCCGGTAGCGAGCAGCACGTTCTTCGTCTTGAAAAACTTCCCTTTGTGTTCGCCCTCGGTGATCTCGACCATGCCGGGCACCGTCACCTGCGCGCGACCGACGAAGTAATCGACCTTGTTTTTGCGAAAGAGAAATTCGACGCCCTTGGCCATTTGATCGGCCACGCCGCGCGAGCGTTGCATGACTTTGTTGAAGTCGAAGGCCAGATCCTTCGCGGCAAGACCGAAGGCCTCGGCTTTTTGAAACGAACGAAACAGCTCCGCGCTCTTCAGCAGTGCCTTCGTCGGAATGCAGCCCCAATTCAAACAGGTGCCGCCGGCGCGCTCGAGCTCGATGCACGCCACCTTCTTGCCCAATTGGCCGGCGCGAATCGCTCCCGCATACCCAGCGGGGCCGCCACCAATGACAATGAGATCGTATTCCGTAGTTTCAGCCATTTCGCCAACCTCGCGACGCTCGAAACAACGTCAAACGGAAAGTCCGTCATTCCGGTTCGCCCATGTTCTGGGCGCCGTTACGGCTCGCCTCAGATATCGATCACGTCGTCGCGCTTCGGCGGCTCGCGCGGCGGAGCGGGCGGGCGCGGAGTGTCTTTTTGCGCGCTGCGAATGAATGCGCTCGCAAACCAATTCGTCACGCTCACCACCAGCGAACCCCCGACCGCCGACCAAAAGCTCGCGACATGAAAGCCGTCGACCAGTCGTCCCACGAAGAGAAATAACAAGGCATTGATCACCACCACGCCCAACCCCATCGTCACGATAATGAACGGCAGCGTGAAGAGCACGAGCAGCGGCTTCAGGATCGCATTGAAGAAACTGAGCAGCACGACGACCACCAACAGCGTCATGCCGTCGTCGCACTTGATTCCGCCCACGAGCTTCGTTGCCAGCATCACGCCGAGCGCCAGCACAAGCCAGCGCAGCAACAATTGGTTGAGCGGAGATCGCATCGCGTGAGGCGCCAACCTTCGCCCCTATTTTGGCGCCCGCAATGAAAATAATCGTGGTGCAGGATTGGCTGCGCAGCGGCGGAACCGAGCGCCAATCGGTTCTGCTCGCGAATGCCTTTGCGGACGCCGGCCTCGAGACGACGCTCCTGACGTTTCGTCCCGGAGGCCGATTGGACGCGACGGTGGCCGGCAAGGTGCGCCGCGTTGCGCTCCAGCCTTTCGATCTGGGATTGGATTGGTTTGCGCCGCGCTTGAGCGCCATCGTCCGAAGACTGCAGCCGGACGTCGTTCTTTGCATGGGGCGAATGGCGAACTGTTATGCGGGCAAGCTGCAGCAAACGCTTCCCGCCGCGACCGTCATAGGAACCATGCGAACGGGCAAAGCGCTGCCGCCCCGCTTTCGGCGATCGCTGCAGGAAGTCCGGCATGTGGTGGCGAATAGCCAGGAGGCGCGCGAAACGCTGATCGGGACTTATTCCGTCGCGCCGGAAAAGATCGACGTCATCTATAACTCGCTCGTTTTCCCGCCGGAACCCGACGACGCCGCGCGCACGCAAATGGCGGAACGGCGCGCGCAGCTTCGCTCTCGGCTCGGCGCGTCGGAGCGCACGCTCGCCTTGCTTTGCGTCGCGATGTTTCGACCGGAAAAGAACCAGCGGGAATTGATCGAGATCGTCGCGGGTTTCGACGGCAAAACAGAGTGGCAACTCTGGCTCGCCGGCGACGGCCGAGCGCGCGCCGGCTGCGAAGCGCTGGCCCGCGAGACGAAATTGAGCGATCGCGTGAAGTTCGTGGGCTTTCACCCAGACCCGACGGCGCTCTACGCCGCGGCCGATGTGGCCGTGCACGCCTCGTGGAGCGAGTCGCTCTCGAATTTTCTGATCGAAGCGCAAGCCCATGGCCTGCCGGCGATCGCCTATGAAGCTCAAGGCATCCGGGAATGTTTTCGCCCGGACCGCACGGGGTGGGCGATTGCCCGCGACGACCGCGATGCGTTTCGCAATCGCATCGTCAGACTCATGGACGATTCCATTGAAACCCGAAGCGCGCGTGCCGCGGAGGCCCGCCACTATGCGCGCTCGACCTTCGACGCCAAACGTCAAATCGAGGCGTATTTGGCGTTGTTCGAGCGCCTGCAGCGCGCCCGTTAGGCGTTCGAGCCCGCCACGCGCGCGGCTCATCGGGCTGCCTTGCAGTTTTCGCGGTTTTCGTGTGTTTGGTGGGCACAGCTCGATGACCAACAAGCAGCGCACCGATCTCATCGAAAAGTTCATCCGTGAGCATACCTATGCCGACCTTCGCACGCTCGCCTCGAAGTTCGGCGGCTCGGTTTCGACGGTGCGGCGCGCGCTCGATACCCTCGAGCAACGTGGGATCGTTCATCGTCATCACGGCGGGGCATCGTTGATTCAAACCGACGCCGTGGCGCAGGAATACGATTTTCTCGCCCGCAACAAACGCCAAGCCGACGAGAAATTCGCCATCGCCAACTTGGTCGCCGAACAGGTCGAACCTGGGATGACGGTGATCCTGGACGGCGGCACGACAACTTATGCCGTCGCCCGCCTCCTCGCCGGCAAGCGCTTGCAGATCGTCACGAATTCCCTGCCGGTCGCGTCGCTTTTCGGCGACATCGGCAATGCCGAAACAACCATGAGCGGCGGAACCGTTTACGGCCGGCTGGGGGCGCTCGTCGGTCCCCTCTGCGAACAATCGTTCGAGCAGACCCACGCGGACATCGCGATTCTCGGCGCTGCCGGCATCACCGAAAACGGCGTTTGGAATTACAATGCGTTGATCGCCTCCGCCCAGCGCAAGATGATCGCCGCATCGGAACGCACGTTTTTCGCGGTCGATAAATCGAAGTTCGGCCGCAAGGCGTTGAGCCTCACCGCGCCGTTCGAATCGCGCTTCACGATCGTGACCGACACGATGCCCGAACCGGCGGTGGTGAACGCAATCGGCGCGGCCGGCGCGACATTGACGCTGGCGGAAAAAGTCAAAGCACCGCGCTAAAGCAGCGGCGTTTCAGGTACGTCGCCGCCGAACTTCCGGATGCCGCGAGGGGTGAAAATCATAACTCGGGCGTCTCCTTCGCAAGTCGCCGCGCGCTCCTGCCAGCGTCATGTCAGCAGCGCGTAAAGACGCGGGCCGGCGAGTTGCATTCTTGGCGTCTGTCCACTTCGTGGGGCGAGTGTTTTCCTCCGATCCAGCGTCCGCGCCAGCCAAGCTCGAGTGCATTCGCCTCCGTGGTGTCCGTCAGAATAATCTGAAGGGCTTCGACCTCGATCTGCCATTGGGCAAATATGTGGTCGTCACCGGCCTGAGCGGCGCGGGCAAGTCGTCGCTGGTTTTCGACACGCTGCACGCCGAAGGACAGCGTCGTTACGTGGAGACGTTCAGCGCGTACACGCGGCAGTTTCTCGATCTGCTCGACAAACCGAAAGTCGACACGATCGAGAACATCCGGCCATCGATCGCGATCGAGCAGACCAACACCGTCAAGACCTCGCGCTCGACCGTCGGCACGATGACGGAGCTCACGGATTTCTGCAAAGTGTGGTTCAGCCATGTGGCCGAATGCTTTGATCCCGAAACCGGCGAGAAGGTCGAAGACGACAATCCGCAGACGATCTGGGCGAAATCGCACGCCGCGAATCGCGGCGAAACGGTCGTGGTCGCTTTCCGCGTGGTCCGGCCCGAAAACCTCAGTTGGAAGGAGATCCTGCAGAATCTGAAGGCGCAGTCGTACGTGCGCGTGCTGGTCCCGGTCGCACAGGCGTCGTCGTCCGCGGTGGCGGACAAGGCGCGAAACGCGGCCGCCGCTCCCAGCGCAGCACACCGAATCGACGACCTCCTCGCGAATGACGCGCCGCTGAAAAGTGTTGCCGCCATCGTCGTGGCCCAGGACCGCGTCACGCTCACCGAGGAAAGCAAACCGCGTTTCTTGGAAGCGGTGGAAGCCGCGATGCATTTCGGCAAAGGCGAGGTGCACGTATTCCGCGAGGCCGTTGGTGGAGCTAGCCTCCCAGAAGGAGGCCGGCCGGGGTCTAGGACCCCAGCTACATCAGCGACGCCGCAGAGCGCGCCGGTGTTCGCTGAAGTCGGACACTATTCGCGCGGACTGCACTCGCCGCGTTCGGGCCGGACCTTCCGCGCGGCCACCCCTGCTCTGTTCTCGTTCAATTCTCCGCTGGGAGCCTGTCCGAAATGCCGGGGCTTCGGACGCGTCATCGAAATCGACTACCGACTTGCCGTTCCCGATCATTCCCTCTCGATCGACCAAGGCGCGATCAAGTGCTGGGAAGGCCAGGTGTATCGCGAATCGCTCGACGATCTACGAACGTTTGCGCGGAGAAAAAAGATTCCGACCGACGTTCCGTTCGCGTCGCTCACCGCGGAACAACAGGCATACATCGTCGACGGCGAGCCCGGGTACGGCGAAGAGAACGGCAAGCCCTGGCCGAAATATTGGTACGGGATTAAGGGCTTCTTTCGTTGGCTTGAGAAGTCGACGTACAAGATGCACGTCCGGGTCTTCCTCTCGCGGTATCGCGCATACAATCCGTGCCCGGATTGCAAAGGACAGCGCTTGCAGCCCGAGTCGTTGTGCTGGAAATGGCGGGGGAAAACGCTGCCCGAGCTCTACCAGCTTTCAGTTTCCGAATTGCTGGCATTGGTGCAAAGCGACCGAGGCGCGACATCGCGTAATCGGAATGCGACTCAGCAACACACCGGCGGGACATCCGCGCCCCTCCAAACCGATCGATCGGTCGACTTGGCATACGATTCGATCGTCACCCGGCTGCGCTATCTCGAACACGTCGGTCTCGGCTATCTCACGCTCGACCGTCCGTCCAAAACGCTTTCGGGCGGTGAAGTCGAGCGCGTCAATCTCACGAGCTGCCTCGGCACCTCACTCGTCGACACGTTGTTCGTGCTCGACGAGCCGAGCGTGGGCTTGCACGCGCGCGACATCGATCGGCTGATCGCGATCATTCGTTCACTCACTGACGCCGGCAATACGGTGGTCGTGGTCGAGCACGACGAAGCGATGATCCGCGCCGCCGACCATGTCATCGAAGTGGGACCCGAACCGGGCAGCCGCGGAGGGCACATCGTTTTTCAGGGTACGATTCCGCAGATGCTCGCTTCGCCGAAGAGCATTACCGGGGCGTATTTCTCGGGTCGTGAAACCATCCCAACACCGGAAAAGCGGCGCGATGTTGGGCGGAGTCTCCGGACATCGGCGTCGCGGAGTGGATCATCTAGGGCCGCAGCGACCCCGTGGCTCACATTCGCCAACGCCTCGAAGCACAACATCTGCAATCTCTCGTTCCGCTTACCGCTCCAACGGCTGGTGTGCCTTTCCGGCGTATCCGGCTCGGGCAAATCGACGCTGCTCGATAACGTCATCTACCAGGGATTGCTGACGCAGAAGCACCTCATCACCGAGGACCCGGCGACCATCGAATCGATTTCCAGCGACCTCAATTTCAGCGAAATCGTGCTCGTCGATCAGTCGCCGTTGTCGCGGACGCCACGTTCGAACCCAGCGCTGTACACCGAAGCGTGGGAGTTGATTCGTGAACTCTTCGCGCAGACGGCCGCCGCGCAAGAAGCCGGATTCAGCGCCTCTTCCTTCTCATTCAACAGCGGAGACGGTCGCTGCGACCATTGCCAGGGACTCGGCTACGAACGCGTCGAGATGCAATTTCTCTCCGACGTTTTCGTCCCCTGCCCCGTCTGCGAAAGCCGACGCTTCAAGCCGGAGGTGCTCGCAATTCAATGGAACGGACGCTCGGTCGCCGACCTGCTGGCGACGAGCGTCAGCGACGCCTTGCCGCTATTTGCCGAGCACGCCGCAATTCGCTCGCGGCTCGCGACCCTCGACTCGGTCGGGCTCGGGTATCTTACGCTTGGTCAGCCGCTGAACACCCTCAGCGGCGGCGAATCGCAACGCTTAAAGCTGGTGAAGTATCTCAGCGGTTTCGCCGCCGGTAACTCCGACGGGGCGTCGACGAACGCGAAGCCCAAAACTCAAAACCCGGAAGCTGTTCCCTCCGCCGGCGCGGTACTCTTGCTCGATGAACCGACGACGGGCTTGCATCGCCACGACGTGAAGCGGCTGCTCTCAGTGCTACAGGCACTCGTCGATCGCGGTCACAGCGTTATCGTCATCGAGCACAATCTCGATGTGCTCAAGTCGGCCGACTGGCTTATCGAAGTCGGGCCCGAAGCCGGCGCCGCGGGCGGTCGGGTCGTCGCGGAAGGCACGCCCGAAGACATAGCCGCGGCGAAAACCGAGACATCGTCATTCCTCCGAGACGCACTCGCGAAGTCCGAAACCGTGGAAGGGACACCCGCTACATTATTAATGGCGGCCGAAAGTCCTGCACCCTACGGAACCAAGTCGCGCTCTGCGGCTGCAGAACCGAAAACCCAAAACTCAGCAACGGCTTCGGTGCTCCGCATCGAAGGCGCGCGAGAGAATAATCTAAAGAACCTCACGCTTTCGATTCCGCACCGGCAGTTGAACGTCGTCACGGGCGTATCGGGATCGGGCAAGTCGACACTCGCATTCGACATCGTGTTCGCCGAAGGCCAGCGGCGGTTCATGGAATCGATGTCTCCGTACGCACGGCAGTTCGTCGAGCAGCTGCCGCGACCTGCCATCGATCGCCTCACGGGCATCCCGCCCACCGTCGCCATCGAACAACGGGTTACGCGTGGCTCGCGGAAATCGACGGTCGCGACGATCACCGAGGTGGCACAATATCTTCGGCTGCTCTACGCGCGACTTGGCATCCAGCATCACCCGGACACAGACAAACCCGTCACGCCGCTATCGGTAGGAGAGTTGAAAAAACTGCTCGCTCGCGTCCTTGCGACGCCCGCAGCGCGCCGGGCGAAGCATCTTTATTTGTGCTCTCCACTGATTCGCGGACGCAAAGGACACCATCAGCCGATCGCAACGTGGATTGGCAAACAAGGCTACGAGCTCATGCGAGCGGACCGGCAGGTTATCCGCGTCGATGCCTTCGAAAAGTTGGATCGCTACAAAGAGCATGACATTGAAGTCGTGGTCGCGGATTTGAAGGCGAACCTTGGTGGTGCACGCCCGGCGGTGCCTAGCGAAAAAGCGGTAAGGGCTCGGACTCCGCGCAGCGTATCCGCGCAACAATCGCCAACGAGCGCACTCGATCGCGCGCTTCAGCTCGGCAAAGGAGCATGTTTCCTGCTCACCGAACGCGGTGAAATCCTGTCGTGGTTCTCGACCACGCGAACGGACATTGAAACCGGTGAGTCCTTTCCCGAGCTCGACCCGAAGAACTTTTCGTTCAACTCACCGCGCGGCTGGTGTCCAACCTGCCGCGGACACGGCCGCGTTTTCCCGTGGATGCTGGAGATGGAAAGCGAGGACGAAAAGGACGACCCGGCGCAGCGTCTGCGCGAGTTCGGCGTTGAATCGCCCGATGACGTTTCCGACGACGGCCAGCCATGTCCGGAGTGCCACGGCGCACGCCTGAACCGTGTCGGCCGAGCCGTGAAGCTTCATTTCCGCGGTCCGAGTTCACGCTGGGTGGCGGAGCATACGCATGCCACGCGGGCACGAAAACTCGCTGCGACGCTCCTCCGCGGCAAAAACGGCTATGCGCTTTCGCTGCCGGAGCTATTGCGTGCGACGCCGTCCCAGTTGTTGGCGCACTTGCGCGCGCTCGAGCTCGACCCACGCGGGAAGCTGATCGTGCAGGACATCGTGCCGCAAATCGAAGAGCGGCTGAAGTTCCTCGATCACGTTGGACTCGCTTATCTTTCGCTCGACCGGCCAACGGAAACGCTATCCGGCGGCGAAGCGCAGCGGATCAGACTCGCGGCCCAGCTCGGCTCGAATTTGTCCGGCGTGCTCTACGTCCTCGACGAGCCCAGCATCGGCTTGCACGCGCGCGACAACGATCGATTGATCGAAACGCTTCAAGCGCTTCGCGCAAAGGGCAACACCCTGCTCGTCGTCGAGCACGATGACGAGTTGATGGCCCACGCGGATCGGATCATCGATCTCGGGCCCGCCGCCGGCGTCCACGGCGGCGAGATCTTGGCCAATGGCACACCGGCCGAAATCAAGCGCAGCGATAAATCGCTCACCGGACTCTTCCTCGCGAAAGGCATTCCGCACCCCTTGCGCGGCGAGTATCGCGAGGTCCATCGGTGGAGCCCGATGCCCCCATCGGGCTTTGGCAATCGAGGGCGAAAACGAAACAAGCCCGATGGGGACATCCGGCTCCACCCGTGTCTGGAGCTGACCGGTGCGCGGCTGCGCAATCTCAAGAACTTCGATCTTAAATTGCCTTTGGGCCGGCTCATCATGGCGGCCGGTCCCAGCGGCGCGGGAAAATCGACGCTCTTCCGCGATCTCCTTCAACCCGCGGTCGCTCACGCCATCAAAGAGCGTAAAGCGACCCTGACGGGTCGTGAGTACGCGAAAGCTACCGGATTTGTGGACGACACCGCCCAATCGAGCGGTGAACAGCCGCAATTGCCGTTCGACACACTGCGCGGGGCGCATGTCTTCAAGCGGGTCATCGAAGTCGACCAATCGCCGATCGGCAAAACCCCGCGCTCCACGCCGGCGACATATCTGGGGATTTTCGACCTGATCCGCCAATTTTTCGCCTCGTTGCCCGAATCGAAAATTCGCGGTTACGCCGCGGGACGTTTCTCGTTCAACACGACAGGCGGACGTTGTCCGACCTGCGAAGGCGCCGGACGAGTGAAGCTCGAGATGGCGTTCATGCCCGATACCTATCTCCCGTGCGACGATTGCCGTGGGTCGCATTACAGCGCGGAGCTGGCCGACATTGCCTGGAAAGGGAAAAACATCGGTCAAGTGCTGCAGCTGACGTTCGAGGAAGCCGCGCAGTTCTTCGATTTTCATTCCCAGCTGTCGCAGGTGTGCCAGCTGATGGTCGATTGCGGGTTGGGCTACCTGACGCTGGGCCAAAGTTCGCCCACCCTAAGCGGTGGCGAAGCGCAACGGCTCAAGCTCGTGACCGAACTCGCGGCGGGCCTCGCCACCTACCGCGAACGCAGCCGCGGCGAACTCCCGAAAAATCTCTATCTGCTGGAGGAGCCCACGATCGGCCTTCATCTCAGCGACTGCGAAAAGTTGATCAAGGTCCTGCACTCGCTGGTCGACCAGGGTCATACCGTCGTGGTGATCGAGCATCACCTCGACCTGCTGGCGGAAGCCGACTATATTATCGAGCTTGGCCCGGTGGGCGGACCCGAAGGAGGCGATCTCATGTATCAAGGCGATCTGCGCGGCTTGCTCAAAGTGAAGTCGAGTCCCACCGCGCCTTATCTTCGGGCAAAACTCGGCGACAAGCCGGAGAGCGCGCCGCCGAAAAATCGAAGTCGAAAACGCGGCGTAGGCGCGTCGTGACCGAGACGCAGCGCGTCCTCGATCCCAGTGATCGCTCCGACCGGCCCTTCGCGAGATCGGGATCGGATTCGCGAGCACGCTCGAGCCTCGCCCCAATTGCCTTACCTCAATGCAGCCCTGATCGCTTTCGCCAGTTCGGCGGCGTGGATGGGCTTCACCAAGCAGGACGAAAGATTCGCGACCGCCACGCTCCGAGAGATCAATTCGGGGTTCATATAACCCGTGAGAAGAATCCGCCGAGTCGCCGGCCGGCGCGATCCTGCGCGAATCAAAAATTGGAGTCCTTCTTCGCCGGGCATGAGGTGATCGCTCACCACGACGTCGTAGTTGCGGGTCGCCATCATCAATTCCGCCTCCTCGGCCGAAGCCGCAAAATCCAGGTCGAACTCGGTGGCCAAGCCTTGCCGCATCGAATCGAGCAAGGCCGGCTCATCGTCGACGAGCAACACGACCGGACGCATCGCAGCATCTGTCGCGGGGGTGGTCATCGACGTACCAGCTAACGGGGCGACGCGACGCTCAGGTCGTGCGCTTTGGCCGCATCCGTGACCACCTTCACGAGTTCGGGCATCGAAACGGGCTTGAGG
>CBINOT010000009.1:0-58753 GCA_966252355.1 uncultured Opitutus sp. | reverse complement strand
CCAAGGCTCGAGACGAGCCGACGACGCCGAAGAGGCCGGATCCGCCATGACCAGCTTTCGCGTCCGGGTGCGGACGCCGCGCCATGGACGGTCGCATTGTTTCGGCAGCGCGACGACGCTCGGCATTGAAATCCGCTGAGCGCCACCGGTAGCGAGCGCGAAGGGCGTGTTCTCCGCCCACGTCCGCGCCCACGGCGCAAGATCGAGCAACGACACGAGTTCGTCGCGCCGTCCGTGGAATTGCGCCGCGGGATGAGCGTCTGGAAACCGGACGAGCAACGGCACGCGTATGCTCTCTTCGTACGGCCAGCCTTTGCGAAATAAACCGTGCGCGCCGTGCATGTCGCCGTGCACGCTCGTGACGACCACGATCGTGTCGTCGCGCACGGGCGTTCCGAGCAGGCGTCCAATCGCGCGATCCGTCGCTTCGATGTGAGCGTAATAACCGGCCAGTTCGCGCCGCGCGGTCGTTTCGATTTCGCCGCCGCGCGGGACATTTGCCGGCAGCTCGAGCGCAGACGGCTCGTAAGCTCCCACCCCGCCCGCCGGCGCGGCGTAAGGCGGATGTGGCGGCTCGAGGCTAATGACGCAGAAGACGGGCTGCAGTTCGCTTGGCGCCGCAGCATGCCACCAAGCGGACGCGCGGTCGCATAGAATGTCGCTCTGATATCCGGAGAGGCGCACAGGCTCCGGCAACCGCGAGCCGTGCAGCCATGGGTCGTTCAGCAAGAACCCGCTTTCGAAACCCTCCCAGAGTTCGAAACCTCCCCGGCGCTCCGGCGGCACAAGTGTTTTCGCGTGCGCTTCGCCCACCAGGGGCGCGTTCGGATCGCGCTCCGCGAGATGCCATTTGCCAAAGAAAGCCGTGCGGTAGCCGCGCTCGCGCAAGTCGTGCGCCACGGTGCGAGCATCAACCGGCAAGGGATCGAAGTAGTCGCGCACGCCGTTGGCCGGGCACGGCACCCCGGTAAGCAATGCGGCGCGGGCAAATGGGCCGAACGGGTGCGGCGTAACGGCCAACGCGAAATTCGCCGATTCCGCCACCAACGCATCGAGGGAGGGCGTCCTGGCATTCGTATCGCCGGCATATCCGCATGCCGCCGCGCGCCACTGCGTGGTGACGATCCACAGGATGTTCGGACGGCGGCGCATGAAGCGCCGAGCTTGGCGGCGATTTGCGACGGCACACGCACTTTCTCGCCTCAGCCCGCCCCCCACGCCGTTCCTGCGTCGCAGCATCGTCGAGGACGATGCGATCGGCACACGATGTTGTCCCACGGGAGGTTCGGCTCTTACGGACACGTGTCCGCTTTCTAGTTGACGACTCCGCGCCCCTCTGAAAATCCACTCCGCGCGTCGCCCCGCCCCGCAGTCTCGAGGGGACGTATCTCACACCTACCACCATGACCCTCCCCGTATCCTTGCGGCGCGTTTTTGCGCGCCTGGTTTTCGCCCTGTCGCTCGTCGCGCCCTTCGCCGCGCTTCGCGCCCAGAACTCCGCCGGCACCATCGTCGGCTCGGTCGTCGATGCCGGCACCGGCAAGTATCTCGAAGGCGCTGACGTCACCGTCGATTCCGGAGCCGTGCAGGCCACGACCGGCCGCGACGGCCGATTCGTGTTGAGCAATATCCCGAGCGGCAGTCACACGATCGTCGTTTCGTATCCGGGCCTGGAAGCGGCAAACTCCACCGTCGTCGTGAGCAGCGGCCAAACGGCGAATGTGCCGATCCGGCTCGGCGCGAGCTCCGACGTCGTGAAGCTCGCCGAATTCAAAGTCGCCGGCACGAAAGAGGGCATGGCGCAAGCGATCGCGATCCAGCGCGCCGCCCCGAATCTCAAAGTGGTCGCCGCCGCCGACCAGTACGGAGACATCTCCGAAGGCAATGCCGCGGAGTACTTGAAATTCCTTCCGGGCATCGGCGTCGACTACAACGCCAACGATGCCCGTGCCGTCACGCTGCGCGGCATGTCGACGCAATTCACCAATGTGCTCATGGACGGCACGCCGATCGCCAGCGCCACCTCGGGTAATTTGAACCGGCGTTTCGAATTCGAGCAGGTGGCGATCAACAACGTCGAAACCATCGAAGTGGTGAAGACGCTGACGCCCGACATCATGGCCACGAGCACCGGCGGCAATATCAACCTCGTCTCGAAAAGCGCCTTCGACCACGAGGGCAATCTCTTCACCTACCGCGCTTATTTCCAGGCCATCAACGACGACCTCTATCTCCACAAGTCCGAGGGCTGGGGCCAGGAGCAGACGCGAAAAGTTCTACCCGGCGTGGACATGACCTACTCGTTTCGGGTGAAGGACAATCTCGGCGTCGCCCTCGCCTATAAAAACTCCCAGCTCTTCAACGACTATCCTCGCTCGACGTATTCGTGGGACTATAGCACCGCGAATGGCGGTTCCGCGGCTGCGCCCATGCTCACCTCGTGGAATCTCCAGAACGAGCAGAAGGACACCCGCCGGCAGGCGATCTCGGGCCGCTTCGACTACAAATTCAGCCAGAACACCAAGCTTTCGCTCCTCGCCGACTGGAACTTCTACGACCTGCTTTTCACCGATCGCACGATCACGGTGGCGACGGGTTCAACGCCAACGCGAGGCACCACGGGCACGGTCAACGGCCGCGCCGGCGCCGGCAGCGTGCAGTTCCAAACGATCAATCGGTGGAAGTCCGGCGTGACCTGGGATTTTCCGCTGAACTTCACCCACACGTTCGGGAACGGATCCCGCTTCAACGCCGACGCGTATTGGAGCCAGGCGTACAGCAAATATCGCGATTCGACCGGCGGCTGGTACTCCGATCTCACGATCACGCGCACCGGGCTGACGGTCGGCTTCGACAATGTCGGCGACGTGGTTCCGTCCTATCGCGTCACGGACTCGACCGGCGCGGCCGTCGATTTGCGCGATGCCTCGAAATTCAACGTGACGCAGATCCGCAGCCGGCCCCAGACCGGCGTCGATACGCGCTACGGCTATGCCGCGGACTACAAGTTCGACGTCGCTCACGTCACGATCCCGACGACAGTGACCGTCGGCGCGCGCGACGACTACAACACGCGCAACATCGTGAATCCGATCTTCAATCGGACGTCCTTCAGCCCCGCGATCACCGGCACCCCGCTCAGCGCGTTGGTCGATACGGGCTTCTCGCAGCATCCGATCGGCTACGGCCTGCCGGCGTATAACTTCATCAGCTTGTATTCGGCCTACTCGAATCTGGGCGGACTGAATTTTCTTCCCTACACGCCGGGCAGCGACATTCGCGCTCGCTTCGAAGACAACACGCCCGCCGGTTACGTGCGTCTGGATATCAAGCCGCTGCGCAATCTCCTGGTCATCGGCGGCGTCCGCTACGAAGACCGCGAAACGATCTCGAAAAACGCCGTGGGCTCCGCCTCCGCGCCCAACGGCGTGGAAGCAAAGTTCGCCGACAAGAGCTGGTACCCTTCGATCAACGTCAAATACGACCTGACGCGTAATCTCGTGCTGCGCGCCGGTTTTTCGAAGACGATCGGCCTGCCGGACTACAGCGATCTGTTGCCGGCGCTGAGCATCGTCGATCCTTCCGGCACCAAACCGCGCGGCAGCCTCAACGTCTACAACGCCGGCCTGAAGGCGTATCGCGTCAACAACTTCGACGTCGGCGCGGAATATTATTACAAGACGGGCTACGTCGCGGCCTCGGTTTTCCGCAAAGACATCACCAACTTCATCGCATCGGTCGGCCAGGGATTGACGCCCGCCCTCGCGGCGCAGCTGGGCGTGCCATTGAGCGCACTTGGCGCGCCGATCGATCAGTACGATGTGACTTACAAGTTCAACGTGCCGGAGACCGGCCATTACACGGGCCTGGAGATGGCCTTCTCGCAAAACTTCAAGTTCCTGCCCAAGCCGTTCAACACGCTCAGTCTCCAAGTGAACGGGACCATCTTGAGCATCGATCCGATGGATAGCCGCGCGGTTTTCAGCAACACCGACGCCGGGCTCAATGCCGCGATTCACGATCAAATTCAGAAGAATCTGGAAATCGCCTCCGTAAAACAGGCGCTCAACGTGACGCTCAATTACAGCTACAAGAATTGGGGCTTCAACGTGGTCAGCAGCTACACGGGCCATGTCTTGAAGACGATTTCGCAGAAGACCGTCACGCCCTCGTCGACCGCCGTCCCGGCCGGCGTCTATTACAACGAGCTCCAATACCAGGCGCCGCGCGACCTCGTGGACATTCGCATCGATTACAAGTGGAACAAGAAGTTCACGCCGTACTTCCAAGCGCGAAACATCTTCGGCCGGCCGATCATCATGTCGACGCCCACGATGCCGTTTAACCACGCCGAATACGGCGACCCCATCTACGAACTCGGCGTACGCGGCGTGTGGTGATCCGCGCACGGCAGCGGCAAGGTAGCGGCCGTCGTCCCTGACCGCCATCGTTCGAATCGCGAGCGAGACGACCCTGCCGCCGTCTCCTCTTCGCGGCACTGCCGCTACCCTAATTTCCAGTGGCACGGATCCGAAGTCCGTGCCACTTTTGCTGTCACCTTTTCCTCGTTGCGACGTGGAGCCTCGTAGTCATATGCGCGCCTTTCGCCTTTCGCTCGCTGTCGTCTCCACCCTCGGTTGCGCACTCGTCGGTTTCGGTGCCGAAACGACAGCGACGCCCACCGCTCCACCTGGCACCTTCGCCGTGTTGAAGCCGAGCGCGTTTGCGCATCATATCGAGCGCTTCAACACAATGGAGCCGGAAACGGTCGTCAACGTCGTGCCCAACGCGCAGGCGTGGGACTGGCTCCAAGCGAACATCCCGTTGTTCGCGTGCCCCGATACGACCGTCGAAGAAATTTATTACTTCCGCTGGTGGTCGATGCGGAAACACCTCGTCAAAACGCCGAGCGGTTACGCGTTCACGGAGTTTCTCATGCGGTCCGATCCGATCAGCAGCGCCGTCGGCCATCACGTGATGGAAGGCCGCTGGCTGCGGACTCCGACCTATATCGACGACTACGCGCGTTACTGGCTGCGCGGAGGCCCGGACGGCACGCTGAACCCCAAGCTGCACAATTTCAGCGAATGGCTCGCCGACGCGTTGTACCAGCGCTATCTCGTCACCGGCGACGCCGAGTTTTTGCGGGGCGAACTCGACGATCTCGTCCGCGACTACGCGAGGTGGGAAACGGAACGTCAGCTCCCCAACGGGCTATTCTGGCAATTCGACGTGCGCGACGCGATGGAGGAATCGATCAGCGGCTCGCGTTATCTGAAAAACATTCGGCCGCCCTTGAACAGCTACATGTACGGCAACGCCAAAGCGATCGCCGCGATCGCGCGACTGGCCGGGCGCCAAGACGTGGCGAACACGTACGAAACGAAAGCAGCCAAGCTCCGCGAGCTCGTGCAGCAATCGCTGTGGGATGCCGACGCGACGTTTTTCAAAGTGCGGTTGCAAGTGCCGCGCGACCGCGCGAGCGACGAAGAAAAGAAAGCGGCCGCGCACGCCCGCCTCGCCAAAGCCGCCGCGGCGAAGGGCGAGCCGGTGCCGGCCGATTCCGCAAGTCCGGCGGACCCGCTTTACGCTTCGCTGGCCGACGTGCGCGAAGAAATCGGCTTTATTCCCTGGTATTTCGAGCTGCCCACGCCGGGACGCGGCTACGAAGCGGCGTGGCGTCAATTCGCCGACGCCGACGGCTTCAAAGCGCCCTTTGGCCTGACCACCGCCGAGCGCCGCCACCCGAAATTCCGGTCGCATGGTACCGGCACCTGCGAATGGGACGGGGCCGTTTGGCCGTACGCGACGTCGCAGACGCTGACCGCGCTCGCTAATGTGCTGCGTGATTATCCGGACGTACCGCTGACCTCGCACGATTGGTTCGACGCCTTGCTGACGTACGCCCGTTCCCAATACGCGGACGGCAAGCCTTACATCGGCGAATACCTCGACGAAAAGAACGGCGACTGGATCAAAGTGAAGCGGCCCGAACGCAGCCGTTATTATCACCACTCCACTTTCGCGGATCTGGTCATTGGCGGCCTCGTCGGGCTACGGCCACGTGCCGACGACACGGTCGAAGTCGCCCCTCTGTTGCCCGCCGGCACGTGGGACTGGTTCTGCCTCGACGGCATCCCTTATCATGGACGCAGGTTGACGATTTTCTGGGATCGCAACGGCGAGCATTTTCATGCGGGCGCCGGCTTCACCGTCTTCGCCGACGGAAAACACGTCGCGCATGGCGCCGGGCTCGAGCGCGTGACCGGAAAACTTCCGTGATCATGCGACAAACGATATCGCCTCGACTCTCCCCCGTGCTGTTCGCCATCGGCACGGCGCTCTCCTCGGCGTTCGTCAGCCGAGCCGCAGAGCCGACGCTGCTGTTTTACCTCTCCGGCGACCGCGGCACGACCGCCGACTTCTCCGCGGCGAACGCGCCAAAACCGACGTACGACTACGAAGTCGCTCCCATTGCAGACGGTGCCCGCGGCGGCGCCCTGCAATGCGGCAACTATCAGCTCCTCGCGTACCGCGCGCCCGGCAACATCTACGCACAACGGGGCACTCTCTCGTTCTTTTGGCGCTCGCGCTATCCGGTGGGACCGACGGCGTTTCCGATCTTCCGCGTCGGTTACGCCGATCATTCGAGCTGGGACATGGTGTTCTTGCGCGTCGACTACAATGGCAAGGGATTCGATGCATTCGTAACCGATGCCAATCTCGCGCGCACCCGCGTGTCCGTGCCACTCCAAACCTTTCCCGCGCCCACGACGTGGACGCATCTCGCCGTAGCGTGGGACGAAAACCGGGGGCTGCGGTTTTACATCAATGGTCGGCTGGCCGCCCACGCCGACGCGAAAGCGCGGTACGATCTCGCCCTCGATCAATTCGGCCCCCACTCGCGCATCATCAGCCCGCATCAGGTGCAGAGTGACTACAATTTCGTCCGCGGCGGCGATATCGACGAAGTGCGCATCTACGATCGGATGCTGGACGACGACGCGGTTGCGGCGCTGGCGAAGACAGAAAGTGGCGCCGAATTCAAGCCATCGACCGCGCACGAGTCCTTCCGCCGTTCGCTAAACGACCCTGCCGTGCGCGACGAATGGTATTTTCGCTATGGCTGGAACCGCCCCTCCGATCCGCCGCCCTACTATGCCGGCTCCACGATCGGCGTTCGCAAAGTCGAGATCCACGACGCGTACGACATGAAGCGCTGGTGGTGGAAGGCGAACGACGGCCTTCGCGAAACGACGTGGCCGGGCGTCTACAATCGTTCCCGTCTTCCCGGCCGAAACGATTACTTCCAGCTGCCTGATTGGGATTGCTACGTTGAATCGGGCCGAGCGGTCACCTTTGTCCTGCCCGCCGAAGCTTGGAATCACCTCGAACTATCCGGCGCCGCCTACGGGAAAATGGAATTGTTGCCGGCCGAGACGACGAACGAAACCGCCTATCTGGCCAAAGCGGCAAGCACGCTATTCGAACGCCCGAAAGCACAAGAAAAGACCATTCACCGCCTGAAGAAACCCCTGACCGGCGGAAAAATTCGCTTCACCAACGTCGAACCGGAAACGCCGATCGGCGAGTTGGTCGCCTATCGCGTCTCCTCCGACCGCGAACCAGCAGGCAGCACGAAACGCAGTTATCGGATCACTGCGGCGGTTGCGTCCGACTCCCCGAGCGTCGCCGCGCTGGAAACGGTGATCACCGGACGCTACCCCTCGGACGAAGCGTCGACGGTCATCGCCGTTCCAACGAGTGGCACGACTCCGGCAGTCGCGGCAACGCCGGCGCCCTCCACCCCGTCTTTGCCGCTCGTTCACGTGCTCATTGCCGACGACTGGGACGAAATCGCCGACGGGCTCGATGGCATCGCGGTCGATCTGCCTGCCCTGAACGCCAAGCCGACGCATGGCGACTACATCGCTTTGAATGTTCAGGTGAAAGATCCACTGTGGCCGCTGCGCAACCTGCTCGACTTCACCTTCACCGTAAAACCCGGCGAGGCGAAATCCCTCTGGCTCGACTTGCGGGACCGATTGCTGCCGAAAAACAAAGCAGTGTGGCTTTCGCTCGCATCCTCGAGCGCCGAGTTCAACGCGAACCGCCTCGTCGGGGCGGAGATTCGTCTGGTCTTCAAACCGCGCGAGGCGGCCCGCACCGAGCACGAAGCCGATCGTTTCACGCAAGTACGCGACGTGTACGCGATGATGACGGAAGAACATCCGATGAATCCGCGGCTCGATATGTGGAATCGGTTCCGTGCGGATCTCGACGACCTGCTGCGCGTGAATCCCGACCATGTGCTTGGGCGCCAATATGCCGCCGCCGGGATGCCCGGGGCGCCGCGGCCATCGGTCGAACACCCGGCGCCACCCGATAACGTCCCCCTGTGGGCGTTTCGTCAGGTCGAATATCTCGAGGAAGTGAAACGCTTCGTGACCTGGTACGTCGAGCACCGCCAGGTCGCCTACGGCGATTTTGGCGGCGGAATTTCCGACGACGTGGATCTCGTCAATACATGGCCTGGCGTGGCGCTGATGGGTGCCGCACCGGACGAATTGAGAACGTCGGCCGCCGCGCTGCTCGATGCCGCGTACAAGAACGGCATGTTCGCGAACGGCCTGCCAACGATCCAAGCGGACGAGCTGCACAGCTACGAAGAAGGCATCAATTGCCTCGGCCAAAATCTGATTCTGGATTTCGGCCGTCCGCGCCAGTTGGAACGCGCGATGCAAACCGCGCGCGGCATCGAGTCGATCACGGGGGTCAACGCCGCGGGTCACCGGCATATCAAAACGTCGTACTACAGCGGCACGAAGATGGCGGAAGAGGAACCGTGGGGCTACGCCAAACCGTATTCGTACCTCGTGCTGCAGGTGCCGCAACTGCTCGTGGATTTCAACGGCAGCCCCGCGGTGAAAAAATATCTGCTCGAGCTCGCCGACGGACTGCTCGCGCATCACCACGGCGTCGGACGCCCGGGCGTGGCGGCCATCCGTTTCTCGGACGATTACGAGGCCGAGGTAGGCCGCGGCTACTTCCCCTGGCATGTCTTCTGGGCGGCTTATCGTTTCACCGGCGACCGCAAATATCTCGCGCCAATCCTCGATGGCGGCATGACATCGCTCGTCTCGCTGAATCCCAACGTGCTCGATTTGCTCGATCTTCGAGCCGAGTGGGGCGCGCGCTTCGGAGCAGGTGAACGCGCTGCGATCGTCGAAGGCCGCCGCGACGCCGGCCGCACGAGAGAACGCACGTCGGGATATCGCGCGTCGAGCAACGACCACTTCGCCTGGCAACTCACCGGCGACAAGTCGCACCTCGAGCGGCTGTACACGCAGCAGATCGAAACGTGCAAGAATCTGGAATACATCAACACCGAAGGCAGCCTGTGGATCGATCGAGTCGGCGTGCCCTTCGCCGAGTTGCAGCGGGCGCGGCTAGGCGGCGTCGCCCTCGTCCGCAGCGCGGTCTTTCCGGGTCATGTTATCAGCTGGCGATTCGCCGCACCGGCAACCGAGCGAAGCGTCGCGATCTTGGTCCCGAATGCGACCACCACCGAGTTCAAGGTGATCGCCTATAATCTGGAGACCTCGCCCGTTCACGCGGCGATCACCGGCTGGACCATCGATCCCGGCACATGGGAGATCGCGCAAGGCGTCGACACGAATGACGACGATGTCGCGGACGGTGAAAGCACGATCCGGACGGAAACATTCGAACGCAGCAGATCGCTCGATGTGACTTTGGCTCCCCGCGCGTCGACCATACTGACTTTCAAATTGAAAACTCCGGGCACGCCGTATTGGCAGCGTCCCGACCTCGGCATCGATCCTGAAGATGTGACGGTCACGAAGCGCAGCATTCGCGTGCGCCTCCACAGCCTAGGTTCGGTCGAGGCGCCGCCCACCAATCTCGTCGTGCGCGACACGCATGGGAAAGTTCTCGCGACGACACCGACGCCAAAAATCGCCGCTCCGAACGATCTCGTCCCGAAAACCGCCGAGGTAACGCTGAGGCTTCCTGCCGATGCCGAGCTGAACGGTGCGACGGTGGAAATCGATCCCGAGCATCGCCTCGAAGAAATCACGACGCTGAACAACGGCGTCCGGCTAAGGTAGCGCCGTTCTCCGACGGACTTGTTTTTATGGCAGGGACGGCCCCGGAGGTCAGGCCGTCTCGGTTTCGACCGTCCTGATCGGCCCGCTCGGAGATCGGGCCCTACCACGGAGTCACCGGAAAAAAGCGCGCGCTACTTCACACACTGCAATTTCTCCTCGGCCACGGCGTCGCAATGAAACCGGACTTCGGCTATCGCGCCTTTAAACCACGAGACCAAGTTCTGCCGAACAGCGACCGACACACTTCCGTCCCCAAAGGGCGGGAACTCAATCGCGCCCTCGAGTTCCTTGGTGCCGTTCACGAAGCTGCTCATTCGCTTTCCATCGTAACGCAACGCCACCCAGTACCAGCGATCCAAGGGATGTACGCGCGTGGGATCGATCAAGACCAGATTCGGCGCCGCATTCGATTCGGCGGCGCGCAGGAATGTATCGAGCCACCAAACGCGTCCGTCCGTTCGCAGTTCCAGCAATCCCCGCTTGCCGGCGGCATCCTGCACGTGAACGAAGCGCTGGGCTTCGTATCCTCCGCTCGCCGGCGCGAACAGCACTTCGATGGTGAACGCCCTGGCTCCCGCCAGCGGATTCGTCGCGACGAAAACGCCATCCGCCTTGCCATCGAAGACCACGGTGTCGCCAACCTCGGTCTTGGCGCGCTTCGGCGCGCCGACGATCTTGGCCTGATGGCCGGAAACCTCGGGCAACGCAGCGAAACGCCATGTCTCGTCGGCTCGCGCGAAGCCGGCGAACAAAACGAGCATCCCGGCGACGGTGAGCTGACGGAGCCGCATCGACCCACAAGGTGCCGCCTGCCGTCCGTTCCGCAACCGCGGTCTTTCGGCGCATCGGTCGCTCGCTGGCAAAGCCGTTTCGTCCGTAGAAGCTGGCACGGGCTGGCAGACGATTGACACAGTGGTTCGTTGCACGCCGACGCGCGGTCGCATTTAGTACGTAGCTTGCCGAATCCCACACCCGTTTCGCCGCGCTGGTGGCAATGGCCAACCGTGCTTTCGCTCGACGCCCCCTTGGTCGTCCTCGTCTGGCAATGGCTTTTTGCCGCCGAAGCGCATGTCGCGCTCGATTGGCCGCAGCCCTTTGTCCTCGGCGCTTCGGTGTGGCTCGCTTACGCCGCCGATCGCTGGTTCGAAGGCTGGCGGGTGGCTCCCGCGCTCATGCGCACCCAAAGGCACCGCTTTTATCAACGGCACCGCTGGGAGGTCGCCACCGTCTGGCTTGTCGTGCTCGCAGCCGACCTCGGCGTCGCGTGCTGGCGATTGACGCCACGCGAATTCCTGGCCGGCGCGGCGTTCTTGGCCCCGACGCTCCTCTACTTGTTGTCGCATCAACTCGTGCACCGCCACCGCCGCTGGCGCGCGCCGAAGGAGCTTTGCATTGCGGTTCTGCTGGCCGGCGGCGCAGCGCTTTTCGTCGCCGCCACGCCCGGCGCAGCGATTCGCCCGCTGATCGGGCCCGTCGCGCTATTCGGCGCGCTTTGCTTCACCAACGTCGCCTTGATCGCGGTTTGGGAGCGCGAGGTCGACGAAACGCATGGCCAAGTTTCGCTCGCCCGACAATTTCGCGGCGCGACCGCGATCACGCGCGCCTTGCCGATCGCGCTGGCGGCGATCGGCGCCGTGAGTGCCGTCGCCCCATTGGGTGTACCGCGCATCGCCGCGCATTGTGTCGCCGCGAGCGGCTTGTTGCTTGTCCTGATCGACCGCGCCGAAACTCGAATCGGCTGGCAGCTCGCCCGCGTGCTTGCCGATGGGGCGCTGCTCACGCCGGCGATTCCGCTTCTGCGGGGACTGCACGGATAACCGCCGCAAAGCAGGCATCCGCGGTAGTGCCGATCACCTTCCCCGTCACGGATTGAATGGCGGTCGGGACAACCGCCGCTACCTTCCCCCATCACCGCATCCCATGCCTGCCGCCGCTAACTTCGACCGCCTCGCGCGTGGTTACCGCGCGCTGGAGTTCGTCGCCTTCGGCCGCGATCTGGAACGAGCCCGCTTTTCCTTCCTCGAGCGCTTGCGCGACCGCCGATCGATTCTCGTGCTCGGCGAAGGCGACGGACGTTGTCTCGAACGCCTCGTGGCGCTCGCGCCGCACGCCGCCATTCATTGCCTCGACGCCAGTCCGGCGATGATCGCCGCCGCGAGCGCTCGTCTGCCCGTCGTGGCGCGTTCGCGTGTCACGCTGACGTGCGCCGATATTTTTGCCTTCGATTTCGATGCGCGGCGCTACGATGCCGTCACGACGTTCTTCTTTCTCGATTGTTTCACCGCGGAGCAGGTGCGGACGATCGTCGCCCGCGTCACCCCCAGGCTCGAGCCCGGAGCCCTGTGGCTTTTCGCCGATTTCGTGCTTCCCGCCCGGGGCTGGCCGCGGCGGCGGGCGCAAGCGTGGCTGGCGATGTTGTATGCCTTCTTTCGCTGGCAGACCGGGCTGCGCGCCCGCGCGCTGCCGCCATCGGAGCTGGTGATCGAAGGCGCCGGCTTCGCGCGCACGGACGCTCGCGAATGGCAGCATGGTCTGCTGCGCAGCGCGGTGTGGGCAGACCGCCGGACGCGACCGGCCTAGGTTTCCTGTCGTAGCACTTCCAACGGCGGGTGATTCGTGACTCCGCGGTTGGCGACAAACCCGGTGCCGAGGGTAACGCACACGACGGCGACGACGGCCACCGCGAGTTCGAGCGGCGACGTCCTGACCGCGAGATGAAACACGAACTTGGCCAGCAATGCATTCGCGACCACGGCAATGATCGCACCAGTGATCGCGGCCAACGCGCCGAGCACCGCGTATTCCACCAGCATGATTTGCGTGAGCTGACGCCGCGTGGCGCCGACCGTCCGCAGCAACACCGTTTCCCGAATACGTTGGTAGCGGCCGGTCAATACGGCACCGACGAGAACGATCACGCCCGTCACGACGGTGAAGAGGGCCATGAACTGGATCACAAAGGCGACTTTGGAAAAAATGCCATCGATCGTCTGCATGACGAGCGCGAGATCGATCGCCGTCACATTCGGAAATTCGCCGACGATCGCGCGCTGTACTTGCGCCGACTGCTCGGGCGAGTTGGACCGCATGGCCACGACATGAAACTGGGGAGCGCCTTCAAGCGCTCCTTCCGGAAAGACCACGAAGAAGTTCGGCTCGAGCCGCCGCCATTCGACCGCGCGCACGCTGGTGATCGCCGAATGCAGCGGCACGCCTTGGACGTCCCAATCGATCGTATCGCCCAGCTTTACTTTCATCTCCTGCAGTAAACCTTCCTCGATCGAGATGGGGACCGTCGTTGCGCCCGATTCGACGCGGCCGATGAACTTACCTTGGACGAGCCGTTCGGTGCCGGTAAGTGCCGCGCGATAAGTCGACCGATATTCGCGGCGCAACGTCCACGCGGCGATCGGGCCGTTGTCGCGAGGCCTACGGCCGGCATCGGACTGCAGCGCCGCTTGGTTGGCACCACGGGGGGGCGGACGCGGCGACGAGAGCAATTGCTCGACCGGCTGTCCGTTCACCGCGGCGATGCGCATCGTGACGATCGGCGCCCGTACTTGCACGGGCGTGCCTTTGGCCGCGGCCAGCTTCACCAGCGGCTCGATTTGGTCGTCTTGAATATCGAAGAACAACAAGTTCGGCCGACCTGCGCCGCCACCCGTTTCGATCTCACGCAGCAGCGTCGAACGAGTAAGATAAAGCGTGAGCATCAGACAGGTGCCGAGACCGAGCGTGAACAAAAGGAGCACGGTACGATTCTGCGGCCGGTACAAATTGGCGATGCCTTGGCGCGCGACATACGGCAGCCGTCGCCGGCGGCGCCGCGTCGTAAACACCCGAGCCGCAGACGCCACGAGTTTTGCCAGCCCAGCAAGCACGCCGAGAGCGACGGCTAGCATGCCGGCAAAACCGTACCCCAGCCGCGCGCTGCCCGTTTGCCACACGGCAAAGGCGATGACGACCACGCCGATAAACACGCCGATCGCGATCCGCCATGGGTCGATCCTCGCGTTGACGCTTTCGGCAAACGCGGAGCGCAACGCGGCGAGTGGCGACACGCGCCGAACCGCGAGCAAAGGCAGCACGGTAAAGAGCAAACAAATGACCAGCCCCGCGACGGTTCCTCGCAGCACGGCTGGCCATGCGACGAAGAAATCCACGTCGAAGGGCAGCAGCCCGCGGACTATGCTCGGCAACGCCAGCTGCACCGCGATGCCCAACAGGCCGCCCATCGCGGCCCCGAGCAGGCCGAGCGCAAGCCCCTGCACGAGGTAAATCGCGAAGCTCTGCCGGGCCGTCGCACCCAAGCAGCGGAGAACGGCGACAGTCGGGATTTTTTGCCGCACATACACCGCAATGGCGCTGGCGACGCCGATCGCGCCCAGCAGCAAGGCCACGAAACCGATGAGACTCAGAAACGCCTCGATATTCTCGAGCGCGCGGCCGAGATCGCGTTTGCGGCGTTCGACG
This sequence comes from uncultured Opitutus sp., assembly GCA_966252355.1. Classification (GTDB taxonomy): domain Bacteria; phylum Verrucomicrobiota; class Verrucomicrobiia; order Opitutales; family Opitutaceae; genus ER46. The sequence continues at coordinate 44,150 of CBINOT010000009.1, read as the reverse complement.
GTGTCGAACGACAGCCGTTCGCCAGCGAAGCGTGTGCGCATCTCGGCCACGATTTCATCGACGTTCGCCGCCGGCGGCAGCTTCAGCATCGTGCGATAGCGCACGAGCGTCGGCTTGCCGGTAAGCCCCGTCGCTTCCAGTGCGCGCATCGGAATCAGCGCCCGCGGGGCAAACGTCGCTGCGACCGCCGAACCCTCGCCGGGCAATTTTTTCAACGCGCCGATCACGGTAAAGGTCGCGTTGCCGAGTTTGATGGGATCGCCGACCTTGGCGTCGAACTGCCGTAACAGCGTTTCTTCGACGATCGCCACGGCATCCGGTGCGATGCCCGCCTGCGCCGCGCGAAACTTCGCCGGCGCATCAACCGGGTCCGTGGTGAAGTCGCCGTAGAATGGAAAGGCGCCGTCCATTGCCCGTACTTGCACGAGCCGCGTCAGGTTGTCCGCCTTCGGGAACATCAGCATCGACGAAAAGCCGAGCTCATGCGCCTGCTCGCCGCCGAGCCCGTCGATAAAAGCCTGCACCGCGGACGCCGGCGCGGCGCGCGCGACGATCCCGAGGTCGGCTCCAAGCAATCCCTTCGCCTGCACTTCGATCGCCTGCGCGAGATTCGCGGCGAACGAGCCGATGGCCACGAGCGCGGCGATCCCGAGCACGATCGAAACCGTAAACAGCACCAGCCGCCCCCGCGCCGCCCGCGAGTCCCGCCACGCCATTTTTAGGATGAAAGTCATTAGCCCACGAAACACACGAAATACACCAAATGCTCAGAGCACGATCCGCTCCCACTCCAGCTTAGGATAATGCCCAAAATTCACTAGCAATCCGAGTCGAAGCCCGGTCGAATTCAGATAATTCAACATCTGCGCCCGATGCTCATCGGCGAGGTGCGAAATGGCCTTCAACTCGACAATGACTTTGCCGTAACACACCAAATCCGCGATGTACCCTTGTTTCAGAGGCGTTCCTTTGTACTGCAGATTGAGAACCTTCTGAGTCTCGAACGGAATGCGCTGCAGCCCTAACTCGATTTCCAAGCATTCTTGGAAGACCGATTCGAGAAAACCACAGCCCTTCTCTTTGTAGACTTCAAAGCAGGCGCCGACGATTTTGTAACACTCGTCGGCATGGATCAGCTGGCTCATCGTTTTCCTTTCGTGTTTTTCGCGTGATTCGCGGGCTAACTCTGCTCGTCGCTGACCACAGCGCCGCTGCGGAGGCGCAGGGTTCGCTGGCAGCGGGCGGCTAGTTCGAGGTCGTGCGTGACGAGGACCAGCGTCGCGCCTTTCTCGCGGTTCAAGGCGAAGATCAGCTCCACCATCGCGGCGGCCGTATCGGTATCCAGATTTCCCGTCGGTTCATCGCAGAACAAAATCTTCGGCCGGTTGATGAAGGCGCGCGCCAGCGCCACGCGTTGTTGTTCGCCACCCGAAAGCTGCACCGGATAGTGATCGCACCGCTCGGCCAATCCCACGCGCGCCAACAACGCGCGGGCCTCCTCTTCCGCGTCCGGCCCTCCTTCCCCGCGCAGCTCCACGGGCACGAGGACGTTTTCGAGCGCAGTGAGCGTCGGCACCAGCTGGAAGTTTTGGAACACGAAGCCGACGTGCCGATTTCGCGCAATGGCCCGCTCGTCCTCGCTCAATTCGCTCAAATGTTCGCCCGCGAGCGTCACCACGCCGATGGTCGGCTGATCGAGTCCGGCACAAAGCCCCAGCAAGGTTGTCTTCCCGCTGCCGCTCGGCCCGACGATCGCGAGGCTGTCACCGGCGTTCAACGCGAAGCTCACCTCCTTCAACACTGTCAATGGCCCATGCGCCGCGCGATACGTTTTGGTCAGCCGCTCGACTTTCAACATCGATTGCTCAGTCATGTAGAATGCTCACGAAATACAGGCCGCTCAGGAAAGGAAGTGCGCGATGCTGAACGGCGCGAGAACGGGATTTTCGGCCGCAAAATGGAGGTGTAGGGTGGCGTCTCCGAACCCCGCCGCCTCGATGAGAAGCGTCACCGGCTTGAAAGTCCGGCTAACGAAACTCTCCAACGATGCATGGTGGCCGCGTTTAGCGAACACGCGGGCAGCGGTGGCGGGGTTCGGAGACGCCGCCCGACACTTTCGCAGGTGGCGTACGTTTCTCTCCATCTCATGCGTGGTTTTTTCCGCGCTCGGCTGGTTCGCACCTCCTTTACGGTCGGCCGAAGCGAAGCGGACCATCGTGTTTTTCGGCGACAGCCTCACGGCCGGTTATGGGCTCGAGAATCCGCTCGCGCAGGCCTATCCGGCGATCGTGCAACAGAAGATCGATGCCGCTCAACTGCCCTGGCGCGTCGTCAACGCCGGCGTCAGCGGCGAAACCACCGCGGGCGGACTGCGTCGCGTCGACTGGGTGCTCCGGCAACCGGTCGACCTCTTCGTGATCGCGCTCGGCGGGAACGACGGATTGCGCGGCATCGATCCCGCCGTCACGCAACAAAACCTCGAACAGATCGCCGCACACATTCGCGCGAAACATCCGGCGACGAAAATCGTCGTTGCAGGGATGCAAATGCCGCCGGGAATGGGCGACGAGTACACGCGACGCTATCGCGCCATCTTTCCGACCGTGGCCGAACGAGCGCACGCGACCTTGCTGCCGTTTCTGCTTGAAGGCGTCGGTGGCCGCCCTGATTTGAACCAGTCCGACGGCATTCATCCTACCGCCGCCGGACACCAACTCGTCGCGGAAAACGTCTGGAAACTACTGCACCCTCTGCTGTGAAACGTCTCGCCCTTCTGCTCCTTCCCCTCAGCGCCTTCGCCGTCGAACCGTCGGCGGATTGGTCGCCCAATGTCACGGCCTCCGCTCTCTGGCAGAGCAACGTGTCCAATGGCGAGGCCACCTGGGATCGCATCGGCGCCCTGCAATTCAGCGCGGATGCCCTCGCGTCCGGGCACTGGGACTTTTCGCGCAACGATGTCGCCCATGCGACGGTGCATCTCGGTGCGGACTACTTTCCGCGTTTTGACGCCCTCGATCGCGGCGCCGCCGGGCTGCGAGCGGACTGGCATCATACCTTTGGCAGCGATGCCCTGGCGCCCGTGTTCAGCGTCGAAGCGGGTGGCGATTTCGTGACCACGGTCGAGACCGCGCGCCGCGGGACGACCGGATCGGTCACCGTGAACTTGCGCAAAAAGCTCAGCGAAACATGGCGCGCCGCGATCCGGCATCGCTTCGAACGCTACGATGCGAAACGCTCGGTCTTCGACGGCCGCGGCTCGGAAACGACGCTCGAGATCGGTCACGACATCAACGACACCACCCGTCTCGCCGTCAGCGGCCGCTGGCGAGAGGGCGATGTCGTCACGTATGCCGAATTCACCCGGCCCGATTTGGCTGCGATCGCGCACGACAGCGCCGCACTGAAAACCTTTCGCCGCGACATGACCGCTTATGCGACCGACGCGCGCACCGTCGGCGGCCGCGTGGCGCTTATCCACGCCACGACGGACACCACGGCAGTGATCGTCGCGTACGATTACTCCCGCACCAGCCGCACCGATCTGCGCTTCGCGAATCAGACGATCTCGTTGAGCTTCGTGGAGCAGTTCTGAACGGCGGCATCGGCGGTTGTACCTCGTTAGACCGACAAGACTGCGAACGGCCTGCCCGGAGGTCAGGCCCTACTTATCCGCATAGGAGGATCGTCAGCGCAGGCGCGCAAAGAACCAGACCGCAACCGCGGCCATGCCGATGTTCGGAAGCCAGGCGGCGAACGGCGCGTCCACGAAGCCTTTCATCGCCAGCGACGCCGCGAAATTCGACAGGATATAGTAAAGCACGAAGAGACCGATCGACTTCGACACCCCGACCGCCGGGTTGACGCGCACGCCGGTGACCGCAAAAGGAATCGCGATCGCGATGACGATCAGCGGTCCGAGGGTATCCGCGATCAACGAATAGTAGCGGACGGCGTAGGTGACGACCTTGGGGCTATGCTCGCTCTCGAGATAATCGATCAAGCGCCGCAACTCATGCAGCGAAAGATCGACGGGCTTCCGATCGATCAGAAGCATGAGATCGGGTTTTTCGTCGTAGTCCGCCGCCACCATCCGCTCGAACGGTTTCGAACCGAGCATCTCTCCGGTTTCGGGATTAAAGGTCAGGACACGGCCTCGGGAAAAGACCCAGCCGCCCGCGTCATCGAGCCAAGCCTCCGCGGCGACGAGTCTCCTGGTCTCACGCCGCTGCGGATCGAGCTCCGAAACTGACACGCCATAACCGCGGCGGCTATGCCGGCTAAAGCGGTTGAAAAACCACATCCGGCCTTCGGCGGAATTATCGAACGCGACGCTATTCACCGCCCCGACTCGATCTTCGGGCAACGCCTTCTGTGCCTGGTGGCGGAATTCCAACGCGTCGCGCATCGCGCGGGATTCTTGGATCGACCAAGGCACGATCGTCGTGTTCAGCCACCACGAGATGCCGCAGCACAGGATGCCGACGACCCACACGGGGGCCGTGATGCGGAAAATGCCGATGCCCGCCGCCCGCATTGCCGTAAGCTCGTTCGCGCGGTGCAGCTTGCCGAGGGCGTAGAGCAATGAAACCAGCAGCGCGAGCGGCAGCACGATGGCCAGGAAACTCGGCAGCGTGACCACGAGATATTTCCAGAACACCCAACCGCGCGCGCCGACCTCGCGCAGCTCGCGAAAGTCATCGTAGAGCACCTGCACCACAAGCAGCCCGCAGGTGGCGGCGAGCACCAGGCCCAGGATGTGCAGCCATTCGCGCAAAAGGTGCCGGTCAAACGTGTTCAACACGTGCGATCAAAGCGCCGCCCGCTCCCGCGGAAAGCCGAATCCGCTGAAATGTGAGAATGAAGGAACCTGGCGCCCCACCACCGCACTTGTCTGTCGCACCATTCCAACCGTCGCGCCGACCGACCTGCCATCTCTGAGGTTGAAACTACAGTTACCGTGGCGTTGGCTCCCGCCGCTTTGCGTATGTCTCCCCTCCTTCGCTTGATTGCCTTCGCTTGCTTCGCCGCCGTGGTTGCGAACGCGGCGGAAGACACCATCCGCATCGGCGAATTCGCTTCGCTCACGGGCAAAGAAGCGACGTATGGCCAATCCTGCCACAAAGGCACCGTCCTCGCCATCGAGCAGGTCAACGCCGCCGGCGGCGTACTGGGCAAGAAACTCGAGCTGCTGGTCGAAGACGATCAGTCGAAACCCGGCGAAGCCGCGACGATCGTAAAGAAGCTGATCTCCCGCAATAAGGTGATCGCCATCTTGGGCGAGGTTGCCTCCAGCCGTTCGCTGGAAGCCGCGCCGATCTGCCAGAACGCCAAGATTCCGATGATTTCGCCCGCTTCGACGGCGCCGGAGGTCACCGCCCGGGGCAATTACATCTTTCGCACCTGCTTCATCGATCCATTCCAGGGCACGGTCATGGCGAAATTCGCGCAACGCACCCTCAAAGCGAAGCGCGTGGCGTTGTTAAGCTCCGTGTCATCCGCCGAGAGCGTTGGGCTCGCCAAATATTTCCGCGAGCAGTTCACGCGCGACGGCGGCACGGTCGTGCTCGAGCAAAAGTACGCGGAAGGCGACAAAGACTTTCGCGCGCAGCTGACGGCAATTCGCGCGGCGGACATCGAGGGCGTTTTCATTCCCGGCTACTATGCGGAGGCGGCGCTGATCTGCCGGCAGGCCCGCCAGCTCGGCCTCAAAGTTCCGTTGTTTGGAATCGACGGCTGGGAATCGCCGGAACTCATCCGCATCGGCGGCGAGGCTGTCGAGGGTGCGTACTTCGGCACCCATTTTTCGCCCGACAACAAGTCCCCCGCCGTCGTTCGTTTCAACGAAAGCTACCGGGCCCGCTGGGGCACCGTGTCCGACACGCTTGCCGGTCTCGGCTACGACTCGGTCATGATGCTGGTCGACGCGATCAAGCGTGCAGGAACGACCGAGCCCGCCAAATTGCGCGACGCACTCGCCGCCACCAAAGACCTTCACGGCGTTACCGGTACGCTCACGCTCGACGCCCAACGCAATCCGACCAAGTCGGCCGTCGTGCTGCAGGTAAAACACGGCAAGTTCGAGTTCGTCGAAGCGATCGAGCCGTAAATAGCCGATCGATCAGCCGCGCAGACGACCGATCCACCACTTCTCCCCTCCCATGAAAACGCCCACGTCCCTTCTCGCCGCATTGCTCTTGCTAGCCGCCGGTTCGCCCGCGCTGCGCAGCGCCGACGCCACGATCAAGATCGGTGAATACGCGTCGCTGACCGGCAAAGAAGCCGGATTTGGCCAGACCTCCCATCACGGCGTCACGCTCGCCGTCGAAGAAATCAATGCCGCCGGCGGCGTCTTGGGCAAAAAGCTGGAACTGCTCTACGAGGACAACCAGACGAAATCCGGCGAAAGCGCCACCGCCGTGAAGAAGCTGATCTCGCGCGACAAAGTCGTGGCCTTGATCGGCGAAGTGTCGTCCACCCGTTCGCTCGAAGCCGCGCCCACGGCGCAGCGGTATCACGTGCCCATGATTGCGCCCGCTGCGACCAATCCGGACGTAACCAAAAAGGGCGATTACATTTTCCGGGTCTGCTTCATCGACCCCTTCCAAGGCACGGTCATGGCCAAGTTTGCCAAGGACGAGCTGAAGGCCAAAAACGTCGCTGTTCTCTCGAGCGTATCCAACGCCTATAGCCTCGGGCTCGCGAAATTCTTCCGGGAAACGTTCACCGCCGGCGGAGGGCGCATCGCGACGGAGAAGAGCTTTTCCGAAGGCGACAAAGACTTCCGCGCACAACTGACCGCCGTGAAAGCGGCGAACGTCGATGCCGTCTTCGTGCCGAGCTACTACACCGAGGCAGCCCTCATTGTCCGCCAAGCCCGCGATCTCGGTATCACGGTGCCGTTCTTCGGCGGCGACGGCTGGGAAGACGATCAGCTCCTGAAAATCGGCGGCGAGGCGATGAATGGCTGCTACTACTCGACGCACTTTTCCGCGCAGAACACCGACCCGGTCGTGAGCCAGTTCGTCGAAAAGTACAAAAAGCGCTGGGATGGCGAGACGCCGGGCGCGTTTTCGGCGCTCGGTTACGATAGCGTTCATGTGCTCGCCGATGCGATCAAACGCGCCGGCACGACCGACGGCCCGGCCTTGCGCGACGCGCTCGCCGCGACCAAGGACCTAGCTGGCGTTACGGGCGTGACGACGCTCGACAAAGATCGCAATGCGTCGAAGCCGGCGACGATCATCGCGATCAAGGACGGCAAGCTGCAGTTCTACAAGACAGTCGCTCCGTAACACGCCGTTCAGGTTTTCGCGCTGCACGACGGTCAGACACGGCCAGTCCTCATTCGTCCAAATCGTCCTGATGAACCCACGCCTGCGGATCTGCACCGCCTTTGGTCTCTTCGTCCTGTGCACCATGCTTCGCGCGGCGGCGCCTGCCGTGGAGCCGATCAAATTCGGCCACATTGCGTCCCTCACCGGCAAGGAAGCCGCGTTCGGCGTGGCGACGCGCAAAGGCATTCTCCTGGCGATCGAAGAACTCAACGCGGCCGGCGGTGTCTTGAATCGTCGGATCGAGTACCTCGTTGAAGACCTCCAATCGAAGCCCGGCGAAGCGGCGACGGCGGCAAAAAAGCTGATCTCGCGCGACAAGGTCGTCGTCGTGCTCGGCGCGAACGCGTCGTCGAATTCACTCGAAGCGGCCCCGATTTGCCAGAGCGCGCATGTGCCGATGATGGCGATTTCGTCGACGAATCCGGCCGTCACCGAAAAGGGGGACTACATCTTTCGCATTTGCTTCATCGACCCATTTCAAGGCGCGGTGCTGGCGAAGTTCGCGCACGACAGCCTGCACGCGAAACGGATCGCCCTGCTCACGTCAGCGGGCGCCCCGTATAGCGTCGGGTTGTCGAATGTCTTGCGCGAGCGCTTTACCACGCTGGGCGGCGAAATCGTGGCCGAGCAAAAATACGCCGAGGGCGACAAAGACTTCCGCGCGCAGCTCACCGCGATCCGCACCACCCGGCCGGACGTCGTCGCTGCGACCGGCTACTACACCGAGGCCGCCCTGATTTGCCGGCAAGCACGGTCGCTCGGATTAAATGTGCCCGTCATCGGGGGCGATGGCTGGGAAGCGCCGCAGCTCGTCGAACTCGGCGGCAAGGCGGTCGAAGGGACCTATTATTCGACTTACTTTTCCGCCGACAACACCGCTCCCGAAGTCCGGGATTTCGTGCGCCGTTATCAGGCGCGCTGGAACGGCGAGAAACCCGAGGCCGTGTCGGCGTTGGGCTACGATGCCGTCCGCCTCATTGCGGCTGCGATCACCCAGGTTGGCACGACCGAGGCGCCGAAGCTTCGCGACGCCATCGCCACAACGAAGAACTTTCCCGGCGTCACCGGCCGTACGACGATCGACGAAAAACGGAACAGCTCGAAAGCCGCCGTCATGATTACCGTCCGCAACGGCCACACGGAGTTCTTCGAAGCGGTGGAGCCATAGTTGCAGCTTGGAGCTTACAGCGCAGACTCCTGAGCAACCATGTCTGAACCGCCTCACCTCTAGACGACGCGGCGCGTATGTCCGAATTTCTCCAACAACTCCTGAATGGGCTTTCGCTGGGGGCGATTTATGCGCTGATCGCGCTCGGGTATACGATGGTCTACGGGGTGCTGCGCTTCATTAATTTCGCGCACTCGGACGTGTTCATGGTCGGTGCGTTCATCGGCTATTACATGGGCAAGATCATCCCCGCCGGCACCGTATGGGGCGGCTTGGCCATCCTCGCGTCCGCCATGATCGGTTGCGCTGTGCTCGGCATCGCGATCGAACGCCTCGCGTATCGCCGGCTGCGCGGCGGGCCGACGCTCAACGTGTTGATTACCGCCATCGGCGTGTCCCTCCTGCTCGAATACAGCGGCCAGGTTTTCTTCGGCGCCGCGCCGCGCACGTTCCCTGAAATCTTTCCCTCGCGCACGTTCCAGTTCGGCAGCCTGGTTGTCTCGACAAATCAGCTCGCGGTGATCGTCGTCGCGGTGGTGCTCATGGTCGCGCTCCAGCTCATCGTGTTCCGCACCAAAATCGGCACCGCTATGCGCGCGGTCGCGCTCAATCCAAAAGCGGCGCAACTCGTCGGCGTGAACAACGACGTGGTGATCTCCTTCACCTTCGGGCTTGGTTCGGCCCTCGCTGCCGCCGGGGGCATCCTCTACGCGCTCAACTATCCGTCGATCGATCCGCTGATGGGCGTCATGCCCGGGCTCAAAGCCTTCGTCGCCGCGGTGCTCGGGGGGATCGGCAACATCCCCGGCGCCGCGCTCGGTGGCTTGATCCTCGGCACGGTCGAAACGTTCGTGAACGGCAGCCAATGGTCGACCTACAAGGACGCCATCGCGTTCGCGATTCTCATCGTCATCCTGCTGTTCCGCCCGGCCGGACTGCTCGGCAAGCTCACCGTCGAGAAGGTCTGAGATGAAGTTGCCCAAGCCGCATCTCGCCCTGCTGGCCGCGCTCGTCGTGGCATTCGGGCTTTCGCATTACTCGGACCATCTCGATCCCTACTTCCTCGACGTGCTCACCGGCGTCGGCATCAACATCACCCTCGCCGTATCGCTCAATTTGGTGAACGGCTACACAGGCCAATTCTCCCTCGGCCACGCCGGCTTCATGTCGATCGGCGCGTATTTGTCGGCGGCCGTAAGTCTGTACCTCGCGCCACAGCTGCTCGGCGCCAACGAAGGAACCGCGCTCCAACAAAGTGGATTTTTTTGCGGCGCGTTGCTGGCGGGCGGACTCGCCGCCGCGATCGCGGGGCTGTTCGTCGGCGTGCCGTCATTGCGGCTCAAAGGCGATTACCTCGCGCTCGTCACGCTCGGCTTCGGGGAAATCATTCGGGTGATCTTCCAAAACGTCGAGGTGCTCGGCGGTGCGCTCGGGCTGAATGGCATTCCACCTTATACGACGCCGTTCTGGGTGCTCGCCGTCGCGGCGTTATCCGTGTTCGTCGTGACCTGTCTGGTGCGCTCGACCTACGGACGCGGATTCATCGCGACCCATGACGACGAAATCGCCAGCGAAGCCGTGGGGTTGAACACCACGCACTACAAGATCGTGGCGTTCGTCGTGAGTGCGTTTTTTGCCGGCGTCGCCGGCGGTCTGTACGGACATTTCAAAATGTCGATCACTCCAACGGGCTTCGATTTCACGAAGAGCATCGAGATCGTGGTCATGGTCATTCTAGGCGGCATGGGCAACACGCTGGGCGTCATTCTCGCCGCGGTGCTGTTGACTCTCCTGCCCGAATTACTCCGGCCCATCGCAGAATACCGGATGGTGATCTACTCCTTTCTCCTGATCGTCCTCATGCTTGTGCGTCCCGAAGGCTTGTTTAACTTCCGGCGACCCTTGGCCCAACGAACTCGTTCATGACCACCCCTGCAGAAACTCTCGTCTGGCGCGGCCGTCCCTCGCATTGGACGAATTTTGGCACTTATTTCTTTTGCCTGCTGCTCGCCGCGGCGGATGTCGCCGCTTACCTCATGTTGCCGGAGCGCAATCCGCTCATCCTGATCGGGCTCGCGTTGCCAGCGCTCTGGGCGCTGATCCGCTGGATCAAGGCCCGCTCCCATGTCTACGAAGTCACGACGGAGCGGCTCCGCGAATCGTGCGGGGTGCTGTCGCGCCGCACCGAGGAACTGGAGCTGTACCGCGTTCGCGACTACAAGGTGATCGAGCCCTTGCTCCTGCGGCTGGTGGGTTGCGGCCATCTTGTGATCGCGACGGCCGATCGCACGACGCCCGAAATCGTCATTCGTGCCGTGCACAACGTGGCCGAGTTGAAAGAAAAAGTCCGGACGCATACGGAACGCATGCGCCAGGCCCGCGGCGTGCGCGATTTCGAGATCAACCCGCAGTGAAGTCTCCGTTGCTCGAGCTCGATCGGGTTACCATTCGATTCGGCGGGCTGACCGCGGTGAACGCGTTCGACTTCGTCGTGAACGAGGGCGAGCTCTGCGGTCTAATCGGCCCGAACGGCGCCGGCAAGACGACCGTGTTCAATCTCATCACCGGAGTCTACGAGCCGACCGAGGGTAAAGTAACGTTTGCCGGGCGGGACGTCCGCGCGTTGGGCGTCAACGACATCGTTGCGCTCGGCATCGCCCGCACATTCCAAAACATCCGGCTCTTCGGCTCGCTCAGCGTCTTCGATAATGTGCGTGTGGCATGCAACCTTCACCGGCAAACGTCCGCGCTGCACTCGCTGATCCGGCTCAGCGCATTTCGCCGGGACGAAGCGGATATCGCGCGTCGCGCTGAGGAACTGCTGGAGATGTTTCATCTCACCCGGTTTCGCGACGCGCCGGCGAAGAGCCTGCCGTACGGCGAGCAGCGTCGGCTCGAAATCGTGCGATGTCTCGCAACAGCGCCGAAGCTGTTGCTGCTCGACGAACCCGCCGCCGGCATGAATCCGACGGAGAAGCTCGAGCTCGTCCGGTTGATCCAGCAGGTGCAAAAGCAGTTCTCGCTGTCGATTCTGCTGGTCGAGCACTCCATGAAAGTCGTCATGAGCTGCTGCGAACGGATCGCGGTGCTGGATTACGGCGTGAAGATCGCCGAAGGATCGCCGGCGCAGATCCAAAGCGACCCGAAAGTGATCGAAGCCTACCTCGGCGAAGACCACCAACAGAGTCTGGCGCATCACTGATGGAATTTTGGATTTTGGATTTCGGATCGCGGATTGCGGAGCGGGTCATCGCGACCGAGCGTCCGCGACGTGTGTTTGGGCCCGTTCCGGCAGTTGCACAGCACGCAGAATCCAAAATCCAGAATCGGAAATCGAAAATCTGATGATGCTGTCAGTTTCCGATCTGCACGTTTCGTATGGCGCGATTGCGGCGCTGAATGGGATTTCGTTCGAGATTCCACAGGGAGCTATCGTGACGCTCGTCGGAGGCAACGGCGCCGGCAAGACGACGACGCTGCGCACGATCTCCGGTTTGCTGCGCGCGCGGTCGGGCAAGATCTCTTTTCTGGGCGAAGACATTTCGTCGCTCGCAGCGCACAAGATCGTAGCCCGCGGGCTTTGCCAGGTGCCGGAGGGGCGGATGATTTTTTCGAATCTTACGGTCGAAGAAAACCTCGCCATGGGCGCCTACCTGCAGACGGACGCCGCCCTCAACCGCCGGAATCGCGATTACGTGTTCAGCATTTTCCCGCGACTGAACGAACGCCTGCACCAAAGCGCCGGGACACTGTCCGGCGGCGAACAACAGATGCTCGCCATCGGCCGCGCCCTGATGAGCAACCCAAAGTTTCTCATGCTCGACGAGCCATCGCTCGGCATCGCGCCCCGGCTCATCAGCACGATCTTCGAGAAGATCGTGGAGATTAACCGCAGCCATGGCATCACCATCTTGCTCGTCGAACAGAACGCGAATCTCGCTCTGGAAATTTCGCAGTACGCCTACGTGCTGGAAACCGGACGCATCGCCATGGCGGGCGAAAGTAAGAAACTCCGGACCGATCCGCAGCTCAAGGTGACGTATTTGGGCGGGTGACGGAGTCGGATTTTGGGATTTCGGATTGTGGAGTGCGGATTGCGGATTTGCTGACCTGCGGCGATTCGCCTGCTTGGTGGTCGGAGGCAGGAAGCTACGAGCGTGCTAAAGACGGTTTGAAGATCGGGTAGTCGTCGCGGAAAGCGTGAGCTTTTCGCCACATGGAGCTCGAACGCCCGAAAACCTTACGGTTTCCGCTACATCTTGCGCGACCAACCGAACGCCGCCGTGTCTTCCCCAGTCTCGCCCGAGATTTCCGCGTTGGACTGTCAATCCGCCCTGGACGTTGCGACCCTTCGCTGCGTGCCAAGTGTTTACTCATGCGAACCCCTCGCCTGCTGGCCGTTTTCTTCACTGTCTTGTCCACGGTAGCGGCCGCCATCGGCGCCAGCGCACCGAAATCCCACGAGGCAACGGACGTCGGCTGGCCCGAAATCACCCGCGAGAACAAACCTTGGACGCGCTGGTGGTGGCCTGGCAGCGGCGTCGATAAGGCAAGCCTCACTCAGCAGCTGGAGAAATTCGCCGCGGCCGGCTTGGGCGGCGTGGAAATCACCCCGATCTACGGCGCCAATGGATACGAGGATCGTTACGTCCAATTTTTGTCTCCGAAATGGATCGAAATGCTCGAGCACGTCGGTCGGGAAGCAAAACGTCTCGGTCTCGGCGTCGACATGGCGACGGGCACCGGATGGCCGTTCGGCGGGCCATCGATCGACGAAGCGAGCGCGCTGAAAAAGATCGCGCTGCAAGACGGCAAGCTCGGAGGCGTGCCCACCAAGATGAAGGTGAAACGCGCCGCACCGGGCGGCGAAGGTCTGGTCGTCGACCCTTTCTCGCCCGAGGCCCTGCGCCGTTACCTCACGCCCTTCGACCAAGCGTTCGCGACGTTTCCGCGCGGATTGGTCCGCGGGCAATTCCATGACTCCTTCGAGTATTACGATGCGAGCTGGACGCCGGACTTTGCGGCCGCTTTTCAACGCCTGCACGGCTACGACATTCAGGAACATGCCGCCGAACTGATGGGCCAGAAGGCGATCGATCACGACACGCTCGCCCGTTTGAAGTCCGACTATCGTGACACGCTCGCGCAGCTTCATCTGGATTATTTGCACACCTGGGTCCTGTGGTCGCACGAGCACGGCTTCATCGTCCGCAACCAATCTCACGGCGCCCCGGGCAATCTCCTCGATCTCTACGCAAACGCCGACATCGCAGAGACCGAGGTCTTCGGGTCGACGCCCTTCCCTATTCCCGGATTGCGACGCAATGCCGACGAAGTGCGGCACGACCAGGATCTGCCGGAGTCGCGCGTCATTCGCATGGCGTCCTCCGCCGGCCATGTCTCGGGTCATACGCTGACTTCCTCCGAGACGTGCACGTGGCTGCGCGACCATTGGAAAGTCTCGCTCGCTTACACCAAACCGGAGATCGACCGGCTGTTTGGCGACGGCATCAATCATATCTTCTATCACGGCGCAGTCTTTTCGCCGCAGGATGCCGCGTGGCCGGGTTGGTTGTTCTACGCGTCGACGCAGTTCAACCCGAACAACCCCTGGTGGGACGACTTCGGTGCGCTCAATCGCTACGTCGCCCGCGTGCAATCGGTGCTGCAACGCGGCAAACCGGACAACGATATCCTGCTCTATTGGCCGGTCGCAGACATTTGGGACAACGCCGACGGGCTGATGAAGCAGCTCACGGTGCACGATGTGAAATGGCTCACGGAACAACCGGTCGGAAAGATCGCGCAGACGCTCCTCGATCGCGGATACAGCTTCGATTACATCTCGGACGCGCAGCTGCAACAAACACAAGCCGCCGACGGCGGCTTGGCTACTCCCGGCGGCCGTTACAAGCTGCTGATCGTGCCGGCAACTCGGCGGATGCCTATCGCCACGCTGCAACGCCTCGTCGAACTTGGACGCAAGGGCGTGCAGGTCTGCTTCATGGCGCTACCGGAAGATGTGCCCGGACTCGGTCGCTTGGAGTCGCGCCGCGCCGAATTCCGCGAACTCCTGAAAGGCGTTCAAGCGCTCGCAGCCGAACATGGCTCGCACGTGAGCGTGGTGACCAACGGCGATGCAAGCGGGCGTCTGCCGGTTGTGGTGCTGGGTGCGTCGCACGTCGCGCGTGAGCCGATTGCCGAATCCGGGATCCGGTTTATCCGGCGAGCCAACGAAACCGGGCACGATTACTTTTTCGCCAACCTCACCGCGAACGCCGTCGATGGCTGGGTCGCTCTTGGCGTGGCGGTTCAGGGTGCGACGGTGATGGATCCGCTCACTGGCGCAACGGGCGCCGCGGCGGTACGACGCGGTGAGGCCGGCAAAGCGCAGATCTATCTTCAGCTGGCCCCGGGCGAATCGCTGATCGTACGCACCTCGAATGCCGACGTGTCCACGGTCAATGCGCGGGCGTGGGCCTATCGTGAACCGACCGGCCAACCGATCGCGATCGACGGTAGCTGGAATATCGCCTTCACCAAAGGCGGGCCGGAACTCCCGCCGGCAATCGAGACCAAAGCGCTGAAATCGTGGACCGAGTTGGGCGGCGACGAGGCGAAACGTTTCGGCGGCACCGCGCGTTACCGCGTCGAATTCGAGGCACCCGCCGCCAAGGCCGACGACTGGCTGCTCGATCTCGGCGATGTGCGCGAAAGCGCGCGCGTGCGGTTGAACGGACACGAGGTCGCCACCGCATGGAGCCTGCCGTTCCGGCTGCGCGTCGGACAATGGATCCAACCGGGGCGCAATGTGCTGGAAGTCGACGTCACCAATCTCGCGGCGAACCGGATTCGCGATCTCGATCAACGTGGCGTGAAATGGAAAATCATGCGCGAAATCAATTTCGTGAACATCAATTACCAGCCGTTCGACGCGTCCAAATGGTCGCTCACGCCGTCCGGCTTGCTCGGTCCGATCACGCTGACGCCACTCCAGGCACTCGCGCCACAATAGGTTGGCGACGGGACCTCGAGGAAGAGTAGTCAATCGGCCGCCTTGTAGGGCGGGGCCTCCGAACCCCACCGTCCCCCTTGAGACCTCGAACGCGTACCGACGCGACGCGCCTTCGAAGATTGGAATCGCCACCGCCGAAACGTTCGGCTCGACCGACACATCGCGAAATCGTTTGAGCGAGCGAGCGTAACGCGCAGCTTGGGCAAATGCCGCTCCGCCCGACCCGTCATTCGTTATGCATAGCGTGATCACGTCGACGCTGGAGATTCTGGTGATCGTGGGACTCGTCGCGGCGAATGGATTTTTCGTCGCGGCGGAATTCGCACTGGTGAAGGTGCGCGCGAGCCAATTGCAGCCGCTCGCCAAACACGGCGGCTGGCGCGTAAAACTCGCCCTCCGCGCGACGCGGCATCTCGACGCCGCGCTCTCGGCGACGCAGCTGGGCATCACCCTCGCAAGCTTAGGGCTCGGTTGGCTGGGCGAGCCGTTCGTCGCGCATCGCTTGGTTCCGGCGCTGCGGTGGTTCGGCATCACCGATCCCGCCGCCGTGACGTCGGTCTCGTTCGCGGCGGCTTTCATCGCGATCACATTTTTCCACATCGTGCTGGGCGAGCTTGCGCCCAAATCGCTCGCGATTCAGCGGCCGCGCGCCGTCGTCCTGAACACCGCGGGACCGTTGATGATTTTCTATCGCTTGTTCTATCCGTTCATCTGGGTGCTCAACGGTGCGGCGAACGCCTTCTTGCGCTGGGGCGGATTGGAGCCGGCGGACCAGCACGAGCACGATTTCAGCGCGGAGGAACTGGAACACGTGTTCACCCATGCTCGTCATTCGCATCCCGGCGACGGGCTGATCAATCGGCTGATGGTGCGATCGCTCCGGCTGCGCTCCACGACCGCGCAGCAAGTCATGCGGCCGCGCGACCAGATCGTCGCGCTCTGGATCGACCGACCGCTGGCCGAAAATATTCGCATCGCCGAGACTGCCGGATTCAGCCGTTTTCCCGTCTGCCGCGGATCGGTGGACGACGTCAAGGGCGTCGTGCTGGTGCGCGAATGGCTTTGGCAAACGCTCGCCTTGGGGCCGGACACCGCCTTCGAGCCGCTCGTACGTCCGGCGCTCACCTTCACGCTGCGGACGCCGATCCATGCCATGATCGAACATTTCCGCACGTCGCGCAGCCATCTCGCCATCGTCCTCGACGAGGCGGGAAAAACCGCGGGATTGATCAGCTTCGAGGACGTCCTGGAGGAAATCGTCGGTGACATTCGCGACGAGCTCGACCTCGGCGCCGGCCCCGTCTTCGAGCACTCGGAGACGAGCATCGTCGTCAGCGGCCGCTTCACCATGCGCGAGCTCCAGGCGGAGACCGGCTGGGACCTCAATTGGGAGCCCCGCGAAAACGTCTGCGAATGGGCCGAACGCCAGCGGGGTCGGCCCTTGAAGCGCGCCGAAACCTTTGCCGTCGGCGACTACCGGATCACCGCAACCGACGTCAGCGCCGAACGCGTGCGCCGGCTGCGGATCGAGCGCAAGCCGGCCGCCGCCGAGTGAGCGGGAGGGGCGCGCGATATGCCCCCACCGCCCGCTTGATTTTTTATCAGGGCTGCTAAACTAGCGGGCTCTTTTCGTCTGCCCGTCCACTTTCAATTTCATCCTCACTCCCACTATGTCCACCGCAACTCCGCAGAAATTCGAGTTCCAAGCCGAGATCAAGCAACTGCTCGATATCGTTATCCACTCGCTTTACACGGAGAAAGAAATCTTCGTCCGCGAGCTCGTATCGAACGCTTCCGATGCACTGGAAAAACTCCGTCACGTCCAACTGACGGAAAAGGAAGTCTACGACGATAAGCTGGAGCTGGAAATCAACGTCACGACCGACGACAAGGCGAAGACGATCACGATTCAGGATTTCGGCATCGGCATGACCCGCGCCGAGCTGGTGGAGAATCTCGGCACGATCGCCCACTCCGGCTCGAAAGCGTTTTTGAAGGCCCTCGGCGAGAGCGGCGCCAAGAACGCCAACCTCATCGGCCAATTTGGCGTCGGTTTCTACTCGGCGTTCATGGTGGCGAAATCGGTCAAGGTTTACACCCATTCGTGGCGCGCCAATGAGCCGGGGCAGGTTTGGACGAGCGACGGCAGCGGCAGCTACGAGATCGAGGAAGCCGATGGCCAGCGCCGCGGCGCGAAGATCGTGATCGAGCTCAAGGACGAATGCGCGGACTTCGCGCAGGAATGGCGCGCCAAGGAGATTCTCGAGCGGTACAGCGCGTTCGTCTCGTTCCCGATCAATCTCAACGGCAAGCGCGTCAACACGGTGCAGGCGCTGTGGCTGCGGAATAAAAACGAGATCAAGGAGGAGGAGTACACCGAGTTCTACAAGTTCCAGGCGCACGCATTCGACGAGCCCCGGCTGCGGCTGCATTTCTCGGCCGATGCGCCGCTGGCGATCAACGCGCTCTTGTTCGTGCCGAAAGAAAACACCGAGAAGCTCGGCTTGGCGCGGCTCGAGCCGGCGGTCGCGCTTTATTGCCGCAAGGTCCTGATCGACGCGAAACCGAAGGACATTCTGCCCGAATGGCTCCGCTTCCTCAAAGGCGTCGTCGATAGCGAGGACCTGCCGCTCAACATCTCGCGCGAGACGATGCAGGACAAATCGCTCATCGAGAAGCTGAACAAGGTCATCACGAAACGATTCCTGAAGTTCCTCGAAGACGAAGCGAAGAATCGTCCCGACGCGTTCGCGGAATTCTACAAGGAATTCGGCGTGTTTTTGAAGGAAGGCGCGGCGCTCGACTACACGCACAAGGATCAACTCGTGAAGTTGCTCCGCTTCGAGTCGTCGTTGACCGAGAAAGGCAAGACGACGTCGCTCGCCGAATACGTTTCCCGCCTCGGCGCCGACCAAAAGGAAATCTATTACCTCGTCGGACCGAACCGCAGCGCGATCGAGTCCGGCCCCTATCTGGAAGGCTTGAAGGCGCGCAATCTCGAGGTGCTCTTCTGCTACGAGCCGGTCGACGAATACGTGATGAACAACGTGCGCGAGTTCGACGGCAAGAAGCTCACGGCCGCCGATCATGCCGACGTCAAGTTGTCCGATCTGCCGAAACCCGAAGGCGCGCTCGCCGAAGAGGCGGTGAAGACGCTCACGAGCTGGTTGAAAGAAACGCTCGGCGAGCGCGTCGCCGACGTGAAGCCCAGCGAGCGCTTGGTCGATTCGCCGGTGCTGGCGTTGAATGCCGACAAGTTCATGTCGCCCCACATGCGCCGGATGATGAAAGCGATGAACAAAGAAGGCGCCGATTCGCCGCTGCGCGTGAATCTCGAGATCAATCCCCGGCATGCGGTCATCAAGCGGCTCTTCGAAACCCACACGGCCCAACCGGAAAAAGCCAAGCTCGTGGCGGAGCAGTTGCTCGACAACGCCCTGATCAGCGCGGGACTTCTGGACGACGCGACGGCGATGGTCGCGCGTTTGAACAAGCTGCTGGAGAGCGTGTGATTCGGTTCAGTGGGCGGCGCCTCCCAACACGGAGCGCCGCCGGCGACCGAGCCTCAACTTAGGCCGCGTGGCCCGGCAGATGTCGGGCGCGGCGGACGATGCCGAAATAATAGGCGGCGTAGTACCCGCCCATGAGGCCGAGCATACCGAGCGTGAGCGGACTATCGAAGAGCGGTCCGGGACGCCCCGCGCCCGAAAGCATCGTAATCAGACGATAAGCGATCCGGCCGACGACCAGAAGGGAAAGCCCAACCCCGATGATCGTGTTGGGAACAAAGTAATTCGCGTCGCCGACCGTCTCGAACTTCGTGAGCCGGACGCCGAAATACGCGAGTCCGACACTCGCGGCGATGCCCGCCCCGAGCCCGATGAGCGCTCGGGGATGCCCGGCGGCAGCGATGGCGAAGCCGGCCAAGATCATGCTCCACATCACGGTACGCACCTTGAGCTGCCGTAAGCGCAGCGGTTGCCGTCCGATATTTCGCCGGACGCGGACATAGACCCGCCAGATGACAAGGGGTAAGACGATGGCGGGAGCGAGCTGCGCAGAGGTCATGGGTAAATGGGCTTGTGAAGCGAGACGGATCGGGCGCTGACGTTGGCGGAACGCGTCGACAAATCGAGGGCATTCCTCGCTCGCGGCGTCGATCCCGCCAGCGGAACCCCGCTGCGTGGGGTCGTACAGTGTTCGATTATGCCACGATCCACCACGAACAAATCGATGCGGCTCAATCAACCCGTGAAAGCGATCCGGCGGACGCCGGTTGACGCGGGCGACAGGGATGAAGGAAATCAAACCGCCGGCGCCTCCGGTCAGCCGCGGCAAACCCGGCGCCGGCCCGGTCGGGCCGCCTCCTTGCTGTCCAGCGGCGCCCGGACCCGCTCGCAGAAGTGGCGTAGTCCCAAGAAGGGTACGCGCACGATGCGCCGCGGGAATCTCGCCAAAGGGTCACGGACGGGAAAGAACCGCGTCACCGCGCCGTAAGGTAGCCGCTTGCCCAGCCAATATACCGTGCCGACCCCACTGCGCAGGCCGCGGGCGCGCGCTACCCTCGGAAGCCGTATGAAGACCGCGCAGACCCCAGCCCGCATCGGACGCCTCGGAAAACCACGGCAGCTGCCTCCGGCGCTGCCGTTCAAAGTTTTTATCGGCTATGCGGATTTGCCGGCGGTACGCAGGGCGACGAGCACCATCGCCGACGCGATTCGCGTTTCCGGCCGCCGGTTTCAAATCGAACCCATGCTCTGGCGGTTCGAGCAGCTTGCGAGTGCGCATTGGCGCGACCGCGCCGTTCAAGCGGCCTTGCAGGCCGACGTCATCGTTTTGGCGGCGAGCGAACCCGCGGCGCTCGGCACCGGCATCGAGCAGTGGGTCGACAGCTTTCTCGCCGCGAATCGCGGCCGCCGGGCCACCCTCGTGGCGGTGGCCGGCGCAAGCGACGCCTGGACTATTTCGATCGAATCGCCGGCGGCGAAAACGAAGCCAGCGCTCGCCGCGGCTCCCGCCTCAAGCGCGACGTCCGCCATCGAAATTCCGACGCTCGTCGCCGCTCGCGGCTAAGTTCAGTTCAGGTCGCGTCAGTCCTACGACATGACGCCCGGCCGCCACGCGGCCGGGACGTTGCGGCGTTGACGTCGTCGCCCTCGACCGCGTCGCACTCGGACCGCTGCGTAAGCACGCCGAGCACGCCGGCCTTGAATCGCCGTTCGCGCGAGAGAGAGGAGCCCGCTTGCAGGCGACGATGGATCGCCGACACTTCGCTCGAAGCCATCCGCCGGCAGACCCTCCCGTTTCGAATTCCGCCGTCCGCAAACGAAATCAGGCCGGCTTTGCAGCCGGCCTGATTCGCTCATCCCAACAGGCTTTGCCGCGTGCCACGCGGCGAAGCAAAGATTAAGGGCTCGGAACCTCGTAAACCTCGACCATCGCCGGCCCGGTCGTGTTGCCCGCTCCGGCAACGATTGCGCTGTAGAGACCAGGTTGGAGCGTAACGAGGACGGACGAATCCTTCCCGCCAGCAGTGAGACTGAAGGCACCGCAAGCCGTGGCGGCGTTGGAGATTTCCGTCGCGGTGGCGGCCGTACCGCCCCCCGCTACGGTCTGGGGCGTCTCCCAATTGTCGTTCTGCGCGACCACCGTGCTTCCGCTATAAAGTTTGAGCGTCGGATCGGCCAGCGGACCAGCCACGCCATACGCGGCCAGCGTCGGACCGATACCGCGCACCAACACGCGTTTCGGCGTCGTGCCTTTGATTACAAACCCCGCCACCAAGACGCCGTCGCCCGTATCGGCGAAGCCGCGGGTCGAAAGATTGATCAGCTTCGAGTCGACGGTGGTGTCCGCATCGTACACTTCGACCATCGCCACGCCATCGCCCCCGTTGGCCACGACTTGCGTGCTGTAGAGGCCGGGCTGCAGCGTCAGAACGACGGCCGCGTCCTTGCTCGTCGGGGGTAAATCGAATGCGCCTACTTTGGTCGCCGCGGCGCTCACCGCCGGGCTGCCCGCCCAGTCCTCGTTCTCCGCGATCAGCGTTGAACCGGCGTAGACTTGCAGCTTGGGGTTCGGGAGCACGCCCGTCACGCCGTACTGCGCGAGGGTCGGACCAATGCCGCGAATCAGCACCTGCTTGGGCGAAGAGCCACGGATCACAAAACCGGCAATGAGCGTGTGTGCGCCATCGCCATTCGTGCGGAGACGCGACGAGACGTTCGAAAACTGGGTGCCCGCGCCATCGCCGCCGCCGCCACCGCCGGGAGGCGCGTTCAACGAGAATTTTTGCAGGCGGGTGTTGTAGTAATCGGAAACATAGGCGTAGCCGTTTTTATCCACCACGACGTCGAACGGCAGTTTGAATTGGCCGCCCACCTCGCCGTAGCTGCCCCACTTCATCACGAACGCTTCGCTCGCGCTGAATTTTTGGATGCGCTGATTCTGGAGGTCGGGGGCGGAAAGATTCTGCGGGTCGGAGTTCGTCTCGGAAACGTAGTACGCTCCCGTCGAGTCGAAGTTGACCCAGGTCGGCGTCACGAATTGGCCGTCGCCCGTCCCAAACGATCCGACCGTCCCGATGAAGTTGCCATTGGTATCGAACTTCTGGAGGCGATGATTGCGCGCATCGGCGACCCAGAGCACGCCTTTCGAGTCGAGCGTGATACAATAGGGCATGTTGAACTGCCCGGTCGCGGCGCCATAGCCGCCCCAGGCGGTGACGAATTGGACATTCCAGCTCGTGCCGCTCTGTTGGACGTGAAACTTCTCCACGCGGCTGTTCATATGGTCGACCACGTAGACATTTCCGCTCGCGTCCGCGGCGACGCCGATCGGGCTGTCGAATTGCCCCGGCGCCGTGCCGAGTTCGCCCCAGCCCATCACGAATTTGCCGGTATTGGTGATGCGTTGGATGCGGTGATTCCCGCGTTCGGCGATGTACAAGTCGTGCGAGGTCGGGTCGACCGCGACGCCGTACGGACTATTGAATTCGAGCGGGCCGTTGCCGGTCTGGCCCCAGGCCGCGACGCGCGCGCCGGTGCCGAGGTCGATCTTCAGGATTCGACCCAGCGGCTGATCCGCGACGTAGAGATAAGTCGCGGTCCCGACCGTATCGAGGGCCATGCCCGTGGGGCCGATCCGGCCGATGTCGTCCATGCCCCATTCGGCCACGAATGCTTGCGCCCGGGCGCTTGACGCGAGGCCCAGCGATCCGAGGAGGAGGAGTGCGCCAAGGCCGAACGCCCGAACGGCTGACGCGTTCGAGCGGAAGTGCGCAGAGGGAGAGTCAATCGAGTGCATGAGGGTGATCGTTTGTATTACGCGGTCGCTTCCCGGAAGGGGTCGCGATGGGTAAGGATTTGTATGCCCTCATTAGAAACAGGTTTTTGTCATCCGGACCCTCAGGTCTTCGCCCCGTTCGGAGGTGGGTCTCGACTCACCCACTTCGATCAAGACAGTCGCCGCCAAAGCGGGGAAATCGTTGGTGGGACGTTGACTTCCTTGGTGACCGGGAGAGGAGTAAGTCATGATTAAGCAAGCGTGCGCGGTGATAGGGGCCGGCCTTGTTGTTAGCGCCTGCCAGTCTTCGACGCTGCCGGAGCCCCTCGATCTGGCTGCGGCGTCGAGCTATGTCGTCGAGCAAATGCCAGGTGGAACCGTGGCGATTCGTGACGGTGCAATCACGCTCGAGGATGCGGCAGGGTGCACCGTGTGGTTGCGTTCGAAGCTGAAGCAACCGGTGGAAATTTCCTACGAGGTCACCGTCGTGTCGCGCGGCCGGCCCCACGACCGGGTTTCGGATGTGAACTGCTTTTGGATGGCAACCGATCCCCGTGCGCCCGACGGCTGTCCCTTCGCAACCGGGCATGGACGCACCGGCAAGTTCTCCGACTACGATTCACTCCGCACTTATTATGTAGGCATGGGCGGCAACACGAACACGACGACGCGGTTTCGAAAATACGACGGCCAGGGCGCTAGACCACTGCTGCCCGAACACGACTTGCGCGCCCGTGAGTTTCTGCTCGAGCCCAACCGGACCTATCATTTGCGCGTGGTCGCCAAAGCGGGAGCCGCCGAATTCTGGCGGGACGGCGTTCGGATTCTTTCTTACCAGGATCCCGCTCCACTCACCGAGGGCTGGTTTGGTTTCCGCACGGTGCAAAGCCATCTCGAGATTCGGAACGTAAAGGTGACGTCCGGTTCAAGGTAAGGCCGTCAAGAGCGGTCAGGCTGCATTGCGGCCCGACATCCAGTCCGCCGCCACGGGCCCGGGCTTCACTCGTACCGCAATGCCTCGATCGGATCGAGGGACGCGGCTTTCCACGCCGGATAGAGCCCAAAGATCACCCCGATCCCACCGCACACCACCAAGCCGATTCCCGCCCATAGCCACGGGAACGTAATCGCGGTGTTCATCGCGAAGGCCACGGCATTGCCGATTCCAACGCCGAGACAGATGCCTGCCGTGCCGCCGATGATGGAAAGCGCGACCGCTTCGGACAGAAACTGCAGCAGGATATTCCCCTTCTTGGCCCCGATGCTCTTTCGGACGCCGATCTCCTTTGTCCGCTCGGTCACGCTCACCAGCATGATGTTCATCACGCCCACGCCAGACGCGAGGAGTGCAATCGCACTGACGATCAAGGCGCCTACGGCGACGACGTCCGCGATCTTGTTGAAAGCTTCGATCAGCGATTCGTTCGAAAACACCTCGAAATCGTTCGCATCTTCCGGATGCAACCCGCGCACGAAGCGCATGACGCCGATCGCCTTTTCTTGCATCGCCGAAAGTTCCGCTTGGTTCGCCGCCTGCACATTGATGCCGATGGAGCGCCACGCGCGGCCGTAAATGGCCAGAAATCGCGTGATGGGCGTCAGAACAATGTTGTCCTGGCTCTGGCCGAACGACGACCCCTTTGACGCGAGCACACCCACGACGGTGTAGTTCTGGCCGTTCATTCGGATCATTTTCCCCAGCGGGTCCTCGTCGGGAAAGACACGAAGCACGACGTCGGCGCCGAGCACGCAAATTGGCCGGCCAAACTCGACATCCTCGGGACCGATGTTGCGGCCGAACTGCACATCGTAATTGAAAGCAGTGATAAAGTTCTCGTCCGTGCCGGCGATCTGCACGTTCGGATTCGTGCGACGATCGCGCACGATCACCGTCTGCCCGCCGCGCCCGATCCGGAGATTCACGCGCGCGTCGTCGCCGATCAGTTCTTTGAAACGGTTCGCGACCGGGAAAGTAATGTCGCGGCGGTTACGAAAGCGCTCCCAGTCCGACGGCGAAAAGTTGATGGCTGGCCACTTGCTGATCTGAAAGCTATTCGCGCCGAGAACATTCAGCCCCGTCTCGATCGACGAGCGCATGCCGTTGATCAACGTCATCACGCCGATGACGGAGAAAACCCCGACGGCGATACCTAGCACCGTCAAGCTCGAGCGCAGCTTGTTCGCCGTCAGCGACGAAAACGCCAGCCGTATGATTTCGGCGAAAAACATCAGGAAGTGCGGATTGCGGATTGCGAATTGCGGACTGAATTCCCGCGTCGTGCTGTTTTAATTGAAGACACGGCGATGGCCGTGAGTTCGCCCGCACGCAACGCCTCCAGCCTTTTCGCCGGCATCTGCCCAGATTCCGCCAAGAGCTCCAACCACAACACAGACTCATCCGCTTCTTCTTCGACAATTCCCATTTTCGCCACGAAATCGGCGCGGGATCGAGCCCGACATGCGCCGCGATAGTTGGCGGCCACCGAGGTCGCAGACCGGATGAGCTGGCGACCAAGCACGTCCGCCGCCATGCGTTTCGGCAGCGCGTCGGTCATACGAATGACGCGCAGAGCGAATTCTTTGGTGCGTTGCTTTAAGTCGGCATTGTTCATGTTGGTAACTCCGCAATTCGAAATCCGCATTCCCCATTTATTCGTATCTCAACGCCACCACGGGATCCAATTTGCTCGCGGTCCAGGCGGGGGCGAAGCCGCTGAAGATGCCGACGATCATCGAGGCGCCGAGGCCGATCAGCACCAGGACGTAGGAGAAAACAAAGGGAAACTGCGGGAACATCAGCCCCGCGACTGCCGATAAACCCCACGCGGTCAAAAGGCCCATCGCTCCGCCAAGCGTCGCCACGCTCACCGCTTCGATCAGGAACTGGAGAAGAATCGTGCGTCGTCGCGCGCCCAGGGCCTTCCGGGTCCCAATCTCTTTCGTGCGTTCCTTCACGCTGACGTAGGTGATGTTCATGATGCCGATCGCGCCGACAACCAATGCGAGCGCCACGACCAGCATGCCGCCTACGAAGATCTTCCCTTTGATCGGATCGATTTGTTCGCGGACCACCTGCTGGCTGTTGATCTCGAAGTCGTCTTTCTTCTCCGGCCCGAGACCGCGCACGCGCCGCATCAAGCCGCGCAGCTCATCTTTCGCCTCGTCGAGCCGCGCGATATCGACCTGCACGCGGACTTGCGGATTCGCCCACCGAATAGGGAACGAGCGCGCAAACGCGTCGATCGGCAAAATCACCACCGAGTCCCAGCTGAACAAGCCCAGAAAACTGCCTTGGCGCGCCGCCACGCCGACGACCGTGTACCGTTGGTTGCGGATCTGAATCTGCTTCCCGACCGGAGATTCGCTGGGGAACAAGGCATCGGCGATATCGAAGCCGATCACCGCGACGTTACGGGCGCTACGGGCCTCGACGTCGGTGAAGAACCGCCCTTCTTTCATGTCGGAACGCACGATCCGACCGAGATCCGCCGAGGTCCCCACGATCTCGATATTCAAAACGCGCAGCTCGCCGCGAGCAACGTTCGCCTGCCAGTCGACGGCCGGCACCGCGAGCTTGAGCGGCCCTTCGGGATGCGCCGCGATCCATTCGTTGACCTGGGCGGTGTACGCCGTGTCGATGTTGCGGCGATTCCGATATACCCACCAATCGTTGACATCGCGCCACGGCCACTTCGTCACGTACAAGACGTCGTCGCCGAAACCGGATAAGCTGCGCTCCACGCCGGCGTTGATCCCAAGAATCGCCGTGCCCATCAGCGTCACCGCCACGATGCCGATAATGACTCCGAGCGCGGTCAGCGCCGAACGAAGCTTGTTCGCGCGGATCTGCGCGGCGGCGATCCGGATCGATTCGGTGAATTCGTAGTAGAGTCGAGACATGCGTCGCCTTCGGGTGGGCTGGACCGCCCCTGGTTACGTGCTCCGCGGATGGGTCAATAGAAGAGCCAGAGCAGCGCGCTTATTCGACGGAGGCGTCGCTTTCGATCAATCCGTCGCGCAACCGCACGATCCGGCGCGCATGGCGGGCGATATCCTCTTCGTGCGTGACCACGATGATCGTGTTGCCCTGCGCATAGAGCTGCTCGAACAGCTCCATGATTTCCGCACCGGTCTTGGAGTCCAAGTTGCCGGTCGGTTCGTCCGCGAGAATGATCGAGGGATTGTTGACCAACGCGCGCGCGATCGCGACGCGTTGCCGCTGGCCGCCCGAAAGTTCGTTCGGCTTGTGCAGCATGCGTTCGCCGAGGCCGACATTCTCCAACGCTTGGCGCGCCCGCTCGATGCGCTCGTGCTTGGGCACGCCCGCGTAGATCAGCGGCAGCTCGACGTTGTGCAGGGCGTTCGAGCGCGGCAGCAGATTGAAGGTCTGAAAGACGAACCCGATCTCCCGGTTTCGAATCTCGGCGAGCTCGTCGTCGACCATCGTCGCGACGTTCTTGCCGTTGAATTCGTAATGGCCTGCCGTCGGCGTATCGAGGCACCCGAGCATATTCATCAGCGTCGATTTGCCGCTGACCGACGGTCCCATGATCGCCAGGTATTCGTTGCGGTGAATTTTAACGGCGACCCCGCGGAGGGCGTGAATCGTCTCCGAACCCATCCGGTACAATTTGGTCACGCCTTCGATCTCGATGACGAGCGGGCCAAATGGCCGCACGACGCGCTGCGCGGCGGCCGACGGTGCATGCGGCGGGGTCATTTCTTGGCGTCTTTCTTCGGTTGTTCGAGGACGACCTTCATGCCGTCTTTCAGCGTGCGCGTGATGACGCCGAAGCTACCGCTGACAACGGTGTCGCCCGCCTTCAGCCCCGACTTGATCTCGATGTGCGTCGTGTCTTGGACGCCGGTCTCCACCGCCACCCATTTCACGGTCGAATCGCCCGTCAGCATGAAAACGCCGCGCTGCAGGTTTTCCCGGTCGAGACGATCGGCCTGTTTTTGCTGGTTCAAATTCACCGCCGTGGCCGCGCCCTCGCCTTTCGCCTCGGTCAGCTTCTTTTCGCGATCGGTGGCGACCTGTTCGATGGTCTTCAATTCCTTCTTCGAGCGCACGGTCACGCTTTGGATCGGAACCGCCACCGCGTTCTCGACCGTCTTGGTCTCGATCTCGGCGTTGGCGCTCATGCTCGGCCGCAGCGGGACATCCTTGTCGAGGATGCGGATCTTCACGAGAAAGTTGGTGACCTCGTCCTGCGTGTTTTGGCCCTGCACTTTCGGCGCGGCGCCGATCTCCTTCACTTGGCCCTCGAATTTCCGATTCGGAAAGGCGTCGATCGTGATCCGGGCTTTGTCGTTCACCTTCACATTGACGATGTCGTTCTCGTTGACGTTGACGCGCACTTCCATGTTCGAGAGGTCGGCCACGCGCATGATCTCGGCGCCGCCATAGGAACCCGTGCCCGCGACTCGCTCGCCCACTTCCGTGGACAGCGAGCTGACTTTCCCATCGATCGGCGCGTAGATGGCCGTCTTGGTGAGCTGATCGTGCGCTTGATTCAGCGAACCTTCGGTCCGACGAATCGATGCCAGTGCGCTGTCGTAATTCGCCTGCGCGACTTCCACGGCGGTTTTGGCCGCGGTGAAATCCGAATCGGACACCAGCCGTTTTTGAAACAAATCGGCGGTTCGATTCAGGTCTTCTTGGGCTTTCGTGAGCTGCGCCTTGGCCTGAACGGCGCCGGCCTTCGTGGCGACGAGATTGGCTTCCTGTTGTTCCACCTGTGCCTGATAGAAGTCCGGTTTGATGGCGACGAGCAGGTCGCCCTTCTTCACGACCGCGCCCTCGCGGAACCCGAGTTTGATGATTTCGCCCGAGACTTCCGGAGCGATCTTCACCTCGACCTCAGGCTGCACCTTGCCCGTGGCCGAGACGGTTTGCGTGATCGTCTTCACGATC
Source organism: uncultured Opitutus sp. (assembly GCA_966252355.1). Classification (GTDB taxonomy): domain Bacteria; phylum Verrucomicrobiota; class Verrucomicrobiia; order Opitutales; family Opitutaceae; genus ER46. The sequence continues at coordinate 15,432 of CBINOT010000009.1, read as the reverse complement.
GCCTTGTCGGTATTCACGGTGACGATTTCGCCGCGCTTCTTCCGCGCGACCGACGCCGCGATCACCGCGGCAACGACCAGCACCAGGCCGACCAGCATATACCATTTTAGCCGCGATTTCCGCCGCGGCATCGAGGAAGCCGTCGAACCCAGATGGGGCGCGGCGGCCGGTTGATTGATAGGCTTCGGATTCAAGGTCGTCATCGGAAAGTAGATCGTAAGCTTAGGCAAGCTACCGGGCCGCCCGCGCGCAAAACGCAAGTGGCCGGGACCACCACGGCCCGGCCACTGCAAGCAACTGAATGCTACGAACGGTGTTTGATGAGTCCGCGCCCGACACCGCGGCAACCCGCTGCGGCGTGGCCCACGCGCGAGCGTAGGAGCGCGCGGCAGCGAGGACACGGCAGCCGGAAACGGACATGCTGTAACAACACGCCCGGTGGAAAAAAGTTACACCTCGGTTGTGACAAACGGACACTCGGCTGGATGAATGGGACGAAAACATGCGGCACATTGCGCAGGTCTTTCGATAGACGTCGCGGCTCCGCCAAATATGCAGAGGGAAATTGCCGACGGGGGATTGCCAAGCGGGGACCGACTAACACCGTCGGCGAATGGCTCGCGCGTATTTCGCTAAGATCGTCCTCGGCGGTTTGGTGCTGTCCGCCTGCGCCCTTATTTCCGGCTGCGTTTCCACCCAGCCGACCGTGGTCGATGAAAACACGGTCTATAGTCCGCCGCTGGGCGTCACGGTTACGAAGCCCGAGACCTGGCGGTTCGTGTCGGCGGCAGAAGTTCGCGAGGCGCAACGAACGGTGCGCAGCTCGAATCGGGCCTTTAACTATCTCGTCTACCAATCGGGCATCATACCGTTCGTCACGATCGTTCGCGATCAACCGATCGTTTCGGACATGCCGCCGTCGTTCGCGATTTATCGCGAATCGCTCGGAGAAGAACGCCTCGCTTCGAGCGAAAAGGCGCTCGGCTTCGAACTCTGGGGTTATCTGAACCTGATGAAAAACGCGCGCATTCTTTCCCCGGTGGTGCGCGTGAAAATCGGCGGGCAAGACTACGCGTATTGCCGGCTCGGCTATCCGCTGCAACTGAAGGGCGGCGGCACATTCGAGATCGAACGTCGGTTCTGGGTCCGATCGTCCGCGCTTTCGGCGATCGTGATGACTGCATCCTTCGACCTTCACGACGCCGAGCGCGCCGCGAACGAAATCGATCAAATTGTCGGATCGATCGGTCCGGCGTCCGAGCCTGGCTCGCCAGTGCGAGGGATGCACAACGTGAACGTTGCACCGTGACCAACGCCCGGACTTTCGGCCAGGAGCGAGCCACCCATCGCCTTCGCGGCGAGCGCGCTGCTATGGAGCCCGAAGCCGTGCCCGGTGCGGCGAGTCGTGAAGCCGTGGGCAAAAATCCGGCCTAGATTCTCCGCCGAAATGCCGACGCCGTTGTCGATCACCCGGAGCGTGAGCCGCTCGGGTTCGTGCTGCGCGCGAATCACGACGCGCTTCTCCGGCCGGTCGGATTCGACACACGCGTTCTTCGCGTTTTCGAGCAAGTTCACGAGGATCTGCAAGAGCCGATGCCGATCGGTCGTGATCGAGGCCTCCTCGTTTTCCTCGTATTTCACCTCGACACAGTGGCGCGTCATGGCGCTGGCGGTGATCCGCAACGCGTCGTTGACGGTTTCGGCGATGGATACGGTTTCAATGACCGCGCCGGGCGTGGCGTAGTCCTGCTGCATGCGGACGATCTCGGCGATATGCTCGATATGCCGCTGAAGATGGTGCAGCTCCGTCGATAGATTGCTGTTTTCGGTGGCGAGCGTTTCTCCGAGCGCTGCCAGATATTCCGGCAACTTTTGGGTCTTCGGGTCCTGCGAGAGAAAGTCCGTGAGTCTTTCGTTGGTCCGGGCCTTGAAGGTTTCCGCGATTCGCGCGACGTTCAGCGCCTTGGAGTTCCGCACCTGGTTGATCAGGAGATTGGCGGATACATTCACGCTGTTCAGCACGTTGCCGACATTATGGAGCACGCTCGTGGCGATCTCCGCGCGGCCGGCTTCATGCGACGTTTCCAGCATCTGCCGATGCACCCGCTCCAATTCCAACTCCGCCTTTTTTCGGTCGGTGATATCGATGAGGGCGCTGATCTCCTGCCGCGACGTGTTATCCTCGCTGCGCAGCTGTTTCACCGTCAGTAGCGCCCAGCGAACCGATCCGTCCGCGCGCACATAGCGCTTTTCCATCACGTAGTGGTCGATCTCGCCCAGTTCGAGCCGCCGGTGGAATTCGTCCTGTCGAACCCGGTCCGCCGGATGAGTCGCCTCCCGATATAGCCGAAGGTCTCGACACTGTTCCACGGGCACGCCGCTGATCTCCGCGTAGTGGGAATTAACCGCGCGCGTCTCGATCTTGCCCACGACCATCCACGCCAGGCCGACCGGAGCGGCGTCAAAAATGAATTTCAGCCGAGCCTCCGCGCGCTGAGTTTCCTCTTGCGCCAGCTTCAGCGCCGTCACGTCGGCCACGGTCGTGAGCTGATCGAAGCTGCCGTCGCTGAAGCGCCGGCGTTGCATCGTGAAGACCACCCAGACGATGGACCCGTCCGGCCGCACGTACCGTTTTTCGGTGGAGAAATGATCGATCTCACCCGCTTCCAGACGTTGCCTCAGCCGCTGCTGTTTTTCGTAATCGTCGGGATGCGAAATGCGCCGGAAGTTCTCGGGGTCGTCGACCTGCTCGCGCGTCAATCCGCAGATCCTGAGATGCGCCGCGTTGATCATGCGGTACACCGTGCCATCGGGTTCCTCGTGCGTGAGCGAGATTCCGATCGGCAGAGCCTCGAAAATAAACTGCAGCCGTTTCCACTCGACGGGCTCGTCTACCGTTAACGTGATTGGATTCGGCTCGGCCACGGTGCTGGATGAATGCCAGGCAAAGGCAATTACCGCTAGATCGGCTCTCTTGTACTCCCAGCAAAGGTTTTTTTGCGCGGCTAAGGCAAAATTCTCGGCGGATTCTACGCATGCCCGGCGCCGGTCGGAATATCGGTCCCGACCACCAAGACGCTGGAGCGTAACGTCATGAGCCGCTGGGCCCCTGGCGCATCACCGCGCGCACGAACCGCGAATACATTAGGCAGATCAGAATTCCGGCGGTTCGATCCAGCGCTTCATGAGCAGCGCGCCGACGAACTTGTTTTCGATCGGACCGCCAAAGCGATTCTCGCCGATCGTGACTTCGTTCAGTTGGGCCGGGAAAAGCTCGGTGTCGAACCGGAGAACTTCATTGCCATCCATTTTGACGACAAGGGTGCCGCGCACCGGAGCGCGAGATCCGCGATACAGCGAGAACACCGGCGTGATGATTTCGATGTCGTGCAGCGTATCTCCTCCCACCGATTCCAAGAACGGTCCCTCGTGATTCAGGTCTTCATTGTGCGCGAGCGCGAACCTGCCCTGGCCATTGCCATAGTGAACTACATTGATGCTGTCGTGTGCCTCGGCGACGCCGGTGATCAGCAGCGGCTCGCGCAGCCCCCATCGGGCCTGCGCCGGAAACACCACGCGCAGCAACAGATGTTGAGTGGGGCTCGTGGGCAGCAAGCGCGCCGGAGTTTCCGTCGGCCGAATTGAACCCGGAAACGCCGGCGCCACGGATGGCGCCGAAACCGTATTCGCGCCCAGGTGGATCGAGCCGGAGTTGCACGGATGATAAGCGGCTTGAGTTGTCCAGACCGCTCGCCCGTTGAGCTCGATGGACAGTGGTCGCGCCGGTCCCGGACCCCGACCGGAGACTTCCAACGCCTCCATGCGCAAGGTCAGGTCCATGGGCCGGCCCGGTTCGAGCGCGAACGCCGCGCTCTGGCTCCACGGTGTCCCGGTCGAAAAATATCCGAAACGCGCGGTGCTGCCGGCGGCAACGTCCAAGAAGAGCAGGTCACCGCCCTCCGGCGTTCCCGCGGACACCAACGGCCATCGTCCAACACCGAGATTTGTCGGAGCTTCGACGCGCAACGAACGAGGGGTGAAATCCGGCGTGATTTCGCCGATGGCCAGCTTGTTTCGCGCGATCTCCGACACCTCGCCCGAAAACCAGCCGGACCTCGGTTGGCCGTCGGCGATCGCGATGTCCTCGCAATTTACCGAGGCCAGCGGCCGCAACGCCTGAAGCACGGCACGACCATCCACGGTTACCACGACAGAACTGCTGCAGATGGCGTTCGCTTCGTGCTTAAAATAATAAGGATGCTCGGCGGTCGGATAGAGCGATCCGAACGACGCGGACAGCGTATACTCGCGCCCTTCGTCGGTGTGAACGTCGTCGCTCCATAGCACGGGATCCTTTTTCTCGCCCTTCAATCCGAAGCGCACGCGGTCGGCGTCGAGATATTCGACCGACAAGGTCGCATTCGGCGTAGCGATCAGCGTTTCCTGCGCGTTCGGCTGACGACGGGGGAAGGTCGTGCGCCACGTGACCGGGCCGTAGTGCCACCCTCGCGCGCGCTCATAAAGGAAGGTGGGATAGTTCAGTGTCCGCGCCACACGCTCGGCATAAGCATTCCCCTTCTGCACCGTCAGCGAGCCTTCGAGAGGAACACTCATGAGACCGGCCACGAGCGCCGAAAAGACTGCCGCGACGAACCAGCTAGCGCGCGCAACGCGTTTGGCCCATGGAACGGTCAGCGTCGCATCGAGCATGCACGCGCCCAAGGCGGAGGAGAGAACGAGGCACGGAAGAAAGTCGACTTCGTAGCGCGGAAAGGCCGTCCCGAAAAACAGCAGGAGGACGCCCGGGCCGAGATAGGCCAGAAAGATCATGCCAAACACGACCCCGTCACCTCGGCGCGCCGACTCCGTCCGCGCCCGCACCGCCAGAGGAGCCGCGAGTACGAACCACGCAATCGGAACGTATTTCAAAATCCCGCAGACATCGGCCACGCCGTAAAAACTCTTGGGCCACTCGGGATATGGGCTCGTCGTCGCGAAGGGGAAATAACGCGTCCATTCGAGCCCACCGAAATAATAATTCCTCAGGTTGAACCCAAAATATGCGGGATTCCAGATGTGCTTCAGATCCGCGATCGGGTCTTGCAGCAGGTAGTTATAACCGAAGTCGAAAAAGCTAGAAAACCGCAGGTAATTATAGAACAGGACGCCACAAGCGATCGCCGCAAATCCCGCCGAAAATGCCAGCGCCGGCTCGAGAATCGAACGCAACCGCGACCCAAAACTAGTGTCCCGCGCCGGTGGATTCAGCAAGTCGTGGAGCAGAATCCACGCCGGCGCAAAGATGGTGAACAAAGAGGTGGGGCGGCTGCCGAAAGCCAGGCCCAGAAAAATGCCGGCTGTCAGCCAAGCGCTCGGCCGTTTCGACGAAACCGCACCATACAGGCAGTGCAGCATCAGCGTCGCGAACAGGCATCCGCTCGCAATGGCGAACTCGTACATCATCGGCCGCCGCGCGAGCGACGGCAGCGCCGACGCGAGCCCCAAAACCAATATGGCAGCGAAGAGGATCGAACTGCCGTTGCGTGGGAAATAGTCCCGCCGAATTCGAAGCCAGAGCCACACCAAGGCCAGAAATGCGAGCACGGTCGCCAACTCCGTCGCGGTGCCAAGCCATAGATCGCCCCCCGTCAGCAGCCGAAACGGCAGCATGAACACGAGCAAGGGAACGATGCCGTAATAGATGTAGTACTTCCCTTGATAGAAACTCGTATCGATCATGAAGCCGTGCGGCACCCAGACTTTCGGATCGTACGGATTCGCCGCGCTCAGCATCGCCGGATCGACCGGAACATCTAAATACAGATGCCCCTTCAACAGTCCGTGCAGCAGCAAATTGTAGTGGTCAGTATAAGACGCCTTCCCCAACGGCAGCGGCAGGAGCCCGCCGCTGGTGGCCGCCGTCCAATAAAAAAACGCCAGGACAGCGGCCAGCGCGAAGCCAAAGGCGATCCACTCGCCCGTCGTCGTCAGCAAAGACGATCGCTTCGTGGGAGACTGCGTCGAAACCATCGGGGTGTCATGGCGCGCGTGCTACAGCCTGACAAGTAAGGATGCGGCGAACGGTCGGCCTTGGGAATGCAGGCGTCTGATTTGCTGACGCCGGGCTAATATGGCCGGCCTTCCCAAGGCCAGCTACGCACGGGCGGGACGGCGGCGCCCGAAGACCACGGCCGATCCAAGCAGCAGGGCAACGCCCGTGCCGCAGAGGGCCAGATTTCGAGACCATCCTTTCGGCACGCAGCGAAACTCGATCCGATAATCGCCCGCCGCCGGTACGACGACACCTTTGAACGCATGGTTTACGCGCACCACGGCGGCCCCACGACCGTTCACCCGCGCGCGAAAGTCGCCGGGCCACCACGCTTCGAGCAGAACGACGACGCCGGGCCCGGTGGCGTGAACGTCGAACGCCGTCGTGTTTTCCGTCAGACGATAGTTCGTCGCCGAGACCGTCGTCGCATCGCCCGTCCGGTTCATCAGCGCCGCCAACGTTTGCTCGCGAGCGGCCTCGGCCGCCGCCACCGCCGCCAGAGGGCGGCCATTCGCCTCGCGGATCCGTCCCACGAGTTCGTCGATTTTGTCGTACGTGAACACGCGATCGGCGAAGAACGCGCGCGGCCAAACCGTCGGGCTCTCGTAGACGTCGAGATCCGCCAGCTTGGCCAAACGCAGGGTCGGCTCGAAGAGCCGGCGCTCGCTGTGCAGATCGAGATAATACCGGACGTTCAAGCTATCCAGATAGGGGCGCGCCGCTGGAATATCCCGAGGTTCGAGATACAGTCGCCAGTCGACGATCCGTTTCATGCCGCCCATCGCATCGACGAGTTCCCGATACTGCGGACTCATCAGCGCATCCGGACCATGGATCGTCTCCAGCCCATAGACGGCGGTCCAGTCGGGTAAGAAATTACTATGCAGTCCGTACGCGCGTGACGGCTCGCGTTTCTGCGCGGCTTGCAAAAATGCGACCGCATCCGACTTCGCCTGAAACGCGACCCGTTGCGCCGGATGCAGCACGTATTTTTCAAATCCAACGCCCGAGCTGTGCAGTCCGAAGCGCCAGCACAGCACGACCGCGGCCAGCACCCACAGCATCGCAATCGCAGGCGTCACGATACCGCTCCGCAGCGCGCGCCGCGCCGCGAGCAGCAACACCGCCGAAGCGAGCAGCAGCGACACGAGATAACCCCAAATGAAAGGCGCCACGGCGAGGACGTGTCCCGGCTGATGCACCGTGAACGTCGGCCCCCAAATCGGGCGGTGGACCACTTGGCGAAAAGCGATCCAGTCGAAAACGAGCGCGGCCAGCAGCAGTCCGACGACGATCAGATCGCCGCGACCTTCGGGCGTGCGCAAGCGATGCAACGCCGTGGCCACCCCCACGCCGGCAAGCGCTCCCCACAAGACAATCAGCACGCACGAAAACGTGTTGTCGATGTGCGCCACGTTTGCGAGCAACGGCAGCCGAACGATCCAGGACGCCGGAATAAGTCCGAACGCGAGCGACAGCGGCAGAGCGGATACCGTGGCGAGCGTGATTGCGACGCGGTGCGAAAATTGGGCGCGGAGCGTCGCCAGGAAATAAAGAAAGCCGAGCAGCAGCAGGAAATTCAGCGAGGGACCGAACGTGAAGTCCGCCGGCATGAGCGGCCGGTAGAAAATCTCGTCGAAGGCGCCGAGCAGCAGCGATGGCTGGATTTGATACGCGCTGATCGCGTTGTAGGAAGTGTAAGCGCCGTGCAGCTCGTGCAAGAATGTCGCCCAGACCGGGGCCGTGATCAGCACGAGCAACACGCCGGCCCACCCCAGCAGACCGAATTTCCGCAGCCGCTCGGGCCAGGGCAAATTGGCGGCCCCCAAGACGCACGCGCCGGCAAAATTCATCGCGAGCAGCAGCATGTACGCTTCCTTGGCCGTGCCGCTGTTCATCAATGCGAGATTCGCCAGCATCAGCCCACCCGCCCACGCCGCGCTCGCTCGTGCGCCGGAAGCAGCCGTCACCCGGAGCCAGCAGTAAAGCGCCCACGGGGCGTAACACAGACTGAAGAAAGCGGGGTGATTGAACCGATAGACGAAGAACCCGATGAACGGCGCTCCCGCGGCCACGATGACCGCCGACGCGAGCGGTATCCACCGATCGAATCCGACGCCGGGAGTCGGCGCCGACGCTCTAAAACGCCCGAGCTCCAGCACGATCACGCCCATCGCGAACGCGAACAGCCATTTCGCGAGGAGATATCTCAAATCCCACGCCCATGACGCGCCTTTGGCTGCAAGGGTTATAAGGTGCAGGGGATCGCCGAACATCGACTGTCCCTGGCCCAATAGCGGGGCGCCGGTGCTGTCGTAGCGATTCCACAGCGGCAGTTCGCCCTGCTGCAACGCCCGCGCCTGCACCACCGAGAGCGGCACGTGCTGCCACATGATGGCTCCGATATCGGAGCCCATGTGCCCGCCAGCCTCGCTCGAATCGTATTCCGGCAGCGTGGGAAAGCCGTCGTACAGCAGGCGCGTTCCCAGGTCCGGCGACACAAAACTCTTGCCGAGGAAGACGACCGGATAGCTGCTCGCCATCACCGCCAGCGCCGCCGCAGCCGCGATGGCGAGGCTCGGCCGGGTGGCCAACCCACGCAGTCCGTGCGTGCCTGCGTGCCGTAACTGCGGCAGGCGATCGATCGCCAGCAGGCCGAGCGCGACCGCGATGAAAAACGGGAGCGCCACCTGTAAGCCGCTCGAAAATAACGCCGTCCGGGTGACCTCCAGCGACCATGCCGGATCAAACGTGATCAGGAGCTGCGGGTCTTGGGCGCCTTCGTTCGGGACGACCTCGAGCGTGCGGCCGCGCGGTTCGAGCCGGGCGATGTCGTGCTCGCGCTTGAGTTGGGCCAGGGGAATGTCGCGTACCAGCTCGCCTTTCCGCGTGACGACCCGGATCGACTCCAGCGTGACGCGCTGGTCTTTCTCGATCGGATCCAAGCGGAATTGGCGATACGTGCCGGAGGGCAGCGGCAGACGATAAGTGACGGCGTCGGGACCGGGCGTCAGCGCGTGCGCCGCGGATTGTTCTTCGGAAAAGCCGGACCCGTTGTCGTAGTAGACCTGCACATGGCCGTAGCTCGCGGTCGTCAACCGTACGTCCAAGGCGAACGCATGTTCTTTCGCCGTGGGCAAGAACGGCACGCACACGACCCCGCTGACAAACGCGCCCACCAGAAGCGCGGCAGCGGTGAAGAATTTCATGCCCATCTCGTCGCGAGCCAACGAGGGACAGCGGACGTCGTCAAAGAAATCCACGGGATCGTTGCCCGAGCTATCCGCACCTCGGCGATGGCGCTCATCGGCGACTCAAGACGCCTGATCCGCCGCGACCATCGCGCAAGCCGATCTCGCCGCCGCGGGGCTTGCGCCCGGGCCGCGATCGAAGAGGCCGAGCGGCGCGCGGTCGCTGGTCACATCGTAAAACCGATCGATGTTGGGCAGCGTGCGTTTCAAATCCGAACGCACCACGCCGAGCCAGAGCGCAAGATCGCCGAAGTATTCGTCGACCGACGTCGTGGGAATGAGGCGGCCGCGACCGGTGTCGAGGCCACAACCGAGCGACAAATCGTCGGGATAGCGTCCGAACAGCCGCCCGCCGTCTTGCGGGCCACCGAGGACAAACTGATGCCCTGCCCAACCGTGATCGGAACCGCGGCCATTGCTGGATAGCGTCCGGCCAAAGTCGGAAGCCGTGAACAACACGACCTCGTCTTGCAGGCCGAGTTCGCCGATCGCTCGCCAAAATGCTCCGACCGCTTGGCTGACCGCCGCGAGCATGGTCGTCTGGCTGGCTACGACTTCGTCGTGGTGATCCCAACCCGGCGAGCGCACGAAGAACGTCTGGCGTCTCATGCCCAGTTGCCCCCGCGCGGCGATTGCCTGCGCAACCCCGCGCAGACTTCGTCCGAGCGGCGTGTCGGGAAACTCCGTCGCGATCGTCGGCGCCGCTTGCCACGCCAGGAGAAACTTGTCGGCGGACTCGATCGAGGTCCGCGTCAGTCGCGCGTAGGTCTGCTTGAGCAAATTCTGATACTGCAGCTCCAGCATGCTATCGACGGCCTTTTTGAAGAAGGCCCGAGTCGGATCGTTGTAACCTTTCAACAACGACACGCCCTGCGGCGTGATCGAATACGGCACGAGGCTGCGTCCAGACTGGAAAATGTTCGTGCCCGACAACGAGATGTTCATCGAGACGGCGTCCTTCTCGTTGAAGGCCTGCAACACCTCGGCGGCGCGACCGGCCCAACCGACGCTCCCGCGCACATCGGGTGTCGAGGTTTGCCAATGCATCACTTGGTCCGCGTGCGAATAGAGCCCGAGGGGCAAACGAGCCGTTGCCTGGTTGATCGCCGCGAGATTGGTGGGTTCGACCAAGGTGCCGACATTGCAAACGAACGAAAGCTTCCGCTCGCGGTAGAGTGCGGCGACGTCGTCCATGCTTGGATGCAGGCCGAATCGGCGCCCATTGGCCGCGGCGATCTCAAGCAAGGATTCCTTGGGCAACGCGAGGTCTCCGCGCGCCGCGCGGTAGCGGGCGTATTCCTCGGGCTCGAGCGGCACGAGCATGTTGTAGGCGTCATTCCCGCCATCGAGAAAAAGGCAGACCAGCGCTTTATAGTCCCTCTCCGGCGAGGCGGTTTCCGCGGCGAGCCGTGTCGTGGCGGTCAAGTCGAGCAACGCGGAATAAATCGAGGTCGATCCCACGCCCGCGCAGTTCGCCTGCTCCCCTCGGCTCGCCCCATTTGTACCGTTGATCTTGGCCATGGCGCTCAGGGAACGACGGCGAAATCGGGCGAAATCGTGATCAATTGCATCAAGGCTTTCACTTTTTCCGTCGCGCTATAGCCGACCGGCATGTGCTGCCACGCGTCGAGCAGAATGCCCTTGGTTGCGGGACTCAGCTGACCCGCCGCCATTTTGGTGTCGAGCAACTCGATCAGCTTTTCCGGCTCGGCGACCAGCGCCACCTCCTCCGTCAAATTCAGCCGCATCGTATCCGGCCCGTCGACATGGTCGCCGAACCCGGACTCGATCGTTTTCATGTAGTGATTGACCGCCGTGATCGCCGTCGACGAGGTCATGATCTGAAACTCAGGACCGTAAAGCCCCGCGTCGGCCATCGGGCCGGGAGGCTGATAATCGGGCAGGAAGAAGTTGAAGACGCTGGGGGAGCGAAACAGAATCTGATTGGTCGCCTCGAAGGTGTCGTGATCGTCGATCTTGAACTTGCCGGCTTCGGAACCGGCGTTGAACGAGCGCGCGAGGTTGACATAGCGGAGATACGGCTCGCGCAGCCGCCCGGTGCCGAGGGCGGCCGGATCGGCCTTCCGCGCTTCCTCGTCGAGGAGAATCGCTTTGATTACCGCCCGCATGTCGCCGCGGACGGCGCGTCCGTTGTTCTTAAACGCCTCGGCGACCCGGCGAATATAGCGCGGCGACGGATTGGACGTGACGAGCCGCTGAATGAGCAGACGGCCGAAGAACGGCCCGACGTTCGGATGAAAGAACAGATTGTCGAACGCGTCCTCGAGATCGTGAGCGGCCCGACGGCCGGGATCGTCCGCGTGCGCCGGGATGCGCATTCCGCGCAACAAGCGCTTTTCACCTTGATCGTGCTCCTCCTCCCAGATCGGCATCGCGACGCTGAAATTCATCGGCGCCTCGTAGAAGTGCTGGTGGTGGACGGTGTGAATATTCGGCCCGCCGAACGATTGTCCCGTGAACACGCGGGCGAAGTGCGTGATGGTTTCGTTGTCGTACGTCGGAATCTCGCGCCCCCGCGCATCCAACTTGTGGGAGCCGTCTTCGTTCAGCTCCCACAGGCCGATGCTGAAGAGCTGCATCACTTCGCGGGCGTAGTTTTCGTCAGGATACCGCTGCGCCGCCGGATCGCCTTTGCGATTCCGCAAATGGCTCAGATAGTAGCCCATCAACGGGTCGGTGCTGACGAGCTTGAGCAGGTCCCGCCAGTTGCCGAACGCCAGCCGCCCGAGATCGTCGTAATACTCGAGCATTTCCCACGGCACGAATTCGATGGCGATTTCCGACACCACGAAAATTTCGGTCAGCGCGACCGCGAGCCGATGCCGGAGCGAGTCTTTCCCGGTGAGCACCTGGCGCCACCACATGTGATGAAGCTCGATGTGCTCCATGGCCGCGCGGCGCCGAAACGCATCCGGATGGGTCAGGCTTTGCTCCGCTTCAAACTGCTCGTCGATCCACGCCTCGTAGCCGATGGCGCAAACGCGCGCGATATCCTCGGCCGTCGGCCCGAGCGTCGCCTGCAGGAGAAACCGCGCCGCTTCTTTCGGCGTCGGCTTCGCAAGCGCTCCAGTACTGCCGCCGGCGCTGCTCATGTGCGGTAGCACGCCCAAATGGGTGTCTTCAAAAACGAAACCCAGTCGCCCGAACCCACGCGCGCCTCGAGGCTCAAACGGTGCCGGCCGGGCGGCGTTTCGATCGGAATCTTGAATCCAGGTCTCGGGTTATTCGGTTGCGGTCCGAAATGCGCGATGACCGACGGTTCGTCCAAACCATAGGTGCCGAAGAACTCGACGCCGTCGACGCGCGCGCGCAAGGCGGTCACGGGTTCGCCGCTGCGCGGGAACGCCCAGCCCTGCAGCATAAAGGCTGGCTCGCGATAAACTCTATACGGCGACGTGCACAGGTAATATACGAAGTCGACTCCGGGGACGTCGGTGTACGGAAGCGGGAGCGGGGCTGGCGGCGGCGGAAACGTTTTTCGCGCGTGCCACCATGCTGCGAGTCCGGTTGGTTTGGTCTGCTCGAGATAGGCCACTTGCCGCGTCCGTTCGTCGCGCTCGTTCTCGGCTCGCTCGAGCCAACGCGTGAACTCTTCGAGATCGGCGTGGGCCTTGGCGACTTTCCGGTGCTCGGCCTCGAGTGCGACCTCGTAGTCGCGAATCACCGACCCGCGCCGCTGCAGTTCGACATGCAGACGCGCAATTTCGGCAGCTGACTCATCGGTGCTGGCGCTGGAAGAAGGAGCCTCAGCCATCAGATGGACAAATAAATACGCAGATGCACGGTCTCGCCGGCAAGTGTTTTTGTCACTCCAATCTCTCCACCGTAACCTCGTCCCTCGCAGCCAAGGATGAAGCCGTTGACGTGGATTTCGACCGTTTATAGGCGATGATTTTGCCGCTCCACGCCCGCCTTTGACCGATTCGATCGGATCGGCTTCGTCCAGGCGCGGAGCCGCTTTTACGCCATATCAAGGCGCCGCGGATTCTACGTGGGCGTTGCCCATCTGTGAATTTCCGTTCTGGCGTCCGTCCAATGACACGGGCGGCGAGGGTGAGACGATCAGACGCGTGTGGTAACATAGCGCAGCGACTTGACCTCGGGATGACAACCGGGCTCGCCCGAACCGCTATTCGTTGCGGTTCGCGTTGCCGCGTCCCTCGGTTCTGCACCGGAACAAGCGTGTCAGCGACACGCGACGATGTTGCGCGCGGGCCGCGCGGTGGACGCGCGGGGTGCGGTCCATGGCGGATGCCGCTTAAGCAGCGGGATCGACGATGCCGAGTTCGGGCCGCCAGATTTGTTGCCAACTCGCCAGGCGTTGCGGATCGACGCCGAACGATGCGCAGGTCTGCGCATTCAAACGACCGAGTTCGCCTTCCACCGCCGCGAAGAAAGCCGCCTGCCCGCCTTCGTCGACGTGCTGCGCACGCATCACGTTTTGCGTCGGCGTAAACGCGGCGTAGTTGTCGAGCCGGTTGTTCACGATGGTGCCGACCAGTCGGACGATCGCATCGCGATGTTGCTGCAGCGCGGCCGACGCTGCGCGCGAGTCGACGGCGCGCGGAGTCGGCGCCGTGTGTGTGCCGGTTGCCGGCCGTGCCGCCGCACTCGGCGCGCGAGTCCGCGTTCCCGCCTGCGGCGCCGGTGACGAAGCGCTCGTGGCGCGTGCGGGCGATGCCGGCGGTTTCGCGTGCCGCAAGCCACGCTGCCGAACTCCGGTCACGCGTGGATCGGGCGTGAGCGCGGAGCCGCCGCCCGCGCTGGCGGCGGTGAGTTCCACGCTGATTCCGAGCGTCGCCGCGATCGCCAGCAACCGGTCGAGCGTGATCGCGCCGGAGCGCTCGAAACGGTAAAGGGAGACCGTCGACACGCCCGCCGCAGCGGCGACCTCCGCTTGCGTCCGGCCGAGACGCAGACGCTCCTCCCGGAAACGGTGCGCCAAAGAAAGGGCAGTTACGGCGTTCATGAAGCGGAGGGTTTCGAAGGAGACATCTTAGATAATTCGTCAAACTAGACGAGTTATCATCGATAACCAGTCAATTTTGATGAGTTATCTCCGACAGTAGCCTATGCTCAGCCGGATGTACGAGCGTTGATCTATTTGCCGCTGCAGCGGGTTGAGCTGGCGGAACCAGCTGTCCGCGCGAGCCCGTTGGCGGATAAGCCGCCGAAACGCATCAACGTAGTCAGTCTGCGCTTGCACCCGGTGCGTAAACACCGCCCACGACGCTATGAGTCGCCGCCGGCGGCAAACCGGTGCCGACCGCGATCGTTGCCGGCAAGCTCGTGGCGGAGCCACGCTGTTCGTAGCCGCCACGACATAGGCGCCGGCATCCCGGCCTGAAAGTTCGTGACGGTCAACGAGGCATTCGTGGCGTCCGCAATCGCGGTGCCGTCCTTGCTCCATTGGTAAGCGGGGTTGGGCGTTCCGATCGCGGTCGCGGCGAGCGTTAACGTGCCACCGACGGGAACGTCTCGGCTCGCCGGCATGAAGATGAACGCCGGACGTTGGTTTCCTTCCCTCAAGGTGTCGGCCTCGACAATCTCGAGCGCGACTTCGCCGGAGGTTCCGGTAGGAGCGGTGACTTGCGCCACGTAAGAACCAGACGAGATCATCGCGAGCAGCGCCGCGCAATTGTACCGCAGTCACAGCACAGTCGTCTCCCATCCGATATTTCGCGCGTCGAGGAACTTCGCCCTGAGGGTCAGGATAGACGGGCAAACGCTAACGCAAGTTCGAGTGCTTTTTCCTTCCAGTGGCGGGCTACCGACCGGCCGGTTTTGCTTTTCGTGCAGTCAGCTCGGAGCGGACATTTCGCGCAGACCTTTTTGTCGGCGACATAATCGGTCATCTCGCGTCGCTGATGGAATCGCCGTGGCGTCAGCCGCTGTCCCGCCGGGCAGATGTATGTATCTGCGGCCTCATCATAGCGGAACTGGTCCTTCGTGAACAAACCGTCCCGCTTGTGATCGGCTGGCTGCATCGGCGGCATGTGGGGACGCACGCCCTGTTCGATTAGTCCACTGTAAGTTTCAACCGTACCATAGCCCACCTCGGCGCATGTGTTCGCCTCGTGCTGCACGAGCAGAGGCTCGACCTGCGTG
>CBINOT010000008.1:0-59091 GCA_966252355.1 uncultured Opitutus sp. | reverse complement strand
AAATCGATCGCGTAGTTGTGACCGTAGGACGGCTTCAACCGGCCGGCCGCGGGCGACGCTTCCATCGTGTCATGCCGAAACCCGTCGAGGTCGTACATCGTCGAAACGAGCGGCGCGCCGGCCGGAGGGCTCACGATCGCGAGCGGAACGGTTTCCTCGAGCCCGTCGTCACGAAAGTCCCAGCGCACGGAGCCGCCGCTTTCGATCGCATTCAACGTATCGGTCGCGAAGACGCCATAGCCGGTGACGAACCACGCCCGACTCGAGTTGAAGGGATCGATTTCGACATCGGCGATCCAGTGCGGCGAAAGCGAACCGGCGTACGGCGCGGCAGACACGTCGCGCGTCGAACGCGCCATCACGGCCGTCCACGACGCACCGCGGTCGGTGCTGAGATAGAGCTCATCGCCAGGCGCCCACCGGTCGAGGGTGGAAACAAGCACGACGCCGGGGCGTTGCGCGTCCAGGCTGACACCGCTGAATCCGCCCTGCCCGGTCGGCGGCGTGATGTTCGCCCAAACATCGCCCGCGGTATCCAAGCGCCACACGGCACCGCGGGTGGCATTGTTCGGCCCGAGCGAATCGCTATAGCTGATGAAGAGCCGACCGTCCGCGGAAAGCTTCGCGTGCAATGGAATCAAGCCCGTCGGCTGGCCGGGCACCGCCGACCACGTCGTGCCGCCATCGGTCGAGCGCAGGAGCGGCGACGAGGACGTGGCGAGTCCGGCATACAACGTCGATGTGGCCGTGCCGGTGCTCCCGGAACGCGGATCGAAGAGCACGAACGTAACTGCGCTCGCGGAGAACCCGGACACCTGGCTCCAGGTGGAGCCACGATCGGCGCTTCGCCAGAGGCCGTTGGCGGTGGTGCCGAGCACGAGAATGCGTCCGTCGTTGGGGTCGACTTGCAAGCGTTCGCCGTTGCCTCGGCCATCTTCGTTACCGCCCAGCTTGAACGGCAGACTCGTTCGCGACCAAGTCAGCCCTTTATCCGTCGACGATAAAATCGCCGCGAACGACGCCCATGACGGCGTGTACTGCCCGACGGCCAAATAGACGCGAGTCGCATCATGGGGATCGAGCGCCAGGCTTAACACGCCCGTGAGCTGTGAGTCGTCGCGTCCCAGCGCGTCACTGAGCGGCAGCCATTGTTGGACGGCATTGTCCCAGCGATAGGCTCCTCCGACATCGGTCCGCGCATAGAGCAAATCGGCCTGCGTCGGATGAAAGATCAGCCCCGAAACGAATCCGCCGCCTTTCATGACGACGTTTTTCCAGGTGTAGCCGGCGCTCGACGGCTGCGCTTCCACTCTCCCGGAAGGAAAAAAGATCGCCGAACAAATGAGGGATATTCTCCAGACGAAATCTCGTGCAGCACGCGGGAAAAATGGACGAGAATGCGCCGGTCTCATGCTCGCGAACCTGCCGGGAAAAAAAAGGTTGCCAAGCCTGATTTAGCGTTAAAGCTCGAAAATCACTTCATGCCCCTGCGAGGTTTTCCCTCGTCTCCACTGAATGAAATTCACTGATGGCAATTGGCTGCTGCAGCCAGGCCTGCAGGCCCATCACCCTGCGGAGGCTTATGATGTTGCGCGCGAGGGCGACGCGCTGGTGATTCACGCGCCCACGCGTCGGATCAAACATCGCGGCGATACGTTGCAGGGCCCGCTGCTCACGATTCGGCTCACCTCGCCGCTCGCGGATGTGGTGCGGGTGCAGATCGAACATTTTGCAGGTGCGGCCAATCGGGGGCCAGTCGTGCCGCTGGAGCCTTTGCCGCCGGCCTCGGTCACCATCGTTACCGAGGGCAACGAACCGATGCTCCGCAGCGGCGCACTTTCCGCGCAGGTTGCGCGCGACGGCGACTGGCAGCTGGTCTTCAAGGCGGGAGATCGCGTGATCACGAGCAGCGGTGCGCGCGGTATCGGGTACATCCAATGGCCGGGACACGGCACGTTTGTGCACGAGCGTCTGTCGCTCGGCGTCGGCGAATGCGTGTACGGCCTCGGCGAGCGGTTCACTGCGTTCGTGAAGAACGGGCAGGTCGTCGAAAACTGGAATCGCGACGGCGGCACGTGCAGCGAACAGGCCTACAAGTGCGTTCCCTTTTATCTCACGAATCGCGGCTACGGCGTCTTGGTCAATGATTCGGGCCCGGTTTCCTTCGAAGTCGCGTCCGAACGTGTTTCGCAGGTGCAGTTCAGCACGCAGGGCGAGCGGCTCGAATATTTCCTGATCTACGGCCCGACTCCTAAAGAGATCTTGCGCAAGCTCACCGCCCTCACCGGGCGTCCCGCCTTGCCGCCCGCGTGGTCGTTCGGCCTTTGGCTCACGACGTCCTTCACGACGAGTTACGACGAAGCGACGGTTTGCAGCTTCATCGACGGCATGAAGCAACGCGATCTGCCGTTGCACGTCTTCCACTTCGACTGCTTTTGGATGCGCGAGTTCGAGTGGTGCAATTTTCAATGGGACGCGCGCACCTTCAGCGACCCGGCCGGATTGTTGAAGCGCTTGCGCGATCGCGGCCTCAAGATTTGCCTCTGGATCAATCCGTACATCGGCCAGCGGTCACCGCTCTTCGCCGAGGGCAAGCGCGAGGGGTATTTGCTCAAGCGGCCCAACGGCGATGTGTGGCAAAGCGATCTTTGGCAGCCGGGGATGGGCATCGTCGACTTCACGAACCCGGCCGCCTGCGCCTGGTATGTCGGCCATCTACGCCGGCTGCTCGATATGGGCGTCGATTGCTTCAAGACCGATTTCGGCGAGCGCATCCCGACCGATGTCGTCTACCACGACGGATCGGATCCGTCGAAGATGCACAATCATTTCCCGGTGCTGTACAACGAGACGGTCTTTCGGCTGCTCGAGGACGTTCGCGGCAAAGGCGACGCGCTCGTGTTTGCCCGTTCATCGCACACGTCGGGGCAGAGGTTCCCGGTTCATTGGGGCGGCGATTGCCACTCGACCTTCGAGTCGATGGCCGAGAGCTTGCGCGGCGGATTGTCGCTCGGGCTCTGCGGTTTCGGTTTTTGGAGCCACGACATTGGGGGCTTCGAAGGTTTGCCCGATCCGGCGATCTATAAACGCTGGGCGGCCTTCGGCCTGATGTCGTCGCATAGTCGTTTGCACGGCAGCTCGAGTTATCGCGTCCCCTGGGCGTACAACGACGAGGCCTGCGATGTGGTGCGCCACTTTACGAAGCTGAAATGCCGGTTGATGCCGTATCTGTACGGCGCGGCGGTCGAAGCGCATCGTGACGGCGTCCCCGTCATGCGTCCAATGCTGCTGGAGTATCCGAACGACCCTGCCTGCCAGTATCTCGATCGCCAATACTTCTTGGGCGAATCGATGCTCGTCGTGCCCGTTTTGTCGCAGGACGGTTGGGTCGACTATTATCTCCCGGAAGGCCGGTGGACGCATGTCGTAAGCGGCGAAGTGCTCACTGGCGGCCGCTGGCATCGTTCACAGCACGACTTTCTCAGCTTGCCGACGCTTGCCCGTCCGGGCGCGGTAATCGCATTTGGCGCCCATGACGATCGGCCGGACTATACGTTGACCGACAACGTCACGTTCCGCGCCTACGAGATCGCCGACGGCACGGTTGCGGAATGCATGGTGCCGACGCTCAAAGGCGAGCCGGGGATCAATTTCGTCGTGCGCCGCCAAGGCGCAGCCATCGAAGCGGAAGTTTCGGGCCCGGCGGTGAGCAGCTGGCGGGTTCAACTGGTGGGCGTCACGTGCGCCGGCACCGTCACGGGCGGCACCGTGTCGTTCGATCCCGCCGGCGTGATCATCGCCCCGAAGCCCGGCACGCGACGAGTCACCCTCACATTGGCGGCGGAAGCCGGCGCGGCTTAGGTCGAATCGTACCCCAAAACCTCAAGTCGAACCGCCCCCATCCGATGACCCTTAATTTCGGCGCAGCTGAACACCCACAGTCCAATTTCCTGCCGTTCGTTCCCCAATGGAACGGCCGGGTAAACAAACCGTAACCAAACTGGCCAATGAACAAATACCGTCCGTCCTCGGACACCGCGACCGGCAATCGGAATGTGCCAGCTCGCGTACCAGTACCGACTAATGAACCACCCTATCGCATGAATACCCCTAAACTGCATCGAACCGCGTTGGCGCTGTCCGCGTTGACGCTCTTAGCCAGCGTTGGGCGCGCGCAATCGGCGCCGACCGCGCCGGCTACCGCGGCCAAGCCGGAAGAGGAAACGCTGCTCTTGTCGCCTTTCACGGTGAACGCCACCGAGGACAGCGACACATACCTCGTGAAAGAAACGCTGGCCGGCGCGCGGGTGCGCACTGACCTGCGCGACATCGCCACCTCGCTGACGGTTGTGAATGCGAAGTTCCTCCGCGATACCGGCGCGAAAAACAACCAGGACCTCCTGGTGTTCATGAGCAACACGGAAGTCGGCGGCCTTTATGGCAATTACGCCGGTGTGGGCGGCACATTCATCGACGGTGCGAACGAAAGCTCGAACTTCGCGCGTCCGCAGCAGAACACCCGCGTCCGCGGCCTCGATTCCGCCGACAACACCCGCGACTACTTCGGCACCGACATCCCTTGGGATGCGTATAACGTCGATCGCGTCGACCTGCAGCGCGGCCCGAACTCGATCCTCTTCGGCTTCGGCAGTCCCGCCGGTATCATCAACAACAGCGTCAACACCGCCGGGTTCAAGACGCAGGGCCGCTATGAAGTTCGGATCGGCAACAACAGCAGCATTCGGAACATGCTGGACTACAATTACGTCATCCGCCCGAAGGAGCTGTCCATCCGCTTCTCGGCGCTGAACGACGAAACGAAGTACAAGCAAAAGCCGGCATTCAATCACGACAAGCGCCTCTTCGCTGCTCTGCGCTGGGATCCGAAGCTCTTCAACAACGATTCCTCGCACACGACCTTCCGGGCGAACTTCGAAAATGGCCGGGTGACGGCCAATCGTCCGCGCATCATGCCGCCCGAAGATCGGATCACGCCGTTCTTCGACCCGGCCGCGCTGAACCGCCAGACGTACGATCCGTACCAAGCCTGGCAATGGGGCATCGTGCCTTATTCCAGCAGCACGGTGCACGCGGGCGCGACGAAGAGCATGTGGATCGTCCAAGGCATGGGCATCAACGGCGTGAGCACGCCGATGTTCGTGTACGACAATCCGAGCTCCGGCACGCCGAGCTTCGTCCGTGAGGCCTCCCCGACCACCGCCTTCGGCGTCAATTCCGCCGGCGTGATCGATCGCAGCATCGACGGTTTCCCCTACGGCAGCCAGCTCGGCATCGCGAGCTACAATGCTTATGCGATCAACGCGAATCGGTACCAGACGAACGGCAAGACCTTGTTCCCGGCGGCCGATAACGGCTTCTACAAGAGCAAGAGCCTGACCGACACCAGCATCTTCGACTTCTACAATAACCTGATCGACGGCCCGAACGCCAAGGAATGGAACAACTGGAACGCGGGCAATTTCGTGCTCCAGCAGTCGTTCTTCAACAACCGCCTCGCCTTCGAAGCCGTGTACGATCTGCAGAAGTACAACGACGGCCAGGAGCGGAACATCAACAACCCGTACATCAGCGTCGATATCAACAAGAACCTGATGGTCTATCCTTGGGTTTACACGACGGCTCCGATTGCCGCCGTGGCGAACCCGAACGCCGGCCGCGCCTTCGTCGGCTCGAGCGCGAAGAACGGCGGCAACAGCTCCTACGAGAGCAATCGTGAGAACTGGCGCTTCACCGGTTACGGTGAGCTCCGTGCCACCGATCTCCTCACGAAGTCGCTCCTCACGGACATCCTCGGCACGCATCGCTTCACCGGCCTGTACGCGATCGAAGACCTGAAGCAGAACTCGAAGAACTGGGTTCGTTACGCCGCGGGTGCGGATTATTCGGAAGCGATCGGCAACGGTCCGACCGGCACCGCTCAAGGTGGCCTGCAGAACGGCGACCGCGTGGTTGACTGGCTGGTTTATCTCAGCCCCGACCTCCGCAGCCGCACCAGCGCGTCGGGCCTCGGCCTCGACCGCATCCGCAATGTGCAATCGCCCGCGGGCACCTTCACCATCCCGTATTACGACTCGCACTGGACCGCGACGAACGTGAATCCGGGCGCCGCGTGGTTCAATCCGGCCCGTGAGGAAAACTCCACGCAGTCGGAAAACCCGGCCAACTATGCGGGCTGGAAGAACGGCACGTTCCAGATCTACAACGCGGACGCCGGCGATCGCGATCGGCTGCTGACCGAAATCAGCAACATCCGCAAGAAGACGACCTCCAAGGGCGGCGTGTGGCAGGCTTACCTGTGGGACGACACCATCGTCGCCACGATCGGCTACCGCAAGGATCGCCAGGAAAACTCGTCGAACTCGGCGCAATACAGCAACTCCCTGAACGGCCTCGGGCCTTTCGCTCCGGGCTTCGGCACGACCTCGGAAGGCAATTCCGTCAGCTGGGGCGTCGTGGTGCACACGCCGAAGGCGCTGCGCCGCAATATGCCCTGGGGCACCGACGTCTCGCTCACCTATAGCAAGGGCAAGAACACCCGCGTCGAAAACCGCTTCGGTTTCGACGGCATGCAGCTCCCGAACGCCAAGGGCGAAACCGATGACTACGGCATCGTGGTCAGCACGCTCAACGATCGCCTGCAAGCCAAGGCCACGTTCTACAAGACCAAGGTGAAGGACGCGAATCTCTCCAGCGTCACGACCGAAGTCTCCACGCTCGGCAACAACACCTACTACCTCCGCAACCTCGAGGCGTGGGGCACCGCCAGCGCGCTGACCGATCTCGGCGGCCGCGCCGGTCAAGCCGTCGGCTGGGAGTGGTATTGGAACTGGGCTCTCGTCGATCACGGTTTCGATGGCGCCTACAACAACTACAACACCCCGCTCGTGTTGAACGATCCGTCGACCATCAAGGAAACCGCCGCGATCAACTCTTGGCTGTCGCAGATGATGCCGCAGTCCTGGTTCGATGCGTACGGCTTCCCGGTCAACGTGGCCAAGGCCAAGGCGGGCGACTATGCCGGCGCGATCGCTGGCTGGGGCCCGACCTCCGGCGTCGGCGGCGTGCAGCCCGCAGGCGGCGGCCGCATCAACGGCGTTTGGCCGACCGGCACCGTCGACAACGAGTCGAAGGGCGTCGAGTTCGAGCTCGTTGGCGAACCGATCAAGGGCTGGAACATCAGCCTGAACGTCACGAAGACGACCGCGTCGCAGACCGCCCTCGGCGCCAACATGTCGAACTTCATCGAGGCGAGCTACAAAAAGTACCAATCCCCGGCCGGCGATCTCCGCCTCTGGTGGGGCGGCGACAAGACGGTTCGTGAGTACTACACGGAAAACATCTGGTCCGCTTACCAGTTCCAAAAGGCCTCCGCGGGCCGCTTGGTGCCGGAAATGACCCCGTGGCGCTATAACCTGACGACGAACTATGACTTCCGCTCGGGCCTGCTCAAGGGTGCGAACATCGGTGGCAGCTACCGTTGGGAAGACCACACGATCATCGGCTACGCGCTCAACGCGGCGAAAGATAATCTCGACGTCAACAAGCCGTACTGGAGCAACACGCGCAGCTATATTGGCCTCTGGGCCGGATACTCGCGGCAGCTCACGTCCAAGATCGGCTGGCGGATCCAGCTGAACGTAAACGAAGCGGGCAAGAAGCCGCACCTGATTCCGATCAGCGTGCAGCCGGACGGCTCGCCGGGTGCGTTCCGCATCAACGAAGGCCAGACCTGGACGCTCACCAACACGTTCACCTTCTAACGTGAGCGGTTACGAGCGGTAAGCTCGCTCTTGTCTCTCAGGCCGCGGGGTTCGCCCCCGCGGCCTTTTTATTTGCCCCGACCGCAGTTGCGGAACCTGTGCGGAGAATTGGCTTTCCGCGATTTCGCGATTGGTTATCCGGGTCGCCCGTCATGCTCGAATCGCTGCGTAATTTCGCCGATAAACACCTCACGCACGGCTTGTGGGCGGAACTGCTGACGATCGCCGGATTCATTCTCGCCCTGTTCTTGGTCGCGCGGTTGATGAGCGAAAAGCGCGCGCCCGCCAACACCTTCGCGTGGCTGCTGATCATCGTGCTCGTCCCTTGGGTCGGCGTCCCCCTGTACCTCCTGCTCGGCGGGCGCAAGCTGCGGCGGTTGGCCGAGCGTAAATCGCGCCTGCGCCCCACGCTCCCGCCCGGCACGCAAGGCGGGACCTCGAGCACGGATTCGCCGATCGTCCACACGACCGTTTCCGCCGGTGCCCCGCCGCCGGTGCGCGGCAACTCGATTCGGTTCCTCACGAACGGCGAAGAAGCGTTCGCGGCGCTCGAGCAGCAGATTCGCGCGGCCAAAAGTACCATTCATATCAACGCGTTCATTCTCGGACGCGACGACACGGGCAGCCGCGTCGTGAAACTGCTCGCCGCCCGCGCGGCGGAGGGAATTCGGGTGCGACTCCTGCTCGATTCGGTCGGGTCCATGTTTTCGCGCGGCATGTTCGTGAATCCGATCCGCGATGCCGGCGGCAAGGTCGGCAAGTTCATGCCGGTGCTGCCTTTCACGTCGCGCGGGTCGGCCAATCTGCGGAATCACCGCAAAATTGCCGTCTTCGACCACTGCACCGCGATCATTGGCGGCCACAATCTCGCCCGCGAATACATGGGCCCGCATCATTTCGCTCGGCGCTGGCAAGACTTCGGCGCGGTGATCGAGGGACCGGCGGCCGCGCTACTCAACGATGTCTTCATCGCGGATTGGTGTTTCGCCACCCGAGATTCGGCCAAAGCGCTCCACGCGGAGATTCCCGCGTCCTGCCTGGCGGAGCCGCGTGGTCCGAGCGAGCTGCAGGTCGTCGCGAGCGGGCCCGACGTCCCTGGCGATCCGCTTTACGAGGGCATCATCGCGATGATCCAGGAAGCGGATCGCAGCATCTGGATCGTGACGCCGTATTTCATTCCTGACGACGTGCTGCTGCGCTCGCTGATCGTGAAAGCGCGTTCCGGCAAAGAGGTGACGCTGATCACGCCGCGCAGCTCCAATCATCCCGTCGCCGACTTTGCGCGCCGACACTACATCCGCGAGCTGCAGCGTGCCGGCGGCAACGTGCTGCTTTACGGCCACGGGATGCTGCATAGCAAAGCCATGATCGTCGACGATCGCGTCGCGTTGTTCGGCTCGGCAAACTTCGATCTACGCAGCCTGTTCGTGAATTTCGAAATCGGCGTGCTAGTGCACACTCCTGAAGACGTGTCGGCGATGAAAGCCTGGGCCACGACTCTCGCCACGCGCTGTCATGTGCCGAAGCCCGAGAAAAAACGCCTGCGCGTCGTCGGCAACGTCTTGGAAGACCTCAGCCGCCTCCTCGCGCCGTTGTTGTAGCAGCCGGTCTTCGACCGGCTTTGTTTCCCGCGAATCACGCAAATCGACGCGGATCATTTGAGGCAAAATCATGACCGATGCGCCGCGGTACGTGAGTCGCGGGCACCCACTTGGTTGAGCCCGCCGAACGGCCCGCTCTAAACATTTGAATGGCCGCCCGCCTAATCACGCCTCCCCGCTTGTCATCCTGAGCCCCGCGAAAGATCCATCGTTTCTTCGCTGCGTCCAGAATCACGCAAACGTAGCGAGGAGCGGGAGCGACGAGCATCCCGGGAGCCCGCGGTGCCGGCGATAAGCCGTACCGCGGGCGTAAACTGAATTATCGAGGTTCCCGCCAACGCGGGAACGCATCGATTACTTCGCTGCTGCGGCGGCGGTCACGAGCTCCACGAAGCTGCGGGCTTCGAGACTGGCGCCACCGATCAGGCCGCCGTCGATGTCCGTCTGCGCGAGCAGCTCCGGCGCATTCGCCGGCTTCATCGAACCGCCATAGAGAATGCGGACTTTTTGCGCGATCGCGTCGCCAAACAGCTTGACGAGCAAACCGCGGATGAACGCATGGACTTCTTGCGCCTGTTCCGTGGTCGCCACCTTGCCCGTCCCGATCGCCCACACGGGTTCGTAGGCGATGACCAAGCTCGTGGCTTGATCCTTGCTCACGCCTTCCAGGCCGCGCTCGGTCTGCGTCTGCACGACTTTCAGCGTCGAGCCCGCTTCACGCTCGGCGAGCGTTTCGCCGACGCAGAGGATCGGGCGCAGCTGGTTCTTCAGCGCGGCCAAGACCTTCTTGTTGATGAACTCGTCGTTCTCGCCGAAGTAGGTCCGGCGCTCGCTGTGGCCGAGGATCACGTGCGTCGCGAACATCGCGCGCAGCATCGCCGCGGAAATCTCGCCGGTGAAGGCACCGCTCGCCTCGTGATGCATGTTTTGCGCGCCCAGCTTCACGTTCGAACCTTCCAAGGCTTTCGCCACGCTCTCGAGCGCGGTAAACGGCGGACATACGACGATATCGACGTCAGCTTGTTTGCCGACCGCGCCGACGATGTCGTGAACGAGCGTCACGCCATCGGCGGACGTCTTGTTCATCTTCCAATTGCCGGCGATGAGTTTTTTACGGGAGGACATGGAATTGAAATTGAGTTTGGAGTTTAGAGTTTGGCGTTTGGAGTTCGAAAGGCCGGGTGAGCTGGAACTGGATTGAACTCCAAACTCCGAACTCCGAACCCGAAACATTCGGGTCCGTCAGGACTCGAGAAATGCGACGCCCGGGAGGACTTTGCCTTCGAGCAATTCGAGGCTGGCGCCGCCGCCGGTCGAACAATGCGTGACGACCTTGGCGACTTTGAACTTCTTCGCCGCCGTCGCCGTGTCGCCGCCGCCGACGACCGTGACCGCGCCGTTCGCCGTCGCTTTCGCAATCGCATCGGCCATGGCCTTGGTGCCTTCCGCGAACTTATCAACTTCGAACACGCCAGCCGGGCCGTTCCAAACGATCGTCTTGGCGCGGCCGATCGCTTGCGCGAACAGCTCGCGGCTCTTGGGACCGGCGTCCAAGCCCATCCACGGTGCCTTGATGCCCTGCTTGTCGGTGGCGAGTCCCGTCTGTACCGCGGCGATGTCCTCGGGCTTGCCGGGGAATCGGTCGGCCGTCACGAAGTCCACAGGGAGCGTAATTTTCACGCCTTTTGCCTTTGCTTTATCGAACAGCTCTTGCGCGATCTTCGCACCTTCGGGATCGAAGAGGCTGGTGCCAATATCCATGCCTTCGAGTACCTTCTTGAAGGTGAAGGCCATGCCGCCGCCGATGATGATTTCGTCCGCTTTCTCGATCAGGTTGTTGATCAGCGGAATTTTGTCGGCGATTTTTGCGCCGCCCAGGATCGCCAACAGCGGCCGCGCGGGCTGCTCGATCACCTTCGCAAATGCATTGAGCTCGGCTTCCATGAGGAAGCCGGCCGCCTTCACCGGCAGCGAGACGCCGACCATCGAGCTATGCGCGCGGTGCGCGGTGCCGAACGCGTCGTTGACGTAAACATCGGCGAGTTTGGACAGCGAGGCGCGGAAGGCCTCGACGTTTTTCGGATCGGCCTTGATCGACTTCTCCGTGCCGTCGGGCTGCTTCTCCTTGATCTTGCCCTCTTCCTCGATGTGAAAGCGCAGATTCTCCAGCAAAACGACCTCGCCGGGCTTCAACGTGCCTTTCGCGCACGCCGCTTCGACCGCCGGGCCCACACAGTCGTCCAGGAACTTCACCGGCTTATTCAGCAGCTTCGAAAGCTCTTCCGCGACGGGCTTGAGCGAGAACGTGGCAATCTTCTTGCCGTCCGGCCGGCCCAAGTGGCTCGCCAGCACCACCGCGGCACCCTTCTCGAGAGCATAGTTGATCGTCGGCAGCGCGGCGGCAATGCGCGCGTTGTTCGTGATCGCACCGGTGGCTTTGTCCTGCGGGACGTTGAAGTCCACGCGGATGAAGACGCGTTTACCCGCCAGATCTAGGTCACGGATCGTTTTGAATTTGGCCATGGTTAAGCTCCAAAAATGAGTTGGCCCACGGAACACGCGGAAGACACGGAAAACCGAAACGCTCTTCCGTGTGTTCAGTGTGTTCCGTGGGCCGGAACATGAGTCGAGATTACAGCTTAGCGGCGATCTTCTTGGTCAGATCGACAACACGGTTCGAATAGCCCCATTCGTTGTCGTACCACGAGACGAGCTTGAAGAACTTCGAGTTGAGCTCCACGCCCGAGCCGGCGTCGAAAATCGAGGAGTTCTTGTCGTGGATGAAGTCGGTCGAGACGACTTCGTCGCTCGTGTAAGCGAGAATGCCCTTCAAATAGGTCTCGCTCGCCTTCTTCATCGCTTCGCAAATCGCCTTGTACGACGTTTCCTTCGTCGTGCGGACGGTGAGATCGACGACCGAAACCGTCGGCGTCGGCACGCGGAAGGCCATGCCGGTGAGCTTGCCCTTCACTTCCGGAATCACGAGCGCGGTCGCCTTCGCGGCGCCGGTCGTGGACGGGATGATGTTCTGCGCCGCGGTACGGCCGCCCTTCCAGTCCTTCTTCGACGGACCGTCGACGGTCTTCTGGGTGGCAGTGTACGAGTGGACGGTCGTCATCAGGCCTTCCTCGATGCCGAAACCTTCCTTCAGCAGCACGTGAACGACCGGCGCGAGGCAGTTCGTCGTGCAGGAGGCGTTCGAAATGATGTTATGCTTCGCGATGTCCAACTTGTCGTCGTTGACACCCATGACGACCGTAATGTCTTCGCCCTTGGCCGGAGCCGAGATGATGACTTTCTTCGCACCTGCGGCGATGTGGCCCTTGGCCTTTTCGGCATCGGTGAAGAGACCGGTCGATTCGATGACCAGCTGGACGCCGAGCTTGGCCCACGGCAACTCGGCCGGGGTCTTGGCGCTCACGACGAGGATCTCCTTGCCGTTGACGATCAAAACGTCGTCCTCGAGCTTGTCGGCGGCCGATTTCTTCGAGCCGACGGTGCCGTTGAAACGCCCCTGGGTGGAGTCGTACTTCAGCAAATAGGCCAGATTGTCGGCCGGGACGATATCGCCGACCGCCACGACATCGAGGGTCGTGCCAAGAAGGCCCTGCTCAACGAGAGCGCGGAAGACGAGGCGGCCGATACGACCGAAACCATTGATTGCAACTTTGACTGCCATAGTAGGACTCTCCGGGAGGTTCAGTATTGGTTAGTCTGTGTGAGATGTGCCCGCACGTGCGCGCGGACTGTCGAATGAAGAGGCCCAGGTGGCGGGATGCAAGGGTTTTGGAGGTGCAATCATTGGCATAACTCGCGCGTTTGTTGCCGGCACTGTGTGTGTCATCACGCGACCCGGCATCGGCCGGCGCTCGCTGCCGCGCCAATCGCGCGCTTTAACGGCTCTTCGAAGATAGATCGGACGGTCCGTCGTAGATTCACGCTGTGCCGGGCCGGTTCTTCGGCATCGTCGCGGGATGTCGTGTTGTCGCCCCACTCTCCTCCTGCTCGGCGCCGCGTTCTTTGCGGCGGTCGGTTGCGCAGAAACCCAAGCGCTTCGCTTCGACTTCGGCCCCGGTCCCGCCGCGGCTGGATTTACGCCGGTCCAAGCCGACACCGTATTCTCCACCGAGCGCGGTTACGGTTTTGAACCGGGCGCAGACGTCGTCGGCATCGTCCGCGAGCAGGGCGATGCGCTTCGGCGCGATTTCGTCACGAGCGCCAAGCCCTTTCACTTCACGGCGCGCGTGCCGGCCGAAGGGAACTATCGGGTCAGCATCACGCTTGGAGATGCGCAAAACGAAACCACGACGACGATCAAGGCGGAGCTTCGCCGGCTGATGGTCGAAAAGCTCCACACGGCGGCCGGCGAATTCCAGACGGTCCGTTTCATCGTCAATACCCGGACGCCGCGCATCGCCGGCACCAAGGGCATCGAGCCCGGGGTGGTAAAACTCAAGGCGCCGCGCGAAACCACGCAGGAGGCCTGGGCATGGGACGACTGCGTCACCCTCGAGTTCAGCAATGCTCATCCCGCGGTTTGCGCGGTGGAGATCGAGCCCGTCGACGTGCCGACGATTTTTCTGCTCGGCGATTCCACCGTGTGCGACCAATCGAAGGAGCCGTACAACAGCTGGGGGCAGATGCTCCCCCGATTTTTCAAACCGAACGTCGCAATCGCAAACCACGGCGAGTCGGGCGAAACGTATCGGGACTCGATCGCTCGGCGGCGACTCGACAAAATCGCCAGCCTGATCAAGCCGGGCGATTGGCTGATCATGCAATTCGGCCACAACGATCAGAAGCAAGTCGCGGCGAAAACCGGCGGACCGTTCACGACGTACGAGCAGGAAATCAAACCACCTGTCGCCGTCGTCCGGGCTCATGGTGGTACGCCGATCATTGTTTCTCCGATGGAGCGCCGCGGCTTCGACGCCCACGGCAAGGTCGTCCCTTCGCTCGTGGACTATGCGTCCGCGGCGAAACAGGTCGCGGAGGAACTCGGCGTCGCGTTCATCGACCTCAATGCCATGAGCAAGCCGTTCTACGAAGCGCTTGGGCCGGAAAAATCGGCGGTGGCATTCGCGGCGCCGAATGGGAACGTCGATAACACGCATCACGACAACTACGGCAGCTACGAGCTGGCGAAGTGCATCGTGCAAGCAATCCGCGACCAGAAGCTTCCGATGGCGCGTTACGTCGTGGACGATTTTCAGGGCTTCGATCCGGCGCACCCCGACGATCCGGATGCGTTCAGCGTCCCGGCGAGCGGGACGTTCACGAATCAGCGGCCACTGGGAGATTGAGGGTCGGTAGCGGAACGCGTGAGCGTTTCGTGATTGCGCGAAAGCCCGATGGGGACATCGGGCTACACCTCGGAAAATTTTCGGCGGCCTCGCACGAGGCGTTTCCGCTCGCGACCTCGCGCGCGTTCGTTCGTCTTTCTTCCGACTCACGGGCATGAAAAAATCACGTTTGTTCGCCATCGCGGTTTCGCTCGCCTGCTGCGCGCTCGTTCGCGCGGATTATCTGTTCACGTACTTCACTAAGAATGGCGAAGACGGCCTTCATCTCGCATCCAGCACGGGCGGAGACCACTGGGATAAGCTGAACGACGGCCGCAGTTATCTCACGCCGACGATCGGTAGGTCGAAGTTGATGCGCGATCGCTGCATCACGCGCAGCCCCGACGGCACGTATCACATGGTGTGGACGGCCGGCTGGACGGAGAACGATATCGGATACGCTTCGACGAAAGCCTTCATCAATCGATAAACCCCATGCTCGCGAAAATATGTTTGGTTAGCCGTCGCGCATTGCTCAGCCGTCTCGTCGCGCTGGCCGCGTTGACCGTCGCCGTCAGAATGGCGTCGGCCGAGCCTGCATCGCCCCCCCCTGCCCCGCTTCAGATCGATGCGCCGGAGCAGAAACGAATCGATCTCACGCGAACGGACGGGGGCCTTGTTCCCGTTGCCCGAGCCGAGAACTACGGCGTCTTTCGCGCGTCCCTCGCGGAGCCGGAATTAGCGGAGCAAAAAGGCTACACGTACAACCACCACCCCGATCTTGCCGTGTGGCATGGCCGTTTTTACATCGCATGGGATTCGGGCCAGAAGGACGAAGATACCTGGCCCGCTCGCGAACTCTATAGCACGTCCGAAAACGGCCGCGATTGGTCCGCGTCGTCGGAACTATTTCCAGAGGGGCTCACGACGCCCATGCGCCTCTATTTCTTTCACGCGCCAAACGGTCGGATGCTCGCGTTTGCGGGCCTGCGGATCGATCACGCAAAAACCGACGAGGACACAAAGGGGCCGTTGGTGGTGCGCGAAATTCAGCCGGACCATGCGCTCGGCGCGATCTTCACCCTGCGGCCCCCGACCGGCGGCGCTCGCCAGAGCGATCCCGCGCTCTTCACGACGGCGCAAGACGCGGGATTTCGCGCCGCGTGCCAGCAATTGCTCGCCGCGCGCGTGACACTGGAAACGCAGGACTTGGGCGTGCTCCTCGATCCGCCGCAACGCCTTTCCTGGCACAACGCAGCGGCTTGGCCGAACGGCAAACTTGGGAACGGATTCTGGAAAGCGCCCTCGTTTTACCATCGCAAAGACGGCGCCATCGTCGGCATCGGCAAAGCGGGATGGACGAGCATCTCAACGGATGAAGGAGCGACCTGGTCGATGCCGGTCGTTCCCGCGACACTCACGACGAACAATGCCAAAGTCTGGGGCCAGCGCACAGGCGACGGTCGTTATGCCCTCGTATATAATCCCACGCCGCGCCCGCGCTATCCGCTCGCCATCGTCAGCGGCGATGACGGGGTCGTGTTCCGCGACATGCGCGCCGTGCAGTCGCGTTTTCCGGCGCAGCGTTACCCCGGAATCAACAAGAACACCGGCCTCCAATATGTCCGCGGTATCGCCGAATGGGCCAGCGACGGCTCGATCCCCGATGCGCAACGCGCGCTCTGGCTCGTTTACAGCGCGAACAAGGAGGACATCTGGGTGAGTCGCGTGGTACTGCCGGGGACGAACGCTGCGGCGCTCAAATCGTGGAATATCTATCAACCCAAATGGGCAAAGGTCACCGCGAGCGACGCCGCGACCCTCGCCTTCGAGACGCGCGAGCCGTTCGATTGTGCCGAGGCGACGCAGCTCTTCGCACCGGCGCAGACAGCGGTCGCCTCGTTCAAGCTCACGACGCCGCCTCATGGCCTCGGTGCGATCGACGTCGACGTGATGGGTGGCGCAGGCGGCGCGCGACCCGTACGCCTTCGTTTCACAGGCGATGGCTTTCTGCGGGCGATCGACCGCGACAAGATGGTGGAATTTGGACGCTACGCGCCGTCGTCGACCGTGGCGCTGCAAATCGAAGCACGTTGCGGCCCGCGCGGACTATTTACGGTCAGCGTCGACGGCAAAAAGATCGGTGAAGCACAATTCGCCGAAGCCACGTCGGCGCTCGAAAGAATCGTGATTCGCGTGTGGGCTCGCGCGGATGCGGATCGCGCACCGGTATTTTTGCCAGCGACGGCAATTGTCGGTCCGGAATTCGACGCGCCCGCCGTTCCGGTGGCATCGCGGGTCAGCGATTTCGCGATCGAAACGCGGTGAGGGGCTGAAGCGGCGAAAGCCTTACGGCTTCCGCTACGAGTTGCAGACTCATCGAACGAAACAATGCATCCGCTCGCTCACGCTCGTAGCTACGGAGCTCGGACGGTGGAGCGGCTGCATCACGCGTTCAGAGGCTGGCATTTTCCGTACCGTATGTTCACGTTCGAACGTCATCTCTGCCGCGCCCCCACCGTCGGGCGCGCATGCCCCTATGAAATCGACGCTCCCCTTCCGGTCTTGTTTAACCGCGGTCGCGACCTTGGCGTTCTGCGTGGTGCTTTCCGCCGCAGAATCGGCGCGCGAGCGCACGTCGTTCAACGCCGATTGGCGCTTCGCCAAGGACGATCCCGCTGGGACGGGCGCCGCGCTTAGCTACGCAAACGCGAAGCCGTGGCTCGCTCCAACCGGTGCCGAATTTCTGAATGCGGCGTCGACGAAACCGGCTCGGCCCGTCGGCAACTTTGGCGAGAACGTCGCTTATACCCAGGCTAGCTTCGACGACAACGGCTGGCGGAAGCTCGACGTGCCGCACGACTGGGGCATCGAGGGTCCCTTCAAGCAGGAATACCCCGGCGAAACGGGCAAGCTGCCGTGGTGGGGCATCGGCTGGTATCGAAAGCATTTCACGCTACCCCCCGAGGACGACGGCAAGCGCATCTATCTGGACCTCGACGGCGCCATGTCGCGCGCGACGGTTTGGCTGAATGGCCAATGCGTCGGCGGGTGGCCCTACGGTTATGCGTCGTGGCGCGTAGACCTCACGCCCTATGTCAAATTCGGCGGCGAAAACGTCGTCGCTATCCGACTCGACAACTTGCAGGACTCCTCGCGTTGGTACCCCGGCGGCGGGATCTATCGCAATGTCTGGCTCGTCAAGACCGCGCCCGTGCACGTTGCGCAGTGGGGCACGTTCGTCACCACGCCAATCGTCGCGACGGAACGGGCTACGGTCGACGTGAAGACTGTGGTGCAAAACGACACGGCGGTGAACGCCGACGTCGTGGTGAGCACGTCGATCTATGTTTTGGATCGCGACGGCCGTCGCACGGGCGACGCCATCGCAACCACCGCGGCTGGAGGACCGACGCGCATCCCCGCCGGGCGCCAGGCGCTCATCGCGCGAACCGCGTCGATTTCCCAGCCGCGACTCTGGAGCGTGAAAACGCCGAATCGTTACGTCGCCGTCACCACCGTCACCCACGCGGGCAAACCCGTCGATGTCTACGAGACGCCGTTTGGCGTTCGCACCATCGCGTTTTCCGCCGAGAAAGGCTTCGTGCTGAATGGCGAGCGCTTGCCGATCCAGGGCGTCTGCGATCACCACGATCTCGGCGCGCTTGGCGCCGCGCTCAACGTACGAGCGCTCGAACGCCAGCTCGAGATTCTGCAGGAGATGGGATGCAACGCCATCCGTACGAGTCACAATCCACCCGCGCCAGAACTCCTCGATCTCGCCGATCGCATGGGATTCGTCGTGATGGACGAGACGTTCGACTGCTGGGCCCGCGGCAAAAAGCCGAACGACTATCACCTGCTCTTCGCGGACTGGCACGAACAAGACGTTCGTGCGCTCGTGCGTCGGGACCGCAACCATCCTTGCGTCGTGCTTTGGAGCATCGGCAACGAGATCGGCGAGCAGGGTCAACCCGAAGGCTGGAAGCTCGGCGAACACTTGGCTGGCATCGTGCGCGAAGAGGACCGCACGCGTTTCGTGACTGCCGGTTACAACAATGTCGGTTCGGGGTACAACGGCTTCCAGACCTTCGTCGACGCCTTCGGCTACAATTACAAGCCGACGGAATACCCCAAAGTGCATGCGAGCGCGCCGCAGCTGCCGCTCTATGGGAGCGAAACGTCGTCGTGCATCAGCTCGCGCGGAGAGTACTTCTTTCCGGTCACCGAAAACAAAGCCGAGGGCCGCGCCGACTTTCAGGTCAGCAGCTACGATCTCGCGGCTCCGCGTTGGGCGTGGCCCCCGGACGTCGAATTTCGCGGGCTCGATGAAGCGTCCTATACCGCGGGCGAATTTGTGTGGACGGGCTTCGATTACCTCGGCGAGCCGACCCCCTATAATAACGACGTGACGAACCTCCTGAATTTCACCGATCCGGCGCAGCAGGAGAAAATGGCGAAGGAGCTCGCCGATCTGAAGAAGATCAAGGTGCCGTCGCGCAGCTCCTACTTCGGCATCGTCGATCTCGCGGGATTCAAGAAAGACCGATTTTTCCTGTATCAAGCTCGCTGGCGGCCGGACTTCCCGATGGCGCATCTGCTCCCGCATTGGACGTGGCCGGACCGCGTCGGACAAGTCACGCCCGTGCACGTTTACACCTCGGGCGACGAGGCGGAGCTCTTCCTCAACGGCCAATCGCTCGGACGGAAGAAACGCGGTCCGCTCGAGTACCGTTTGCGCTGGGACGACGTGAAATATCAACCCGGCGAAGTGCGCGTCGTCGCCTATAAGAACGGCGCCAAGTGGGCAGAGGATGTGGTTCGCACGGCGTCATCGCCGACGAAACTTGTCGGCGTCGCCGATCGTACGACGGTGCGGGCGGACGGAGCGGACCTCGCCTTCGTGACGGTGACGATCGCGGACCAAAACGGCACGCTCGTGCCGCGCACGAAGCATCGGGTGAAGTTCGAAGTCGAGGGACCGGCGGACGTCATCGCGACCGACAACGGCGATGCGACGAGCTTCGAGCCGTTTCAAGCGACCGAGCATTCTGCCTTTAACGGCCTGGTGCTCGCAATCGTTCGCCCGCGGGCGGGCCAAGCGGGCCCGATCACGGTGCGAGCCACGACGGAGGGCTTGGCCCCAGCGACGGTGCGGATCGAGAGCAGGTAGCCATCGATGCACAATATGGCGATTGCGTGTTAACCAAATACCGCGCGGCACGTCATACTTGCCCGATGAACACGCTTTGCCGATCCTGGTTGCGCGGCGTCACAGTGGCTGCGGCGTTGACCGCAACGCTCACGAGTCTGTCGGCGGCCTCCGAACCGCCAACGGGGCCGGTGCGCCGCGCCAAAGCGGGCGAGTTCCAATTCTCGTTTTTGCCGAAGGCGTTTCAGAAAAACCCGGACCTCGAGATGACCGTGAACACCACGCTCACGGCGTATGGGCGAATGTTACGCACACCGACGCCCGAGAATCCGATGTACTACATGACGTACTCGATGGGGTACAAACCGATGGGAGAAAACTTCGCGAACGAGAAGCAACCATCGGGCGAAGTACTCGAGCGTGCTCTGCGGAAATCGCTCGCGACCAATGGCTATCTGCCGGCCGAAGTGCCCGCTCATCCAGTAAACCTGATGATCATTTACTACTGGGGGTCGCATTACCGGATGGATTACGATCAGGAGCGCATGTTTCCCGAACTCGCGGCGCGACACCGCATGGAGCGAGCGATGCTCGTCGGCGGGAAGCAGCAGCTGGAGAAAATGACGCGGACGATGGAATGGGGCGAGTCGATCACCGACCGCACGCCCGAGTACGAATACCTGCGCGATCAAGCGATCGACGATTTGTACTACGTCGTGGCCTCGGCCTACGACTATCCCGCTCTCACCAAGAACGAACGCCGCCTGATTTGGCGCACCACGATGACGGTCAGCGCCCGCGGCGTCTCGATGGAAGAAACGCTCGTGCCGCTGGTCAACACCGCCGCGCCGTATTTCGGTCACGAGATGGAAGATCCCGCGATCGCCATGCGCCGAATCGACCGGAACGGCAATGTGATCGTGGGCGAGCCGAAGGTGATCGAGGATGGCGTCCCGCCACCGAAGCCACAAAAGAAGTAGCGCTGGCCGGCTTGGACGCGCTCGAAGATCGGTGGAGGTCGAGCCCGATGTCTCATCGGGCTTCGTTGTAGCGGAAACCGTGAGGTTTTCGGTTCGAACCCGAAACGTTTACGCGTTCCGCTACGGGTGGAGACTAACGGCTGAGCGCCCTCAGCTTAGATCGCGCAGGCTGCCGAATTCGGGATCGAAGAGCCGGCGATAGGTGCGAACGATCATGCCGTCGGTCAAACCCGCGAGCCAGTCGCAGATTTGGCGCGCCTTCTCCGCCGGCGTCGACGCCGCTTCGATCAGCTTTCCCACGCGCGGGGGCAAAATTTTGATCACCCGAGGTCCCGTCTCGACGTAGTTCGTCCAGCACGAATGCCAGAGATCGAACATCACCCGTCGCGCTTTGTGCTCCATCTGCTGGAGCTGCGGGCTTTCGAAGATGATGTCGTTCGCCATCTTTTTTAGAAACTGGACCGTGCGCTCCGCCGCCGGCGTGACGACCAGTTCGTAGCGATAGCGGTTGGTCCGCGCCGCCATGAAATTCTCCCGCTCGCGAAGCCGGCACGCCTTGATGAAAGCGCCGATCTTTTGGGAAAACACGTTCTCGAGCCGATCGCGCCGAATCGCGTCCAAGACTTCGTCGAGCAGTTGTTGGCGCGGTGCATCGATGACTTCACCTGCCGCCCAGGTCTCGATTCGTTCGATGGTAAGATATCCCGCTTTCACGCCGTCGATGATGTCGTTGACGGAGTACGCCGCATCGTCGGCCCAGTCCATGATCTGGCACTCGACGCTTTTGAAGC
This sequence comes from uncultured Opitutus sp., assembly GCA_966252355.1. Classification (GTDB taxonomy): domain Bacteria; phylum Verrucomicrobiota; class Verrucomicrobiia; order Opitutales; family Opitutaceae; genus ER46. The sequence continues at coordinate 37,504 of CBINOT010000008.1, read as the reverse complement.
CATTGAGTTTTTCGCCGGCATGCAGCTCCGTGGGAATCGTCGGACCGCCAAGGACGAATGCACGCACATCGACCTGACCATCGTAGAGGAAGTGATTGTGCGGCGGCGCCGGAAACTCGTGGAAGAGCTTCTTGTATTTCAACACGCCATCGAGCAGCGCGCGCGTCGGCGCCATGCCGTGCACGCCGTCTTCGTTTTGGTACATCGTCTCCGTCAGCAGATGAAGCGTCTGCGCATTGCCCTCGAAGCCGCCCCAACGCGACATCAGCTCCTGGAGCGTCCGCTCGCCCGAGTGGCCAAACGGCGGATGGCCGAGATCGTGGGCGAGACAAACCGCCTCGACGAGATCGCCGTCGATGTAAAAATCGTCGTGGAGCGGGCCATTCGTCGTCCGCAGATAGTGGCAAATCGAACGGCCGATCTGGGCCACCTCCATCGAATGCGTCAGCCGCGTGCGGTAAAAATCGTACTCGCCCGAAAGAAACACCTGCGTCTTCGACTGCAGCTTCCGGAAAGCGTGAGCATGAATGATGCGATCGCGGTCGATCTGGAACGCATTGCGGTAGTCCGTCTTGCGCGGCCCTCCAAACGTCTCGCTGTCGAACGCCTGATAGAAACGATTCGTCACTCTCGCGAGTGGAGCGGAAGTGAGCGCGAAAGTGAAAGTGAAAGTGAGCGTGGATGTGGCACGGGCATCTTGCCCGTGTTGGCCCGGGGCGCTTCATGCGCTCGCCGACATTCACGGCCCGAAACAGCGTCGACGGCGTGACTATGTGCGAACCGGGAAACGTTTTGGCACGCGTGGAAACTTTCACCTTCCCACAGCGACGATTCGCGACCAATTTGCTCCCGCTTTTCCGATGCCCCACGCAACTTTTGCCACTCCCCTTGGCACGTGTGCGATCGCGTGGAACGACCGCGGCCTCACTCGATTTTTGCTCCCCGATCCCGATCGCGGCACGAGCGACACGGAAGCGGATCCGCCGCCGTGGGTACGCGAGATTATCGACCGCGTCCGGCTGCATCTCGCGGGTGACCTCCAGGATTTTTCAGACGTCTTGTTCGATTTCGGCCGGCTCTCCGAATTCAATCGCGCCGTGCTGCGCGCCACCCAAGCGATCAAGCCCGGTCATACCTTGACGTACGGCGAAATCGCCGCCGCACTCGGCCAGCCGGCTGCCGTCAGCCGGGCCGTGGGCACCGCGCTCGGCGAGAATCCGTGGCCGTTGTTGATCCCGTGTCACCGCGTGGTCGCGGCCAGCGGTAAAATGACCGGATTCTCGGCGCCGGGCGGGATCGCCACGAAAGCGAAGCTGCTCGCGCTCGAAGGCGCGCAGCTGCTGTAAGTTGCCGGCGGATCGCGCCGGCGCGCAGCATTCTTCTCCGAAAGATTGAAGATTGATGTAGAACGGGGTCTCCGAACCCCGCCGTTTCGGTCGCACGTTGCGACGGGAACGAAGGTCGGTTCGTGAACGGACGTTCGATACGCAGCGGCGGGGTTCGGAGACCCCGCTCTACATTTCAACCGCACGCTGCGAAAATCTTTGCTTTGCGTCGGCCCGGGTTTCCGCGAGCTTTGCCGCCTTCATGGAGTTCGTCCTCGATAACCAGCGTGCGCCCGACGGCATCCCGCCGATCGATTTTCGCGCTCAGCTCAACGACGAGCAGTTCGCGGCGGTCACCGCGGAACCAGGACCGTTATTGGTTTTGGCTGGAGCAGGTTCGGGGAAGACGCGCACGCTGACGTATCGAGTCGCCTATCTGTTGTCGCAAGGCGTGCGACCGAGCGAGATCCTCCTGCTGACGTTCACGAACAAAGCGGCGAAGGAGATGCTGCATCGCGTCCAAGACCTCACCGGCGTCGAACCGACGCGATTTTGGGGCGGCACCTTCCACAGCATCGGCCATCGCTCGTTGCGGACGCACGGCGAAGCGATCGGGCTGTCGCGCACGTTCACCATTCTCGACGCGGAAGAATCCGAAGGCATCTTGCGCGATGCGGTGGAAGCCGCCGACAAGGGGTTCTTCAAAGACAAGACGCACCCGCGGCCCGGACCGCTCCATTCGGTGCTCTCGATGGCGCGCAATACTCAGTTCACGCTGGCGGAAACGGTCACGCGGTATTTCCCACAATACGAGGGGATCATCGATCGCTTGCCGGCGTTCGCAAAAAAATACGCCGACCAAAAGCGCGAGGCGAATGTGGTCGATTACGACGACCTGCTCGAGTTCTGGCTCGAGCTCCTGAAAAAGTCGCCGGAGACCGCCGAGTATTTCGCGCACCGGTTTCGCCATGTGCTGGTCGACGAGTACCAAGACACGAACACGCTGCAGTCGCAGATCGTCGACACGATTGGCTCGCATCACCGCGTCATGGCCGTCGGCGACGACGCGCAATGCATCTACTCCTGGCGCGGCGCGAATTTCGAAAACATTCTCACGTTTCCGGATCGTCATCCCAACACCGCAATCCATCGCATCGAGACGAACTATCGTTCGACGCCGCAGATTCTCGCGCTGGCGAACGGCGTGTTGTTGGCGCAGCCGAAAGGCCGGCACTTCGACAAGGAACTGCGGCCGGCGCGCGCGAACTCGGAAAAGCCCTTTCTCGTCCAGGCGATGGACGGTCGCGAACAGGCACAATTCATCGTGCAACGCATCCGCGGCTTGCTCGATGAGGGGTGCTCGCTAAGCGACATCGCAGTGTTGTACCGCGCCCATTTTCAGGCGCTCGACATCCAGCTGGAGCTCTCGCGGCTGCAGATTCCGTATCAAATCACCAGCGGCGTCCGGTTTTTCGAGCAGGCGCATATTCGCGACCTCGTCGCCTTGCTGCGCTTCGTCTACAACCCGAGCGATACGGCCGCGTGGAATCGGATCGCCGTCCTGCTGCCGAAAGTGGGAGACAAAAACGCACAGAAGCTTCACGCCGCGGCGCTCGATCATGCGCGCTTGCTGCAGCAGAACTTCATCGACGCGCTGGGCAGCGACGACGTCGCATCGAAGGTGCCGAAGGACGCGAAAGAGGAGTGGCCGAAGTTCGTCGCGTCGTTGCAGCAGGTCAGCGAGATGATGCGCACGATGAAGCCGCACAACGCGGTCGAAATTGCGATCGACGGCTGGTACGGCGACTACCTCAAGGGCGCGTTTGCCAATTACGTTTCGCGGTTGGACGATCTGAAATCGCTGATCGGCTTCGCCAGTCGTTACGAGGAAATGCAAGAGCTGCTCGCGCAGATCATGCTGCTCAACAGCGAAACCAGCGACCGCTCGACGGATCCGGATGCGGACGCCCTGCGCCTGACGACGGTCCATCAAGCGAAAGGACTCGAGTATGCCGCGGTGTTCCTGATCGGTCTCGCTGAAGGCATGTTCCCGCTGCGCCGCGCGATCGAGAACAACGACATCGAGGAAGAGCGCCGCTTATTTTATGTCGCGGTGACTCGAGCGCGCGACGAGCTGTACCTGTGTTATCCCAAGTTAAACACCAAAGGCGGCCCGACGATGATGATGACCCCAAGCCGCTTTCTCCAGGAGCTCCCGTCCGATCTTTATCAGCCGCTGCGCATCAAGCGGAGTTACGGATGGTAGGCCGCAGGAAATAGGCCGAGGTGGTGGAGCCCGATGTCCTCATCGGGCTTTTTTCGCTGTCAGACGAGGCTCCAATCCCAGCCCGATCGGAACATCGGGCTCCACCTTTCTACGGAACACCTTATCTGCGCTTAAACCACGGCTTCTTCGCACATGGGCGGACGGGGCGGATGTGACGTGTGTCCGCTTCGGCGACCATCTGCGATTTGCCGCCGCCGCCGCCGAGGAGTTGCTTGGCCACGTGGTCGAGGCCCAGGCGGTTCAATGTGTTCTTCAACGCACCGCGCATCTCCGGCTTGTACCAGAAGAAGAAACTGCGCTGCTCCTGCTTCTCTTCCGGCGTTTTCGCCACGCACACCGGCTCCTGATTGTACGGATGCACGCCCGTGGCATAGATCTCCGTCGCCACCGTCATCGGTGTCGGCGTGAAATCCTGCACCTGCTCGAGTTTGAACCCGAGGTCCTTTGTCTTCACCGCGACATCCGCCATGTCCTCGGGCTTCGATCCCGGATGCGAGCTGATGAAGTAGGGCACGATCTGCAGCTGCGCCTTGCCCACTTTCTTTTTGGCGGCGTCGAACTTCTCCTTGAACTTGTAGAAGTAATCGAACGACGGCTTGCGCATCACCTCCAATACATCGTCGGACGTATGCTCCGGCGCCACTTTGAGCCGGCCGGATACGTGATGTCCCACGAGTTCTTCGATGAACTTTTCGTGGCTTTGCTTTACCTCCGGCGTGACGCCGTTGTCGTGCAGAAATAGATCGTAGCGGAGGCCGCTCGTGACGAAGGCATGCTTCACCCCCGGCGTCTCGCGCACGGTCTTGTAGATGTCGAGGAGCGCCGTGTGGTCGGTGTCGAGATTGCGGCAGACATTGGGCCAAATGCAGCTGGGCCGCGTGCACTCGTCGCAGATCCACTGCTCCTTGCCCTTCATCTTATACATGTTCGCCGACGGGCCCCCGAGATCGGTGATCGTGCCGCGAAAATCCGGCATCTGCTTGATCGATTCCACCTCGCGCAAAATGCTTTCCTTGCTCCGGCTCGCGACGAATTTCCCTTGATGCGCCGAGATCGTGCAGAAGCTGCAGCCGCCGAAGCACCCACGATGCATGTTGATCGAGTGCTTGATCATTTCGTACGCGGGGATCGGACCGCGCTTGAGATACTTCGGATGCGGCAGACGCGTGTACGGCAGATCGAAGCTCGAATCGATCTCCCGCTCCGTCATCGTCGGGAACGGCGGGTTCACGACGAGCAAGCGGTCGCCGGTGAGTTGGAGGAGCCGCCGGGCTTTGACGCGGTTGGATTCCGTTTCGATCTGCTTGAAATTCTTCGCGTACAGAGCGCGATTCGCGAGGCACTCCTCGTGCGAATGGAGGGCGTAGTCCTCCCAGTTTTGATTTTTCGGCGGCACCGCACCGGGAGGCAGCAACACGGCGGTTTGGGGCAGCGTCTTCAGCGACGAGAACGGCACGCCTTTTTTCAGCAGCCGCAACACTTCCATGAGCGGCAATTCACCCATTCCATACACCAAAAGATCCGCCCCGCTCTCCGCCAGGATGCTCGGCTTCGTCGTGTCCGACCAATAATCGTAATGCGTCACTCGCCGCAGGCTCGCCTCGATCCCCCCGATCATCACCGGCACCTCGGGATAGAGCTGCTTCAATATCCGAGAGTACGCGGTAACCGCGTAATCCGGCCGAAACCCGTGCTCGCCGCCGGGCGTATAGGCGTCCTCCGACCGCAGGCGCTTCGCCGCCGTGTAGCGGTTCACCATCGAGTCCATGCAGCCACCGGTGACGCCGAAGAACAGCCGCGGCACGCCCAGTTTCTTGAAATCGCGGAGATCGTCGCGCCAGTTTGGCTGCGGCAAAATCGCCACCCGATATCCCTCACGCTCGATCAAGCGCCCCACGACCGCCGTCCCGAACGCGGGATGATCGACGTAGGCGTCGCCCGAAACGATGATGACATCGACGTAATCCCAGCCACGGGCTTCGATCTCGTCCCGGGTGGTCGGCAGCCAGCGCGAGGAGTCCGATGCTGGGGCGCGAACATTGGATTGGGACAGATTCGGGTGCACGGGAACGCGAGAGCCTCGGGTGGCTCCGTTTTGAGCGCAAGCACGCGGATCGAATTCCGGCTTGGTCCGAAATTCACTGCCCACGAGAAGAACGAGGGCTGTCCGCTCAAGTATGCCGGGCAAACCGCCGATATAAGCTCATGCGAGGTGCTTTCCCGCGATGGCTTTGCCGTACGATCACTGTTCGGCGGCAGGCGCTCGCCTGGCCGATGCTTGTCGTGTTGTGCATGCCTAGCCTCGCGCGCGCAGACGGTTACGCTATTCCGCCGGCTCCGCCAGGCACCGTCGAGACGGGCGTACCGGCGTTCGTCGTGCTCGGACGCGAGGCGCTCGGGCTAAGCGCGACGCCGACGGACCTCCGACTGATGCCCGATGGACGCGTGCTTGTAACGACGGAACACGAGTTGGCATTCGGCGACGGCGCGCGCTGGAGCGTGTATCGCGCGGCGGCCGACGTGGCACCCATTTACGAAAATGTGGCGACGGATTCGGCCGGGAATATCTACTTCGGCGTGTCCGGGGGATTCGGCCGGGTGGAGTTCACCGATCAAGGCCAATGGCGACTGAGCGTCGCGGCGACGTTCGATGCGGCGAAAGTCGGACCGGTTACCCTGATTTCCGTGGATACCCTCGGAGACAGCTGGTATTGGCACACCGCCGAATCGCCGGTGGTGCAGTGGCGGCCTGGCACCAAACCGGAGGTAAAATGGCTGGTGCCGACGATGTGGCGGATGTTCACGTTGAATGGCGAGGTGTTCGCCTCGGACAACAATAACGGCGCGACCTACCGCCTTCGACCGGACAATACCGCGGAGGCGATCACGGGCCGCGACACCGTGACGACCGATGTGATCGCATCGTCCGTCCGTTTCGACGATCGCCACATTCTCCTGGGAACCCGCGGGAGCGGTCTGAAGCTTTTCGACGGCAAAACGTTTCGTCCGTTCGGACAACGCGGCCTGTTAACTGCCGGACTTCAATTCAGCGATCTTTGCGCTGTGGGCGACTCCCTCTTCGCCGCTGCGGTCGAAACGGTTGGCATCGTGATCTTCGACCGCCAAGGCGTAATCCAACAGGTGCTCGACCGTCGGTTCGATCACCGTCTGAGCCGCACCAAACACCTCGTCTACTCTCCTAACGGCGTACTGTGGGCGTTGCTAACGGACGGCATCGCGTGCGTGTGCGTGCCGTCGCCGCTCTCGCAACTCGACCCGTTGATCTCGAGCAGTATGACGTTCGCACTCCCGCTGCGGCATGCGGGCAAACTGTGGCTCCTCACGGACGGACGGGCGACGCGGGGAATTTACGACGAGGCCAATCGCCTCGATCGTTTCGAGACCGATACGCCGCCGGGCCGCTACGTTTACACGCTGCAAGACGTGGATGGCGAATTGTTGGCCGCGACGGAAGAAGCCGTATACCGCTACGAAAACGGCCATTGGACCCAGCTGATCGCCGGCATCCGCAACGCGCGTATCGGGATCGCACCCACCACGGCCAGAGGCTGGCTCTACGCCGCGATCGGCGAAGTCGGCTATCTGCGGCGCGACGGCAGCCGCCTCGTGGCGGAACGGTTTCCGGTTCCGGGGCTGGAAAACAACTACAATGCGATTACGAGCGGCAGCGGCATCGTCTGGCTCGAGCTGGGCAGCCGAGTCGCGCGGATCGACGCGCGCGGCGCGACGCCCACCGCCGAGATTCTGGACAAGACGGCCGGGCTATTTCAGGGCTGGATCGAGACCTTCCTTTACGAAGACGAGGTGAGATTTCACGTTCCCGATCATCAGCTGGTTTTCGACGAGAAAACGCACCGATTTATCGAGGATCGAGAACTGCTCGCGCGTTTCCCGCGCTTCACGGCCGCCGGCGCGCGGCCGACGCGCGATGCCTCGGGACGCTTCTGGTTCACCGATAATCGCGTCACGTCCCGCATCCAACCCAACGGCACGATTGACAGTCTCTCCGTCGGTTTTACGCCCAGTTCCTACACGACGGATTCCAATGGGATTGTCTGGATTTATGGCGAACGCCGGATGTCGCGGTTCGATACGCGCGTGCCCCCGCTTCCTCCCGTGCCAGTGACGGCCAAGATCACCTCCGTGCTATTTACCGGGAGCGGCCGGCACCTCTTGTCGCCCGGCGCGGCGCTGCCTCTCGTCAAATACGAGGACAACTCGTTGACGTTCAATTTTGCCGCGCCCGCGAATCCGTTCTCCACCGCCGTGACGTTCGAAACCCTTCTGGAAGGCGGAGGTACGGAGTGGACCTCCGTCGGTACCATCGGATCAGCGGCGTTCACGCGGTTGAAGGAGGGCCACTACGTCTTTCATGTGCGGCCGGTCCTCGGCGCGACGAAGCACGGGGTGGAAGCCCGCATCGCGTTCGACATCCTGCCTCCCTGGTACCGCAGCCGGCTCGCATGGGCAGTCTATGCCGTCATCGCACTCGGTCTCGTAGGCGCCGCCGCGTGGTTGTCCGCCTATCTGCAACGCCGCGAAAAGGTACGTTTGGAACGCCTCGTAGCCGCGCGCACGAGCGAGCTGCATACGATGAATCGCCAGTTGGAACAGCAGATCCTGGTCACGACCGAGAAGTCCGTCGCGCTGGCTGCGAGTGAAGAACGTTATCGCGATTTGAACGCGGAGCTGGAGCAACGCGTGGCCGCGCGCACGAACGAGCTATCCTCGACCAATCAGGAACTCCGGCAACGCGAGCTGCTCTTCCGACTCATCTTCGAGCACGCTCCCGTCGGCATCTGGTGGAAACGCACGGATCTCGGCGAGTTTCATCACTTCAACCCCACGCTTTGCCGGATTCTCGCGTTGTCCACGGACCGCATGTCCGATTTCGCCGATCTCGCCCGCCTCCTCCACTCCGAAGACGCAGCGCGGGTCCAAGAGCTCAATCGGCAATTGGGCACCGGTGCGATCAACACCTACGAAACCGAAACGCGTTTCGTTCTCCCCGGCGATCGCATCGTGTGGGCCGCCCTCTCCGTCGCCGTGATTCGTAACGAGCAGGGCCAAATCATCCAGAATATCGGCATTCTCGAGGACGTCACCAAACGCAAGCAGGCCGAACAGGAGCTCGCGCGCACCTACAAAGATCTGATCGATGCTTCTCGACGCGCCGGCATGGCGGAAGTGGCGAGCGGCGTGCTCCATAACGTCGGCAATGTCCTCAATAGCGTAAACGTTTCCTCCCTCGTGATCGGCCGCATGGTGCGAGAGTCGAAGGTGGAAATGCTGAGCCGGGTCGTTGGCCTGCTGCACGATCATGCGTCCGATCTCGGCACCTACCTGACCACCGACGCCAAGGGAAAGCTCATTCCCAAATACCTCGCAACGATGGTCGAGCAGATGACCGCGGACCGCGCCCGGCTGACCGCCGAAGCCGCCGCGCTGCATAAAAATATCGAACACATCAAGGACATCGTCGTTATGCAGCAGAGCTACGCGACGACCGCCGGCCTGGCCGAAGCCGTCGACCCCGCCGCGCTGTTCGAAGACGCGCTCCAGATGAACTCCGACGCGCTGGCCGGGCGCGCGATTGCCGTGGTGCGCCACTTCCAACCGACGCCGCCGGTACGGGGCGAAAAAGCGAGGATCCTCCAGATTCTCACCAATCTCATCCGCAACGCCAAGCATGCCTGCGAGGACGCGGGCACCGCAGAGAAGCGCATCGTCGCGCGCATCGTGCTGGCGGGGTCCGACCGCGTCCGACTGGTCGTCGAGGACAACGGCGTTGGCATCCCGTCCGAAAATCTCACCCGAATCTTCGGCCATGGTTTCACGACGCGGGCCTACGGTCATGGGTTCGGCCTGCATTCGAGCGCGCTCGCCGCCAAGGAAATGAAAGGCTCGCTGACTGCCGCCAGCGCCGGGGCTGGTCAGGGCGCCACCTTTACGCTCGAGTTGCCCGTCGCATCGGCCGGCAACGCGCTTAGGTCCGAGCCGGTCGAGCCCGGTGCGGGCGCAGTCGAAGTCTCGCTGGAGCAATCCTGAGTCGCTCGCAACGCGGGCCGACCGGCCGGCGACGGGGCCAACGTCCGGCGAATGCCGCGGGCGCGCTACTCCTAACCGAAGCCTTCCATTCGGTTACATCTCTACAGTTGCGCTGTGTGGTAGGTTCAACTCTCCTCCGAACTTTCCAACTTCTCATGTCGTCCCCCTCCGTTGAAAACGTCGTGATCGTCGGCACCGGCTGCGCCGGCCTGACGGCGGCCATTTACACCGGCCGCGCCAATCTCAATCCGCTCGTGCTCGAAGGCTCCTTGCCGGGCGGCCAGTTGACGACGACGAGCGAGGTCGAAAACTTTCCCGGGTTCCCGCATGGGATCGACGGCTTTCAGCTGATGCAAAACTTGCGGGAGCAAGCGACGCGGTTCGGCACGCGCTTCGAGCAAGCGTTCGTGACGTCGGTCGATTTCACGGTGATGCCGCGCAAGTTGATTTGCGGCGATCGCACCATTCTCGCAAAGAGCGTTATCATCGCGACGGGGGCATCGCCGCGCATGACCGGCGTGCCGGGCGAAAAGGAGCTTTACGGCGGCAAAGGCGTGACGACCTGCGCAACCTGCGATGGAGCTTTTTATCGCAAGATGGACGTCGCGGTGATCGGTGGCGGCGATAGCGCCGCGGAAGAAGCGCTCTTCCTCACGCGCTTCGCGAGCAAGGTGTATCTCGTGCACCGGCGCGACACGCTGCGGGCCTCGAAAATCATGGCGGACCGCGCGATGTCGCACGAGAAAATCCAATGCGTCTGGGATACCGTGCCGGTCGCGGTCGAGGGCGTCGAACAAGGCGCCGTGAGCGGACTCCGCGTGAAAAATCTAAAAACCGGCGCCGAATCGACGCTGGCCGTGAAAGGCATTTTCGTCGCGATCGGTCACATGCCGAACACCAAGGCCTTCGCTCCTCCGCTTGATGTCGATAGCAATGGCTATTTCAAGCCCGAGGACGGTTCGCACATCCGCACGAAAGTCCCCGGCGTGTACGTCGCGGGCGATTGCGCCGACCACGTGTATCGACAGGCGATCACCGCCGCCGGCATGGGTTGCGCCGCGGCGATCGAAGCCGAACGCTGGCTCGCCGAGCACGGCGGGTAGCGGGCCGGACATTCGTGCCCAACCATTCGTTGGGCATTTGCTAGTCCGGGCGTAAAGCCCCGACAAAATACGCCACGGCTTCGATCCCAACGTCCACCGCGCGGCGGATCACTGCACGTTCGCTTCGTAAATCTCCGCGAGGGCCACGCCGGGTTGATCGTTCGAGGGCGCGATGATCGCCGAGTAGCCGCCCGCATCGAGCCGCGCAAGGATGACTGCGTCTGCCGCGTACGGCCCCAAAGGGAACGCACCGAGTTTGGGCGCGAGCTCTCCGACCTGATCCGCTTGCGCGGAATTCCACCAGTCGTCGTTCGTCGAAATAGGCATCGGGCCGCTGTCACGGCTTTGATAGAGCGTCTCCGAAGGATTCGAAAGTCCGCGCGCGACACCGTAAGCCTGCAAGGTTGGACCGACGCCGCGGATCATCAACCGAGCGCGTCCCGATCCTCCCACCGTAACACCCACGATCATTTGTCGCGCCCCCGTTTCGATCCGACCGCGCGCCGAAATGTTGATGAGCCGCGAGCCATTCGAGGGCGTGACGTCGTACAATTCGATCAAACCCACGCCGTCTTGATTCGCGCTCTTGGCGTCCGGCTCCACGACGACCGAGTAACCTCCGGGCGGAAGCGTCACGATCATTGCCGCGTCACCATGCGCGGGATCGGTCGAAGGCGTAAGCGTCAGAGCGCCCAGTTGCGCGGCCAACGTGTCCAGTTCGGGACCGACCGTTTGCCAATCGTTGTTCTCGGCGACGGTGACCGTCACCTCGTTCACTCGTTTCGTAAGCCTCATCTTCGGCCGGCCGATTTCGCCCGTGAGACCGAAGCGCCGCAGGTTGAGGCCCGACACTTGGATCAACAGCTTTTTGTCCACCGGCCCCGCGATCACAAAGCCCGCGATCAGGACATCCTCGCCCGTCGCTACGATACCGCGCGTCGACAAGTTCGTGAGCTGAGCCGTCGCATCGCCAATGGGCACCGTGACCTGCGCCGGCTTCCCCGGCACGGTCACAACGGCTGCGACGCTTGTCGCCGAGCCCATCGAGTTGGTCACGACGACGGTGTAGCTTCCGTTCTCCGCCGGAGTCGCGGACGCGATGGTATAGGAGCTGTTCGTGGCGCCGTTGATCGCGGTACCGTCTTTACGCCATTGATAGGTCGGCGCCGGCGTGGCGGTCACCTCGACCGAAAGCGTCGTCGCTTGGCCCGGAAGCACGGTTTGGCTTTGCGGCGCGGTGAGGATGGCGGGGGCGGCATTGACCGGCACATACGCGACCTTACTGCCCCACGCCGCAACGCCGTCGCTCGAAATGGCGGAAAAGGCCATCACCCACTGCTGATTATCGTCGTCCCATTGCCGAGAAAACACGCCACGATACGCCGTGCCGCCCAACGACAACGTGGCGTAATGATCGCCCGACAGCTGCCAAGTGCCGGTGGTGGCGCCGGTGATCGTGTGGTCTCGATTCAAAGTGATCACCGATGAAGTGCTGACGGTGGCCGTCACAGCCTTGCCGTGATTGATGAGCTTGAAGTCACCCGGAACCTGATTCGGGTCGGTGGTGGTCATCGTCTCGTTGGCATAACGATGCGGCGCCGCCACGAACCAGCCGTCTTCGTTGAGGTAGAGTTGATGCGTGCGAATCTCGTGCTGCTCGCCGCGCCCCACGAAGCGCGTGTGCATCGCCATGATGTATTTTCCCGTCGTGGCGTCGCGATAGATGGACACGCCGCCGGGTGAGACATAGCCGCGGCTGAGGCTGCCGGATTCGCCGGCGACATGGAGGAATTGCCAATTACCCATGAGCTTCACGCCGTAAGGAGCGATCGACGCATTGTCGAAGAGCGTGCCAAACGCGCCTTTCACGTTCGTGAGATCGTTGCCCGCAGCGTCGAGATACGGTCCGTCGGGATTGAGCGAACGCCCGACGCGAACATTGTAACCGCCGTTCGCATCGAGACCGCCATACGTCATGAACAAGTAATAGTACTTCGTCTCCGGACTGTAGATGATGTACGGCCCCTCGATCGTGGTGTTGTTGCCGCCAATCAATTTCTTGCCGTAGCCCTGGCCGCCGAGGGGCAGGCCGGTCGCAGGATCGAGCGTCATGATGAAGATACCGCCGGAATACGAGCCGTACACCATGCGCAACGTGCCGTTCGCATCGTAGAACACCGACGGATCGACGACGTTCGGATGGATGGCGTTGTCGTAAAGCTTACCGTCTGGGCTGATTTGGCCGTACATCCCGGACTTCAGAAAAATCGTCACATTGTGGTATGGACCGGTGATCGAGTCCGCCACCGCGATGCCTAGCGCGCTGCGGGGCGAGTCGCCTTTGCACGCACAGTAATAAAAATAGTAGCGACCGTCGCCCAAGCGGATGACGTCCGGAGCCCAAAACGTATTGGTCTGCGCCCAAGTGAGCGCCTCCTGAAACTCCACGGCGGGTTGCGGCACCAGCGCGTTTCCCGCGGCCGCGCTTGTCGAGATCTGCGTCCAATTCATCAGGTCGGTCGAGCTGGCCGACGCGAGGTGAGATCCGAAAACGTAATAGCTGGAGCCCGAACGCACGACCGATGGATCGTGTACCGTCGCCGAACTGGTAAAAGCCGGAGCGGCTTGCGCGCGCAACGCGGGGGAAAAGAAGGCGCTCGCCGCCGCGCCGAACGCGAAAAGAAGGCGCGCGCCCAGCGCGGTGGAAGCGCACCACCGCCTCGGCTGGGCACCGGAAGCAAAGGACGACGAGAATTCGGACGGGGAAGTTCGCATGAAGGACGGACGAGGACCACTACAACGGCACACTCCTCCACTCCTAGATGCGCCATTTTGCGCCGAAGACCGACACTCGAGCGCCCGTCCCCATGGCCTCAACTGCCGGAGCGGGATTGCCTGCCCCTGCTCCCTGCGACGCATGCTGCCGCGATCTAGCCGCTTAACAAATTCCGCGTTAGCCTCGCCGTCGCTTCGTGCGTCATTCCGGCGTTCGCCGCGATCCTGCATTAAGATTTCTTGGCCTTTACCACGCTGATGCTTCCGTTGCGTTCCAATCGCGCCTCCGCGATATCCGCGATTTCGGAAGACTGGGTTTGGAGGCGAATGTTTTCACACAAATCATCGTAGGTGATATGGCTCCGGCTCAGTTCCTTCTCGATGATTTGCCCTTCTCGAATGAGCACGCGTTCACTTCCCTTCACCAATCTTGAAAAATGGTGAGAATGGAAGGCCAAGGTGCCAACCGCCCGATGCAGCAGCACGAGCAGCAAACTCGCGCCGAGGGTTGGAAAAAATTGCGCTTGTCCGTTGATGCCACGACTTAGCACCGAGCCGAGAATCACCCCAAGCATGAAGTCGTAGCTCGCGCTGCGGCCGAGAAAGCGCCGGTCGGCTACCCGCGACAAAATAATGGCGAAGCAAAAAACGATCAACGTCCTCCACGCCATGTGGCTAAATTCGAGGTCGCTCGCGCCGACGTGCAAGCCAAGCAACCGATCGAGGGCATGCTTGCCTGTTTCCCAAATATTCACGGACAAACCTAGCCACGCCGGTTTGATCCGGCCATGGGGTGTTTACCGAAGCGTTTGCCCCGGTCGCGACATGACGGCGGGAAGTGTCCCCCCGCCGCACGTCGAGCTATCCGCCAATCGACTCGGTAATTCTCGCGCGTCGCTTACTTCTTCGTGCCGATGCGCAACACGGTGAACGATTGCGCGGGCAGCGCCACGTCGAACGCCGCGCCCCGCGGCGCAAACTCCGTCGTTTGCGGAGCGACCCGCGATGGCGCGTCGAACGTATTGTCGGCGTCGAGATTCTCCGCGCGTAAAACCGTGCGCGTGCTGTGCCCCACCTCGGAGACGCCGGACAGGGTAACTTTGGTGTTCGATTCCTCGTTCGTCGCATTGACCAGCTTGACAATTACCTCACCCGTCGCCGCGTCCCAGGTGGACGAAGCGTACAAGCGTTTCTGCTCCTCGCCGTTGGCTTCCGTAATGCTCACCGGCAGGACCCGATCGCCGCGATTCCGCGCGAAGAGGCGCTGCACGTGATAATTGGGCGTCAGGACGACGCGCAGATTGTCGACCCAGATCATATCCGGCGTCCACTGCCACGCCTCGGCGTTCGAGAACAAGGGCGCGTACGACGCCATGCGCACGACATCGGCATTGCGCTCCATCCCCGTCATGTACGCCGCTTCGGCGAGCGCACAACCGAAGGTATTGCGATTTTTCACGCTCACGACGGCGACGCTCTGCGCGGCGTATTCGCCCATGAAGACGTTGGGCCCGTTGCGATCGTAGTTGTCGTAGCGATGCGCATTGTCGAGGAACCAAGCCGGATTGGAATAGCAATGCTCGTCGATGATGTCGGCTTTCAGCGCGGTCAGTTTCGTCCACGCCGCCTTGAAACGCGCATCGGCCGGCTCGGGGCCTGCGGCGGCCACCAGAGATATTTCCGGGTGTTTGGCTTTCAGGGTTTCGGAGAATTTCGCGAAGCGCTCGAAATATTGATCGCCCCACTGTTCGTTGCCGATACCGAGCATCTTCATCTTGAACGGCTCAGGGTGGCCGAGGGCGGCCCGCTTGGCGCCCCACGGACTCGTCGCGGGTCCGTTCGCAAACTCGATGAGGTCGAGCGCATCCTGAATATACGTATCGAGCTGATCGAGCGGGCAGAGCTCGCTCGAATTGAACTGGCAAGCCATGCCGCAGTTCAGGATCGGCAACGGTTCGGCGCCGATGTCCTCGCACATCTGAAAGTATTCGAAGAAGCCAAGCCCGAAGGTCTGGTAATAATCGGGCGTCGGGCGATGGAGAAACTCGTAGTTCCAACGGTTGATCAGAAGCTTTCGATCTTCGACGGGCCCGATCGTATTTTTCCACTGATACCGGCGCGGCAAGACACTGCCCTCGACGATGCAGCCGCCCGGGAAGCGCAGGAAGCCCGGTCCGAAATCCGCGAGTGCCTGTACCATGTCGGCGCGTAAGCCGCCGGGCCGGTTCTTCCAGGTGCGCTGCGGAAAGAGCGAAACGAAATCGAGTTCCAGGGCCCCCTTGCCCTCGATGACGATGGCCAGGTACGCCTTCGCGTCGGTGGCGTTCGGATGCAGCGTCGCGGTTTGCTTCTGCCATTCCGCCGTGAAGCTAGTCAGCTCTTTGCTGTCGAGCACCGCGCCGTCGTGTCCGTATAGCTGGATGCGAAGCTTCGGCGAACCGTCGACGCCGCGAATACGCGCCGAGAAATCGTACGCCTCGCCCTGGCGCACGCCCATCCCGCGAAAGCCTTCGTTGGACAAACCGAACGGCGCGTTCGCGTGCGAGACGATGCGCACATAATGCGGGCCTGTGGCGTTGAAGGGCTCTTCCTCGCGGATGACGATTTCCCCCTTGGCGAGCGAAGGGCTCAGCTTGGTCCAGCCCATGAGCGGCTCGGGAAACTCGAAACCTCGATTCTTCACCATCTCGGCATACAGGCCGCCGTCCGCGCCAAAGTTGATGTCTTCGAAGAATACGCCCCACATGGCCGGATTGATCGCCGCGCCGGGACGATCGGCGCTCACGTTCACCGTCGCCGCCGTGGCCGGCAGCGAAGCCCAAACGCAGACAGTGCCCACGAAGAGGGCGCGAAATTTCATCATCATAAGAAGAAGGGAAAGGAATGGATTCGAACGGGGCGGACCATCGACAATCGACTCGGACAAGTACAGCGCGACGCGAGATTACGAGTAAAGCATGGGGTACGATTGACGGGCGGCCAAACCACAGACCGCCCGTCACCTATCGTACCAGAACCAATTAATACCGATACCGAATGCCAAACTCGTAGGTGCGATCGTACGCGCGGGTGTCGCGCGGATAACGCGATGCATCGAAGAAATAATCGTGGTACTCGCTCTTGAGCAGGTTCGTCGCGTCAAACGTCACCAAAAGGTGGTCGGTCACCGCGTAGCTCGCCGAGAAGTCCAGCCACTTGAACGGCTTTACGATGATCTGTCGCAGCGGGCTGCCGGCGGCGTTCGGACCGTCGAAGGTGTCGGTATAACGGCCGCGCCAGTTGTACGCGAGCCGGGAGGAGAATTTGCCCGCTTCGTATACTAGAATGACGTTGTAGTTCTCGCGCGAGACCTGCGCATACGGCTTACGGACGCGAGCACCGACGGCGGCGCCGGGCGTCGAGTCCGGGGCGTCGGTTTCGCCGTCGATGTACGTGAAGTTCGTCAGCCAGCCGAACCCGCGCAGCACTTTCGGAAACTGCTGATAGGTTACCTCGAAGCCATCGAGATGGCCCTGCCCAGAATTGCGCGGACGGACGACGTCGTAGTTTACGTTGTTGATCGTTTCGCGACCGGCAAACGACTGCACGTACCCGTCGATGTCGCGATGGAAGGCGGTGAACGACACGTAACCGGCTTTCTCGAAGTAGTACTCCAGCGAAAGATCGTAGTTATTCGACCGCACGGTGTGCAGATCGGGGTTGCCGCCACTGCCGGTGCCTGCGGCGCCGCCCGTGGTCGTCGGCAAGTTGAGCGTGACGATTGGATTCAAGTCGCCGAAGTTCGGCCGCGTGATTGTGCGGCCGGCCGCGAAACGAAGCTGGAGCTCGTCGGTCAGCTTCAACCGCGAATTCAAAACCGGCAGCACGTCCGTGAGCGTCGTCTTGCTGTTGATCGGGGTGCCATTGGTTTGGAAGCCGGTGAGTTTCTGGGTCGTGCCCGCCACGCGGACGCCGATCGAGCCGTCGAAGGCATGTTGTGCCACCGCGCCGGCAAAGCGTGAGTCGACATAGCCGGCCAAGACCGACTCTTCGTTGGTGAAGCCGACCGTCGGGTTGAAGGGCGCGGGGCCGGCCGGGACGCCGAAGAGCGCGCGGATTTGATCGGCGTGGTTGTAGAGAAAGTCCGGCGACGCACCAAACCAGTATTGCGTGCCGTAGTACGAAAGCGGCCCCTTCGGGTTGACGCCGCCAAAGCCAGGGATGGACGACGTCTTCGGCACAGTCGGAGCGAACCGGTCGCCGTTGACGGCGCCCGCCGGCGCCACGTCGTTGCGGCCGCTCGCGCGCGAACGAGCGTCGCGTTCGCTCCAGCGCAGGCCGGCGAGGAACTTGCGGAAGAAACTATTCGACAGCGACTGTTCGAGCTCCGCTTTCAACCCGTTCTGTTCGGACGTGGCGTAGTCGTGGTTATCGAACAAGCCCCAAAGGTAATAATTCGATCCATCGGCGACGTCGGCCCCGGTAATGCTCAGATTGGCGCGGCCGTTATCGTTGTAGGTAAACTTGAACGTCCCCGGGGTCGCCGGAGCGAAACGGGTGTCGATGATCATCACCTGGTTCTTGTTGCTGTTCCAATTATAGAGGTACTCGGTCGTCAGCTTCGTCGGGCCGCTCGTCCACTTGGCACCGACCACGTTTTGGAAACCGTCGGTCTTGTTCTTGAAAGCTTGGGTGCTCGTGAGGTGAAAGTTGTTCGTGGAGGTCGTCGAAATCGGAACGTTCGTGCCCGGATAAACCGTGGCCGCGGTAAACGTGCCGAACCGCGGGAACCCGATGAGGAAATGCACCTGACGCTCTTCGCGATACGCCGTGTTCAGAAAGTCGTCGTAGACTTCCAATTCGGGGTTGATCTTCCATTGCACCGAGAAGTCGTGCGCGTAACGCGTGCGCTTGCCGGGGATGATCAACGAACCCTGCGTGAAGGGGAGTTGCAGCGAGGTCAGGCCGGAAACGAGCCCGGCGGGCACACCCGTTTCTTCGAAGAGGAAGTTAAACGCGGTTTGATCGATGAAGTACCGCCGCGCATACGAACCGCCGTAGAGCACGCCGACCTCGCCCGCGCCCGTCTTATAGCGATTGCTGAGCAGGACGCTGCCGACGAAACCGTTCTTGCCGGTATTTTGGCCATGGATCATGCGCCCGCTCAGCCCTAATTGCGGCTTGGTGAAATCGAAAGGCCGGTGGAGGCGAATATCGATGAGGCCGGCGATGCCGCCTTCGATCAACTGTGGAGAGGTCGACTTGTACACGTCGACGCCGGCGACGAGTTCCGCCGGGATGTCCTGCAACGCCACTCCACGACTGGTACCGGTGAAGATTTCGTTCCCATTGAGCGTCGTGGCCAAGTTGGGCAGACCGCGGATGACGACCGTACTAACCTCCCCGTTGGCGCGGCCGACCTGGATGCCGGGCACGTGCTGCAAGGCTTCGGCCACGGTGTTATCGGGAAACTTGCCGATGTCCTGGGCCACGATCGAATCGACCACAGCGACGGCGTTTTGCTTGAGCTCCTGCGCATTGATCAAGCTGCCTCGAACTGTCGACACCGTGAATTCTTCCATCAGGACCGGTTGGTCCGTCTTGCTCGGCGCAGCGTTCGTTGCCTGGGCGGGCTGCATCCAACCCGTGCTCGCGGAAACCAGCGACACAAGGGCGAGGCTCGCCGTCCGACACCAGATGGAGCGCCGATGAGAAAGGGCGGAGGCCGACGCGGGGTATTTCGATTCCATAGTGGGTTTGCGATGCATGGCAGGTAGTCAGTCGGGCCGGCTGCCATGTCAGTCGGCCTAACAGTTAAATGCGCCTTCCCCGGTCAAAACCCGACACGGCATCAGGGCGATTGCGGATACGCGGCCGCGACCGGCGCCAGCAGATCTTATTGCCCGCGGCGGAGCGCCGCGCTGGTCGCCAATCACGAAGTCATCGCCTCGCGAAGCAGCACCCGTGCGAACTCCCAATCGAACCAAAAACCCTGCACCGGCGTCCCGCGGGTCGCCGGCGCTTTGTACTTCGTTTCGACCATGGCGCGGCCTTCACGCAGCTGAAGTTCCGCCTCTTCCATCGCGCCCATCTGCCGCGCCGCCATGGCGAGGATCAAATGCGCGGTCGCGGTGCGCGGGGCATTGCTCTCGGCATAACCGATGCAACGCCGCGCCCAATCGGCGGCTTTCTCGTAATTGCCGCGCCTGTACTCCCACAACGCGAGGGCCACGGAACGCCACGCGGCAGTAAAGACGTCACCTGTCGCCTCCGCGCTCGCCAGCGACGCGGCGGTGCCGTCGGCGAACGTGCGCAACGAGGCCAAGACTCGTTCGCTCGCGGGAGCGAGCAAGCTGATCTTCACGATCCGATCGCCCGTCGGCACGGGCGATCCAACGTAACGCGCAATCGCGTCGTCGCGAAAGCGTTCGTAGGCCTTCAAATCGCCCGCCTGGAGCAGCGCCGGGCCCTGGCGCAAATGATCCAGCGTCGACACGTCCCAACCGTCGAGCTGGTCCACGTGGAGCAAAACGTTGAAGCGTTCCGCCGCCGGCCGCCAGCGATTCTCCACTGCGTGCCACTCGCCCAGCGAACGAAATACCGCCGCTCCTTCGACCGTCGGTTGCGTCATCACGACGCCGGCGAGCAGTGCGTCGGCCTCTTGAAAGCGCTCTTGGCTCACGAGCAACGCCGCCTGCGTGATCTTTTGCCGCATTTCCGCGTCTTGACGAAGCCGCGCTTCTTGTTGCTCCGCGGCCACGGCCCGACGATGCGCCTGCCGCTCGCGCAAAAATAGCCACGTGGAGGTCGCCATGCCCGCGACGAGCGAAATGGACACGGCACCTACTGCAGCGAAGACGCCGCGATTGCGGCGCACGAGCTTTTGAAAGCGATAGAGCCGACTCGGGGGGCGCGCGACGACCGGCTCGTTGCCGAGATAGCGTTGGATATCGACGGCCAGTCCGTTCGCCGTCTCGTATCGCCGACGACGGTCTTTCTCGAGCGCCTTCAAAACGATCCAATCCAAGTCGCCGCGATACATCGCCGACAGCCGAACGCCTTCCGAACGGCGGACGCTCGAGACCCGAAGGCTCTCGATCGGCTCGAGCATTTTCAATCGCACCGAAGGCCGCGGCGGCTCCTTCTCGCGCAGCATGCGCCGCATGCCATCGAGGCCGGCCGCGCTCAGCTCCTTGGGATCGAAGGGCGTTTTGCCGGTCAGCAGCTCATAAAGGAGCACGCCCAAGCTGTAGATATCGCTGCGCGTATCGATGTCCATGCCGCCCAGTTCGGCTTGCTCCGGGCTCATGTAAGCCGGTGTGCCGATGAGCTGGCCATCGGCAGTAACGAGAATCTTTTCCGCCAGCCTGACCTCTGTCGCCTTGGATATGCCGAAATCGATCACCTTCGGCACCGGTACGCCATCGTGCAGCGTCACCATGATGTTCGACGGCTTGATATCGCCGTGCACGATACCTTTCTGGTGCGCGTGCTGGATCGCGTGGCAGATCTGGACGAAGAGATCGAGCCGTTGCCGGGTATCCAACCGGTTTTGGTCGCAGTAGTCCGTGATTTTCACGCCGCGAACCAGCTCCATCACGAAGTACGGCGGTCCGCGATGGGTCGCGCCGGCGTCGAACACATGGGCGATGTTCGGATGATCCATCATCGCGAGCGCTTGGCGCTCGGCTTCGAAGCGCGCGATCACGCTCTTCGTCTCCATGCCGATCTTGATGATCTTGAGCGCGACATGCCGGCGGACCGGCTCTTGTTGCTCCGCCTCGTACACCACGCCACAGCCGCCTTCGCCGATCTTCTTGAGCAGCTTGTACCGGCCGATCTGGCTGCCGATCGGTTCTTCGCCGGGCAAATATTCACTGAGGGCCTGCACCACCCCGATCGTCCCGCGGGACAAGTGCAACGCGGTCAACGCTTCCGTCACAGCCGAACTGGTCTCCGCGAAAAAGCCCTCCGCTTGCGCCGCGGAACGAAGCAACGCGTCGACCCGCTGACGCAAACCCGAATCGGAGCCGCAAGCGTCGTCCAAAAAGCGACGCCGGTCCGCCCCGTCCGTCATCAAGCGGGCGGCGTCGAAAATCTCGGCAGGGTCGCGCGGCATTTTCGACTTCATCGGGCGAATGTGAACGGAATCAATTGGCGAACGACGCATGGACGCAAGACTCCGCAAAGGTACGCGACAGCTTCAGCGCCGGGGTACGGAGCTCGAGTACATGTGCCTTCGGTTCCTGCGGGCGAGCAGGGGGGGTCTGTATTAAATGCGCGGTTCGCGGCCTGAACCCGACACGCCAGGATCGCATCGCCGCCGCTTATTGTTGGGCGCAGATGCTATCGAACAACCACGCCTTGGCGTAGGCCCAATGCCGTTCGACGGTCCGTTCTGTGACGCCCAGCATTTCAGCCACCTCTTGATTGGTGCGTCCGCCAAAAAATTTCAGCAACACGACCCGCGCTTTCTCGGGGTCGTCCGCCTGCAAGCGCTCGAGCGCCTCATCGATCAACAAAATCTTCTCGTCGGGGGTCGTTTCCGCCAGCTCCATCTCATCGATATCGAGCCGCCGTTGATCGCCGCCGCGTTTCAACCGCGACTTGCGCCGGGCATTTTCGATCAAAATCCGACGCATGGCTTCCGCGGCGGCGCCGAAAAAATGGGCTCGGTTTTGCCAGACTTGCGCGTCGTCTTTCGACAGACGCAACCACGCTTCATGCACCAAGGCGGTCGGTTGCAGCGTTTGCCCAGCGGCCTCGTGCGCCATCCGAACGGCGGCGTGCCGGCGCAATTCGTCATAAACCAGCGGCAGCAATTCCGCCGATGCACGCTGGTCGCCGCGACCGCAGGCCTGCAAAAGCTGTGTGATCTCAGACATGGGGCACGCTAGCGGTTGATCGACCTGAATGCCACAACGGTTCAGTCGTTTCGGAACGTTCCACCGAGTCGACCGAAGTTCGCGACGGGCGGAAATTACGTACGGACGGGCCACACTGAGTCATGAGATGCGGGGTCTGGCAGATTGGGGGTAGATCAACGACAAGCCGACTCTCTATGTCCGTTCGTTTAGGCCCCGCTCTTCCCTAGCGCAAGACCCGCGCGCATGACAGTTAGGCCCGGCTTGGCGGACCGGTAATTTAGAGAACAATCCGATTCCATAGCACGTGAGCCAATTCGCCACGCCGCGTCGTGGCCGCCCCTTTCTCGGCGGCGGCAAAGACGATTGAACGTTCACGGAATTCTTCCCGGGCGAAGACCGGGAATTTCCCGTGGCGGGAAAGCTGGCTGCACCACGGCGGCGATGTGAGCATGCAGCGCCCTAGCCTTCACTGCTTCGTCGCATGGTCCGCGCGCCGCACACCCGTCGTCATCCCTTTGGAGTTCTCCGACCGTTCGTCACGGATTGCCGTTTCGTCTCCTCCCGAACGACTCGTCGGCAATGAGCGCGCCTCCGTCGCCGAACCAGCCGGCCGCCACCGGATCCAGCCGGCCACGGCCGCAGCCGGACGACGGCGTCGCTCCTCCGAGTCTCGTGAACGAAACGCGGAGCGAACAGCTCATGCACCTCATGCCCACGGGCATCTGCGTGTGCGATGTTCAGGGCAACGTGATCTTCTACAACCGGCGCGTCCCCGAGTTGCTGCGGTTCGAACCGAAGGTCGGCCAGCCGTGGGCGGCCTTCACCGCGGGCTTCAAGATCTTCGCGCCCAACGGGACCCCGGTCTCGAACGAGACGACTCCGCTCATGCTCGCGGTGCGCGAAGGGCGCGCGTTTCGCGATGTCGAACTCGAGATCGTTCGGCCCGACGGCTCGCAGTTTACCGCCAGCGCCAACATCGACCCGATTCGCGACCCGACGGGAAAGCTCAATGGCGCGATCATGGTTTTTCTCGATGTCACGGCGCGCAAACGGTCCGAACGTAACGCGGCGTTGCTGGCGCAAATCAGCCAGGAAGTCGCAATGCTGGCCGATGAATCGGCGATGATCGAGACGGCGACGCGCTTAGTCGGATCGCATCTCGGGACGCAGGCCTGCAGCTTCGTCGAGTTGGATGCTTTTCGGCAGGAGTGCGCGATCCGCCAAGGCTGGACGCGCGAAGGCCAAACCTACGCCGCGCACGAACCGTGGCGCGTCGAGGCGTTCGGCTCGGCCGAACTCGTTCGCCTGCTTGCCACCTCTCCCGTGGCGATCGACGACGTCGCGAAACACACTCTCACCCAGCCTTTCGTTCGCGCTTACACGGAGCTCGGAGTGCAGTCCTTCATGACGGCGCCGGCGGCGACGGAAGACCGCTCGACGGTGCTGTTCGCGGTCGCGGAACGCACCGCGCGCCGCTGGCAACCGGATGAGCTCCAACTGCTCGAAAGCGCCGCCGCCCGGGTCTGGCCGCTCATCGAACGGGCGCGCGCCTCGCGGGCATTGCGCGAAACGGAGGAGGCCAGCCGACGCCTTGCGGCGCTCGTCGAATCGTCCGACGACGCCATCATCGGCGTCACGCTCAGCGCGATCATCACCAGTTGGAACCAGGGCGCGGTGCGGATGTTTGGCTATACCGCCAACGAAGTCCTGGGCCGGTCCGTCACGATCCTGATTCCGCCCGATCGGCACAACGAAGAGCCGGCGATTCTCGCCAAAATCAGCCGGGGCGAACACACCGACCATTACGAAACGATCCGCCGGCGCAAAGACGGCACCGACGTCTACGTTTCGCTTAGCGTCTCCCCGGTGAAGAATCGCGAAGGCCGGATCGTCGGGGCGTCGAAAATCGCCCGCGACGTGACGGCGCGACGTCGCGCCGAGGGCCGCCAGCGCGCGCTATACGACATGCTGGCGAGCGTGAACCGGGCGGCGGCGCTGCCGGAGATTTACGAGGTTTCGCTCGATGCGATCCTGCGCTGCCTCGGGGCCGATCGCGCCTCCATTTTATTGCACGACAGCGAGCACGTCATGCGTTTCGTCGCCTCGCGCGGGCTCTCCGGCGAGTACCGTGCCGCGGTCGAAGGCCATTCGCCCTGGGCGAACGACGCGCGCGACGCCAAGCCCGTCTGCGTCGACGATGTCGCAGCCATCGAGCTCGAGCCGGCGTTGCGCGCCGCGATCGCGCGCGAAGGGATTCGAGCGCTCGCTTTCGTCCCCCTCACTTACGAGCACCGGCTGATCGGCAAGTTCATGGTGTATTACAACGCGCCGCATCGCTTCGCCCCGGACGAGGTTCAGCTCGTCGAGGCCATCGCGACGCAGGTCGCGTTCGCCATCGAACGCCGCAAGGGCGCGCAGGCGCTGGAAGTGCTCGTCAACGAGCGCACCGACTCGCTGCGCCAGGCGATCGCGCAGATGGAGGAGTTTTCCTACAGCGTCTCGCACGATCTGCGCGCGCCGGTGCGCGCGATGCGCGGCTACGCCGAAGCCGTGCTGCAGGACTACGGCGAGCGATTGGAGCCCGAGGGTCGCGAACTGCTCGAACGCATTCAGCGAAACGGCGCGCGGATGGATCGCCTTATCCAAGACTTGCTGACGTACAGCCGGCTCAGCCGACGCGAAATCCGTCTCGAGCCCGTTTCGCTCCGCAAGCTCGTCCCCGAAGTGCTGCAGCAATATCCGCAGATGCATCCCGAGAACGCCGACATCCAGGTGTGCGGAACTTTGCCGGATGTCCTCGCGCACGAGCCTTCGCTGACGCAAGTGCTGTCGAATCTCCTCAGCAACGCCGTAAAATTCGTGCCGCCGAAAACGCGCCCGCGCGTCCGCATCAGCTCCGAACTGCGCGGGCAGACCGCGCGTTTGTGGATCGAGGACAATGGCATTGGTATCAAGCCGGAGTATCAGCACCGGCTCTTCGGCATGTTCGAACGCATCCATCCGGAGCAAAGCTACGAGGGCACCGGAATCGGTTTGGCGATCGTGCGCAAAGCGATCGAGCGAATGAACGGCAAAGTGGGAATGCAGTCCGACGGCCGCCAAGGCAGTCGCTTCTGGATCGAGCTCGCCACGCCAGAGCAAGCGCTGCCCGCCAGTTGAGCGGCCGCGAGCCGGCGCTCAGACGGACGTCGGGGTGAGCGTGGCCGCGCCACGATTTCCTCCAGCGATCATGGCAAGGAGGGCCAATGTGATCCCCGCCGCGGCGGCCAACGCGGTCCCCCAGGCGAAGGACACCGGCTCGTAGCGGAACTCGACCGTCGACGAACCCCCGGGAGCGACGACGCCGCGCAGCGCGTGATCCGTGCGCACGATCTGGCTTCGACTCCCATTCACGTACGCTCGCCAACCGGGATCCCAGCGGTCGACGAGCACCACCAATCCCGCCGTGTTCAGCGTGGCCGAAAGTCGAACCTCGGTTGGCCGATCGGCGAGCACCGCAACCGCGCCGGTGGTCTCGCCGTTCAACCCGACCGGCTCTTCGACATACGCCACCGCCCGCGGATCGAACGAGCGGAGGGCGAGCTTGGTCAGCCGCGTTTCGGCCTCGGGCTCGACCTCGACCTTCCGCGGCACGAAGGCCCGTGGCAATGCCTGCCGATTGATCGCGCCCCAATATTCTCCCACGGCGAAATCGGGCGTGAATCCCGGGATCCGCTCGCCGCGAAACGCGATATACTCGACTCCCAGCAAATCCAAGATCGGCGGAACGCGAATCTGACCAGCGGTCGAAAACACCGCAGGCGTGAGGGACTGCGCGATCGCATACGGCAGGACGGCGGATCGAGGATCCGATGCCCGCCGCAACAGCTCGACCATGCGGGCCGGCTCGACGGGATCGTATCCACGCACATCGGAAAAGCCGAGCATCGGCGCGATATTCGCCGGCAAACAGAAGAACCCCATCAGGCGCGGCGCCGACGATTTTCGCGGCGCGGGTCCGGCGCTTCGCGGGTAATACAACGACGGCGGCATTTGCGCGCTGCGATGCCACGCGAAGCTGACGCCTTCGGCGAGGGTGACCACGCCCAGAACCGGAGCAATGATCCGCGGTGAGAGTCGAGTTGCCCCCAGACAAAGCCAACCCGCGAGCGCAACGGCCGAGAGCACGCACAGCTTCGCCGCCGAGCGGCGATACCAAGCCTGCACCTGCGCGACATCGGCTTCGGTGGTTACCCACATGACGGGTCGATGCTGCGCGATCTCCTGACCGAGCTTCGTTGCGATCGCCTCGGTGGGATGCTGCGAGCGCAGCAATGTCACGCAGGCGAAGCCGGCGGCAAGCGCGGCCGGCGCGAGGAACCACCTCGGCCGTCGCCAACCATCGCTGAGCAATACTTCGAAACCGATGGCCGCCTGCACACTGAGCGCAAACCCAGTGACAAATACGAGCCGGTTGAACGACAGGAGATTCAACCCCGGCCAACGCATGATCGCGACCGCGCCGGGCAGATGAGCGGCCCAAGCGATCCCGCTGACGATCGCCACCGTGCACAAGATATTTGCCCAGCGATGTCGCCGGCTCGCCCAACCCAACGGCGCGAGGAGCAGCGCCGCCACGACGCCGACCGATCCCGCCGCGGGGCTCTCCGCCTGGTTGATGGACCCGATGAACAAGCTCCCGTGACGACTCTGCCCGTCGCGGTCCGGCCAAACAACGAGCGGCAGCGCACCCCAGCCGACGGGCGGGCGTTCCTCGCGATGACCCGCGGCGCGTTCGGCGATGCGCTGGCCTTCGCGCGTGTATTCCAAAAACGGCAACACGTAGGGCGCTGCGAGCATCGCGCCCAGCGCGAAACCCAATCCCACGCGCGCGATCGGCATTACGCCGGCACCCCAGCGACGCTCCCGCGCCATCAGCCGCCCTCCGCCCAGCAGAGCCGCTGCTCCGCACGCCAGCAAAGCGAGGGCTGCGACGTCGAGCTGGCCGCCGAGCAGCAGTAGCGCCGTAACCGCGGCAACCGCGGCGACGCCCCACGTGCGACCGCGCAGGGCTTCGCCCATCGCGACGAGCAGCCAAGGAAACCAGCACAGCGTGTCGGCCACCGGAAAGCCCTGCCACAGCACGAAAGTACCGGAGAGCGGATAACACCACGCCGCAATCGCCGCCGGCCAAAAGCCGAGGCCGAGCGCACGACGCGAGAAAACATATATACCGGCACCTGCGATCAGAGCGGTGAGCAGCTGCGCCCAGGCGAGCACCAGCGGCGACGGCGTGCTGGCTTTCAGCGCGAACAAGGGCGAAAGCATCGTGAACCGCATCGGCACGCCGCCATATTCGTAAGGCAGCCAGCGCGGCCAGCGCCGCGCCGCCACTTCCTCCGCGGCGAATCGACGCTCGGGCTCGAATTGGAGGACGAGGTCGATTCGGGTCGGATCGAAGGGCGCGTCCGACGGCACGATGGTGGTCGTGGGCAAATACACTCCTGGAACCGTGAGCAACTCCAACGGCAGCAAGACGCGCCGGCCAATCAACGAGGGCCCATAAAGAAAGCCCTGGAGCAAACAGATCCCGAACAACACGAGCGTGACCCGCGCCCAGCGATGCGCGAGGAACGTCGGCGAGCCGCCGGCGGGAGTTGGGGTGGCGCGATGCGACGGCGTGATCCGCCACGACAGCATCGCGTCAGAAAATCGTTCGCCCAACCGGACGCAAGCGCGCCGGCGGCGATGCGTTCGGCAGCCCCCGGCCCGGGGTCGGGTCGAATCACTCCTCCAGCTCGACGTTCCAGTAGGCGACGTCGAGGAAGTCTTTCCAGACTTCGTGATGCTGATTGCCGAGCACGAGCGAAATAACCGGCCGCCATTTCGGACGAACGGGCTTGCGAATCAGGCGCATGCCCGCCTCGTGCGGCAGCCGGTTCGCCTTGCGCGTATTACATTTGATGCACGAGCAAACGATATTCTCCCAGGTCGTCTTCCCGCCGTAATCGCGCGGGATCACGTGATCGAGGTTGAGTTGCTCGCGCGACATCGGACGCGCGCAATATTGGCAGGTGTTCTTGTCGCGCTCGAAAACATTGTTGCGCGTCAGCTTCAGCTCCTTGCAGGGCAGCTTGTCGAAGAAGGTCAGCAAGATAACGCGGGGCAGCCGGATGGTCCGCGTCGGCGTGTGCACCATCTCGAGCTGCTCGACGGGCGGATTGTGCACGGAGAAATCGATCCAATCCAACATCGAGAACGTGCGAAAGTCATCGTCGTGGTGGTGCACCACCTGCGCGTGCCCGCGCGCCAGCAGGGCGAACGCCCGTCGGGCGCCAATCACGTTCACCGCCTGCCATAGGCGGTTCAAAACGAGCACCGGTTGGTCGAGCGCCGTTTCCATACGGGAGCAGGGCAATAATGGCGCTCGGGGCCGAGTGTCAAGGTTCCGGCCCGCAGGTCGAACGACAGTTGTTCAGCAGGCATATTCCACCCATCGTGTTCGCGCATGAAAACGATCGGTCTCATCGGCGGCATGAGCTGGCAGTCCACGCTGCAGTATTACCGACTCTGCAACGAGCTGGTGCAGGCGCGGCTTGGCGGCTCGCATTGCGCGAAACTCCTGCTGTCGAACGTCGACTTCCACGACATCGAACAGCTCCAAAAGCGCGGCGCATGGGACGAAGCCGGGGAACTTTTGTTGCAGCACGGGCAAGCCCTGCAAGCCGGCGGTGCCGCGATCGTGCTGATCGGTGCGAACACCATGCACAAGGTTGCGCCTTTACTCGAAGCCAAGCTGTCGGTTCCTCTCCTTCACGTCGTCGATGTCACCGCGGCCGCGATCAAACGCCAGGGCCGCAAGCTCGCGGGCTTGCTCGGCACGCGCTACACGATGGAACAAGCCTTCTATCGCGACCGGCTCAGCGACCGGCACGGCGTGTCCACGCTCATTCCCGAAGCCAGCGACCGCGAAATCGTTCACCGCGTGATCTTCGAAGAGTTGCAGCACGGCCTACTGCGAGAGGAGTCGCGGGATCAGTTCAGGCGGATTATTCGCGACCTCGCCGCCTCCGGTGCCGACAGCGTCATTCTCGGTTGCACGGAGATCCCGCTTCTCATCGGGCCAGCGGATTCGCCCGTGCCGATTTTCGACACCACGGCCGTCCATGCGACCGCGGCGGTGGACTGGGCGCTGCAAGCCTGAGCGGATCCGACGCGAGTGCCGAGGGAGCGGCTCCACGCCCGGACGGGTCGTCGGTTCGAGCGGAACGCGGCCGCTTATGCTACAACGCTGACCTGCGGCGGATCGAACTCGGCACAATCCACGAGCTCCAATGGCGTAGCCTGCTTCGTGCGGATCTGTACGTCGCGCATCGTCCAAGCCCGCGCATGTCGCACCATTCCCGCGCGCTCCGCTTCGATTTGGACTTTTTCCCAGCGAATATGGTGCATTGGCCGCTCGGGAAATGACTCGATGTCGAGGGCGAGCGAAGCGAGCGGATCCGGCGTGTGCATCGCCACCGACGACGAGAGCACGCGCTCGAATTCGCCGGCGGCGGCGGCACGCGACACGATCCGCGAAAACGTAATCTCCCGAAACTCCGGCAGCCCGCGCTCCGGCGGCTCGACGGGCGCCAACAGGCTTTTCCAATGCGGCGGAATTTCCCCGCGCCAGCCTTCAGGCAGCGTCGGATAGCTGTAGCTCGGCAGCCAATTCAGCGTGAAACGGAACGGCCGCGGAACGCCGATCATCTCGATATCGTGAATCGAAATCCGCTCCACCACGCCGCCGCGCGTCCGTGCCGACTTGAAGCTGAACCCCAGCCAGGTTCCGAACGCTTTCAGATTGTAGACCTCGACATCACGCACGCCACCGGACGTCTCGCTGCCGATCGTAAACAGGCCGTGGCCGGTCCGCACGACACAGTCGCGGATCACGATCCGCTCCGTCGGCCGGTTGACCCGCAGGCCGTCGGCATCCCGCCCCGCCTTCAAGCAGAGCGCGTCGTCGTTGCAATCGACATCGCAGTTTTGCACCACGACGTCACTCGACGAATCGATGTCGATGCCGTCGGAGCTCGGTCCGAGATTCTCCCGGATGACGATGCCATCGATCGTCACGCGAGAGGAAAAGCAGACGTGCACCGTCCAAAAGCCGGAGCGCTTCAATAACAGCCCCTTCAACTCCACATCGCGGGAATTGTAGACGAGCAACAAGCGCGGGCGCTTGCAGT
The DNA here is from genome assembly GCA_966252355.1 of uncultured Opitutus sp. Lineage (GTDB taxonomy): Bacteria > Verrucomicrobiota > Verrucomicrobiia > Opitutales > Opitutaceae > ER46. The sequence continues at coordinate 6,886 of CBINOT010000008.1, read as the reverse complement.
CGTAGTCGACTGCCCAGCGCAGCCCTTTCGCTTCATACTCGCGGAGCATCCCGCCTTTCTCGTCGGGCCCCCAATATTTGTCCCACCACATATCGCCGCGGCCATTGATTGTGCCGCCGCCCGAGAGCCGCACGTTGTGCTGATCGCATACGTTGATGAGCGCAGCCGGCCAAACCATCTCCACGCCGGCCACCCGCGTCCAAATATCGGGAAACGCCGCTTCGTCCTCGAGGGCCCGTAACTCGACGCCTTCGTCCACGCGGAATTCGACCTGCGATTTGACGAAAAGCGAACCGGTCAGATACACCCCGGGCTTGAAGGCCACGATGCCGCCCCCGGCATTGGCCGCGGTGTCGATCGCTCGCTGGATGGCCGCCGTCGCCGCCGTCGGCGCGCCCGGCTCGGCGCCGAATTCATGGACAAAGAAGGTACGGAGTTGGCCAGGCGATTGGTACATGGAACAAAAGAGTCGAAGCGTCGAGGTGCGACGCGTCGAACGCATTTCGATCCCCGCATTGACTGACCGTCAGCTGAACCACCCAGCTCGGCCGGCAGTGAACGTCCCAGCGCCCGCGAGACGTCACAACGCATCGCAATTCACACCGTCTGAATCAACGGTCTTCCCGCCGCCGGATCGGCTTGGCCCCGGTCCGAATGTAGGGCGGGGTCTCCGAACCCCGCCGTCGCAATTTGCGCGCGCGCACCGGTATTACCTCCGTTCGCGTGCGAGCGTGGTAGCGGTTCGGCGGGGTTCGGAGACCCCGCCCTACATCAAACGATACGCTTCGTACGCGTCGCCCAACCTTCCAAACTTTACTCCGTCACGGCGCCGGCCTTCGCCGGCTCGAGCGCGACGCCTTTCAGCTTAATGCCGGTGAGCTTCTTCACGATCAACTCGGCTTGATCTTCGGCGACATCGGCGAGCGTGTGCCGTTGGTGAATGTCGATGGCGCCGACGACATTGGCCGGCAGCCGCGTGACGCCGGCGATCTTGCCGACGATATCCGCCGGTGTGACGAGTTGCTTGCGGCCAACGTTGAGGAAGATCGTCGCCATGCCAGGCTCGCGTCCGGTGCGAGCCGGACGGTCGTACTTGGCCTTCCTGGCCGACCGTCCTGCCTCGTTCTCTTCGTCGTCGCTTTCGTCCGCATGATCGGAGGGAGGCGCGACGGGCACCGGTCGTTCTTCAGCGTTCGCCTTCTTGCGGAACGGCGGTTCGAAGGCGGTTGGCTTGGCCGGCTTGGTCAAAGTCGGCGGGCGAGTCGGCGTGGGTGCGGGCGCGGGATTGCTGCCGTTCTGCAGCAAATGAATCAACGCCGAGCAAATATCGGTGCTCGCATATCCCTGATCGAGCAAGCGATCGACCAATGCATCGTGCGGCTTGAACTCGCGCGCGTCGAGCGTGGCACGGACGCGTTCGTAGAAGACATTGCCCCGCGCCTCCTCGACTTCGTCGATCGACGGGATCGTGCCGCGACGGATCTTCAGCTTCGCAAAGCGCACCATCCCCTGGAGCCGGTAGATTTCTTGTCCGGAGACGAAGGTGAACGCGCGGCCGGATTTCCCGGCGCGCCCCGTGCGGCCGATCCGATGGGTATAATCCTCGGCGTCGTTCGGCAGATCGAAATTGAAAACGACTTCGAGATCGTCGACATCGAGTCCGCGCGCTGCGACGTCCGTCGCAATCAGGAACTCGAATTTCCGCTCGCGAAACTTCGCCATGACGCGATCGCGTTGGGCCTGCGAGATATCGCCGTGAAGTCGATCGACCGCGTAACCGCGTGCGTGGAGATGCTCGTCGAGATCGTCGACCATGATCTTGGTGGAGCAAAAGATGATGCCGTAACGAAAATCGTGCCGGTCGATGAGCCGGGTGAGCGCCTCGATCTTCGACCGGCGGTCGACCTCGAAATATTCCTGCTCCACCGCCGGCGCATTTTGGGCCTGCGCCTCGATCTTGATCCAGGCGGGATCGCGGCTGTACCGCTTGATCAGCTCCTGAATCGCACGCGGCATCGTGGCCGAGAAAAAGAGCAACTGCCGCTCCGGCGGCGTGCTCGAGAGGATTTTTTCGATGTCGTCGCGGAAGCCCATGTCGAGCATCCGATCCGCCTCGTCGAGGACGACGAGTTTCAGCGCATCGAGTTTGAGCGTGCCGCGCTCCATATGATCCATCACGCGCCCCGGCGTGCCGATCACGATTTGGACGCCGGCGGCCAGCGCGCGGAACTGGCGCTCGTAACTTTGGCCGCCGTAGATGGGCACCTCGCGGATGCCGTGCTTGAAAAACGCCAGCTTGCCCGTCTCCTCCGCGACCTGCACCGCGAGTTCGCGCGTCGGACAAAGCACGAGGACTTGCACGGCGCGCTGCCGCGACTCGACCCGCTCGATCGCCGGCAGGGCGAACGCCGCGGTTTTCCCCGACCCGGTGGACGACTGCCCCACCACATCGCGGCCCGTCAATGCGACGGGAATCACCGCCGTTTGAATCGGCGACGCCTCCTCGAAGCCCATCTTCTCAACGGCTTTCAATGTCTCGGCCGAGAGACCAAGTTCAGCAAACGGGCGTTTTTCCATACGACAACGTGATCGGCTCGCACGAAAACTCCAAATGCGAAAATCACCGTGCCGGTCCAAGCCAAAGTGTCATCTAATGGATGACACTTTGACTTGGGGGTTTGAAAAGATCCGGAGCGCCGAAGAGAGCTGGACGAAGAGGCGTCTGTCGCCGAATCGCTCGAATCCAGACTGCAACGCTATGCATAGCAGCTTGTTCGCTCACACTCCGCGAGTTACGCGTCTACGTAGTGCGATAACTTGAACCGCATTCCGCCGCGTCCATGCTCCGGCTCCGTTCTTTGGATACGCACGCCTAAGCTGCCGCCGCTTCCTCGGCGAACAGCACGGGGGACCCAAATTTCCGCCACGCGACTCTCGCGGGACGGACGGGGCGAACGGACGCGGGTAACCGCGGCCAAGGTGACTTCCTAGCACCGAGCCCGTCAGCTAACCTCGTCGGCAATGGGAAGGGTGATCCACTAGAGCTCCCGCTTGGGATGTCTCCACGGTCGCTCCAACGCAGCCGCATCGCCGCGCGCGCGGGAACACCGCGTGCTCGCCGATGCATTTCGGAGACAGTCCCACCATGTTCGGCACATTCCTTACCCCCGCGGGCATCGCAGCGCTATGCCTGCATTTGGCTCTCGTCGGCGCGGCGCTGATGCTCAAAGGCGTCGCGCTGCAACAACGCAGTCGCTGGCGCAAACTCCTGTTCGCCGGCGTGGCCTCCCTGTTAGCGGCGTCCGCATTGTTTCTCGCCGTCGATTGGAAAGAACGCGCTATCCTGCTTTGCGGCGCGATTTGGTTGGCGCCGGTTCTGTTCGACGCCGTGGTCGTGCGAAGCCAGCGCGCGACGCATGTCAACGCTCGCTTCGAAACGCAAAAACCCAACCAGCGCGCGGTATAGCCGCCGCCACCCAACCCGGCCCGAAGCGGTGTGGCTGCTTGCGAGCGCGGGCGCGCCAGACGCGCGCCGGAGCGCTCGATGCGACCGCAGAGTCCAACGGGCCAATTAAACTACCCTGCCCCCATGACGACTCACTCGGTCTTCAATCGCGCGGCGCTCGTATTTTTTCTGCTGTTTTTTTCCTTCGGGCTCGGCTTTGTCACGCGGCGCTTCGCCATAAACAATACTAGCTCGTCCCCAGGCCTGCGCGGCCTGCCCCACGCGCTCGTCTATCCAGCCTTGGCGCTGCCGGCGCCCCACCCCTTGCAGCTGCCATGACGCGGCTTCGTTCGATCCTCCTCGGGCGCCGTCGCTCGCTATCGGAGAAAGGGCTCTTCCAACATCTATCGTTGGCGGCGATCCTCGCGTGGGTTGGTCTTGGCGCCGACGGCCTGTCGTCCTCCTGCTATGGACCGGAAGAAACGTTCAAGGCGCTCGGCTCGCATCCGCACCTGGCGGTGTTCATCGCACTCGCGTCGGTCGTCACGATCTTGGCGATCTGTGCGAGCTACTCGCAAACGATCGCACTGTTTCCGGCGGGCGGCGGCGGCTATCTCGTCGCGAGCAAACTGCTCTCACCGGCGGCCGGCATCGTCTCCGGCAGCGCCCTGCTCGTCGACTACGTCGTGACGATCGCGATTTCCGTCGCGAGCGGTGCCGACGCCTTGTTCAACCTGCTGCCGGCGTCCCTGCACTCCTGGAAGCTTTCGTTCGCCTGTGCGGGCGTTGTCGGTCTCACGCTGATCAATCTTCGTGGCGTGAAGGAATCGGTGATGCTGTGGGTGCCCGTGTTCTTCCTTTTCATCGCGACGCACGCGTTTCTGATCGCATATGCCATCGGTACGCATGCCCCTCGCCTCGGGGAACTGGCGACCGCGACGGCAAACGACGTGCACGTTGTGTCGGCGTCCGTCGGCTGGATCGGCCTGCTCGCTTTGACCTTGCGGGCCTACAGCCTCGGCGCGGGCACGTACACCGGCATCGAAGCGGTCAGCAATGGTCTGCCGATTCTGCGCGAGCCCCGCGTCCGCACGGGTCGCATAACGATGGTGTTGATGGCGGTGTCACTGGCGGTGACGGCTGGCGGGCTATTGCTCGCGTATCTTTTATACCAAGTGGAGCCGACCGAGGGCAAAACGCTCAACGCCGTGCTCGTCGGCAAGCTGACCTGGACGTGGCCGACGCAACTCGGCGCGACCTTCACCTGGGTCACGCTCGCGTCCGAAGCGGTACTCCTTTTTATCGCCGCCCAAGCAGGGTTTCTCGACGGTCCGCGCGTGCTTGCCAATCTCGCCGTTGACCGCTGGCTGCCGAATCGTTTCGCCCATCTCAGCGACCGCCTCGTCACGCAAAACGGGATCTTGCTCATGGGCGGCGCAGCCCTCGCGACCCTCTGGCTGACTCGCGGCTCGGTCGATGCGCTCGTCGTCCTCTATTCAATCAATGTATTCGTCACGTTCTCGTTGTCGCAGTTGGGGATGGTCGTTCATTGGTGGCGCCAGCGGCGCAGCGATCCCGCGTGGCGGCGCAAACTCGCGATCAACGGCTTCGGGCTGATGCTGACCACGGTCATTCTCGTCTCACTCGTCGCGATCAAATTCTTCGAAGGCGCGTGGATCACATTATTCGTCACCGGCACGATCGTGGCCCTGGCGTTTGCTGTCCGCCGCCATTATCGCGGTGTCGCGGTGCAACTTCGCCGGCTCGATGCCATCGCCGATGCGGCCGAGCTCGATCGACGGAATTCGGCGCCCTCGCTGAAGCTGACGCCGGATCCGCGAGCTCGCACGGCGGTGGTTCTCGTGAATGGGTACAACGGTCTCGGTCTCCATACCTGCCTTCATGTCTCGCGGCTTTTCGGCGATACGTTTCGCAATTTTGTCTTCGTTTCCGTCGGCGCCGTCGACGCCGGCAATTTCAAAGGCGCGACCGAGCTGGATGCATTGCGGGCGCATGTCGCTGCGGAGGCCGAGCGATATGCGGCTTGGACGCAGGCGCGTGGTTATGCCGCGATAACGTTCACTGCGATCGGACACGACATTACCGACGAACTCATCCGCCTCGCCCAAGAAGCGCGTCGCGAATTCGGCAACAGCGTCTTCTTTGCGGGCGAGCTGCTCTTCGCGCGGGACACGCGGGTGAATCGACTGCTGCACAACTCCACCGTCGCCACCCTGCAACGCCGCTTCGTGCAGGCGAACCTGCCGTTCGTCGCCTTGCCCATCCGCGTCGCGAACTGACCGCGTCCGGCCGGAGCGCGAAGACTTCGATCCGCCGGCTCGAACTGTCCGGCTCATTTCGGCGCCCCCGCCCCCGGCGGCGCGGTGCGACGCGTTGGCCCGCGCATTTATCGCGAATTTCCCTCTGAAACCGGTGAAGGGCCCAAGCCAAAGTGTCATCCATTAGATGACACTTTGGCTTGGGCGCCGACAAGGGGCGGCGAAAGGCGCGTTACCAAAACGGCGGTGCTGCGTTTGGCTGCGCAAGGTCGTATGCACTTTCTTCGTTTCCCTTTTCTCATCGTTCTCGCGCTCGTGGTCGGCGCATCCGCGCAGGCTCAGCGGCAAATGGAGAAACTGAATCGCGGCGTCGTCGCGATTCACCAAGCCGACGGCAAGGTGTTCGTCAGCTGGCGGCTGCTTGGGAACGAACCCGCGAACACGGCGTTCAACGTTTACCGCCTGACGACCGATCTGCCGCGAACGGGCGGCGGTGGCGGATTTGGACGCGGCGGCGGTGGCGGCGGCCCGGCCACGCCGACGAAGCTGAACCCCGAGCCGCTCACCGACGGCACCTGGCTCATCGACGACACGGCTAATCTCGCCGGCAAGACCACGTACTCGGTGCGCGCCGTCGTCGACGGCAAAGAATTGGAGGCCACACCCGGCGACGCGTTTTCCCTCCCTGCCGGCGCGCCACCGCGGCCGTATCTTTCCATTCCGCTGAAAACGCCCGACGGCTACACCGCCAACGATGTCTCCGCCGCCGACCTGGATGGGGATGGCGACTACGAACTTGTCGTGAAGCTCGAGCAGATGCCGCGCGACAACTCGGCCAACGGCGCTACCGGCCAGACCCTGCTTCAAGCGTACAAACTGGATGGCACGCATCTCTGGACCATCAATCTCGGTAAGAACATCCGCGAAGGCGCCCACTACACGCAGTTGATGGTCTACGACCTCGATGGCGACGGTCGCGCGGAAGTGGTGTGCAAGACCGCGGACGGCACGATCGACGGGGCGGGCAAAGCCATCGGCGACGCGAAGGCCGATTGGGTCCAACCGCCGGGTGTTACCGTCAAAGTCATGATGGGCCGCGGCGATGCGCCCAAGACCGAGCGCACCGTGGCCGCGCCCGGACATATTCTCAGCGGACCCGAAT
>CBINOT010000007.1:0-60414 GCA_966252355.1 uncultured Opitutus sp. | reverse complement strand
CTTCTGGTCAGTTCCCGGGGAATTGGAGGGCAGGGTGCCGACGCCCCTTCGGGAGCCGGAGCCGACGGATTTACGGGGAGCGGCGGGACCGCGAGCGTCGAATTGTCCTCAGCCGGCAGCCAGATCGGCACCCTGACGATCGACGCGAGGGGCGGCGGTCGTCGGATCTGTTCGCGGCCGGAGTGCATTGGATCATAAAGAAGCCCGATGGCACGTTGAAGCTGACCGGCGCGCCGTATTACGTCTTTTATGCCGGCGTCGCGGGTTTGGCCGCGCTGGTCTTCATGTTCTTTGCGCTGCGTTATCGTGGCCAAACGTATCTGCAAACCGACACGCCTCCGCTGCCCGTCGGGATCACCGATCAGCCCAGCGGCTTGTGACACCTCATGCGCGCTGCTTTTTCTGCCATTGCCGTGACCACCTTTGCCTCGCCTTCGCGTTCCTTCGCGTGATTCGCGGGCGACCTTTCTCATGACTCGATTGCCGATCACCAAAACGCCGAAGCCGTATGTCGGCGGCGCGTTCATTCGCTCCGAAAGCGGACGTACTTTTCCCGTCCAGGATGCCGCGGGAAATTTCTATGCGAACATGCCGCAGTGCACGCGCAAGGACCTCCGCAACGCAATCGAGGCCGCCGCGAAAGCCGGCCCCGGTTGGGCCAAGCGTACCGCTTACAACCGCGGCCAGATCCTTTACCGGCTCGGCGAGATGCTCGAAGCGCGACGGCAGGAGATGATCGATACCCTGGTGCTCTTCGGCGGCAACAAAGCGGCCGCCGCTCGCGAGCTCGATACGTCCGTCGATCGACTCGTTTACTACGCCGGCTGGGCCGACAAGTACGAGCAGGTCCTCGGCAACGTGAACCCCGTCGCCGCGCCGTATTTCAATTTCACGGTGAGCGAGCCGATGGGCGTCGTGGGCGTCATCGCCCCCGATAGCCCGCCACTGCTGCCGCTGATTTCCCTGCTCGCGCCGATCATCGTCAGCGGCAACACCGCCATCGCCGTGGTGTCCGAAAAGACGCCCTATCCCGCGATCTTGCTCGGCGAAATGCTGGCGACGAGCGATCTGCCGGGCGGCGTCGTCAATCTGCTCACCGGCTTCCGCAAGGAGCTCGTGCCAACGTTTGCGACGCACACGCATCTCCGCGCGATCAGCGCCGTCGCGAACGAAGAGGACCGTAAGGCACTGCGCCTTGGCGCGGCGGACAGCGTGAAACGCGTGCATTTCATCGACCCGGCGACGGACTGGCTCGGCGACGAAGCGCAAAGCGTGTACGCGATCCGCGATTTCTTGGAGTTCAAGACGACCTGGCACCCGATCGGGGCGTGAACGAGAAACGTGACACGCTGAAATGCTGGAATCCTGAAACGATTTCCCGTCCCCAGCGAGTCAGCGCTTCCGGATCTATCGCGGCTAATGAGGTCGGAGCTATGGTTGTAGGACGCCGGTCTTGCTGACGCCGTAGCTGTGTTGATCTGGGCCATCCGTGGTTAACCCGAGTTGGGCGCCGGGCCGGCGCCTACCCCGGGGCATCCGCCCCATGCACCGCCGGCCTTAAGTGCGGTCCATGGCGTTAACTATGGATGCAAAGCCGGCCCAGATCGTTCGACGCGTACGCGCTTGGCCGCGGCGTGTACTGATTACGATCGTCACTATCGTCGTGCTGCTCGTGGGCATCCGCCTCGCGCTGCCCTATGTGATCTGCAACCAGATCAATCATCGGCTGAAAGATATCCCGGGCTACAAAGGGCACGTCGATAATGTCGCCCTCAGTGTTTTTCGCGGCGCCTACACGCTGAATGGCATCAGTATCTTCAAAGAAAACGGCCAGCAGGAGGACCCATTTTTCGTCGCGAAACACATCGATTTTTCCCTGGCGTGGCGCGATCTCATCCATGGCAAGATCGTGAGCGATATTTTCATCGATCGCGGCGAAGTCACGCTGGTCAAAGGTCCGACGCCGGAGGCCAGCCAGAAGGATACCGACAAGCGTTGGCAGGCCGTCATCGAGGACATCTTCCCGATCGATATCCAGCATTTCGAGATCGCGCACGGCGCCGTCCGCTACATCGACGACACGCGCACGCCGCGGGTCGACGTTTTCATCAAGAACATGCAAGCGGTCGCCACCGGCCTGCGGAATCGGCCGAGCGACACGAAGGAAGAGTTTCCGGCGAAAATCCAAGTCGAGGGCGAGAGTTTGGGCGGCGGGCAACTGAGCTTGCTCGTCGACGCCGAGCCGCTGGCGGAAAAGCCGCATTTTCATCTCAGCCTCAAGCTCATGAAAGTCGACCTGACCGCGCTCAACGATTCGCTGAAATCCGTCGCGAACGTCGAGGTGAGCAAAGGCATGTTCGAGCTCGTGGTGGAAATGGCCGGCAAGGACGGCTCATTTCAGGGCTACATCAAACCGTTCTTCAACGATCTCGATTTCAAGACGCGTGAAGACAAGAAGAACAACATCGCCGCGCATCTTTGGGAAAAGATCGTTTCGGGAGTCGCCTGGCTCGTGAAGAACAAGCAGCGCGACCAAGTGGCCACGCGGATTCCTTTCCAAGGCGAGTTTGGCGACTCGCAGGTGGGCATGTGGGCGACGATTCGAAACCTTTTCCGGCATGGTTTCGTGCGTGCCTTCAATCCGGTCGTCGAGGGCAGCATCGATCCCGACAAGGTGCCGCCGCCGAGCGAAGTCGCGCCCAAGAAAGCCGACAAAGCGAAGCAGAAGGACGCGGAGCACAATCTCGAGCGCGAAAACGACGCCAAGAGCGCCGAAACTCCGCCGCCTCCCACCTCGAAAACGACCCCGAGCACAAAGTAATCGATTACGCTACGTTAGGGCCTGGCCGAGGTGTAGGGCGGGGTCTCCGAACCCCGCCGTCGCGCGCCAGGGTTGAGTATCGCGCCGTTCATCCTGCGGCACGCTCCGTTTATCCCGAAAGGCGCGCCCCTGCGCGCGGCTTCGCTACGGTGCGGTCATGTCGTTGCGTGATTCCCTTTTCCGCTCGCGGGCGTAATCCTTCCCCCATGCCCGCGCATTTTTCGCCTGTCTCCGCGTCGCCGTCGACGGCCACGAATCGCGAGCGCGCGAAGGAACGGCTGTATGTCGCCTGTCAGGCAGGGAGCTGGAGCGTGTTGTTGGTGGCACAGGTCATTTTCACCTATGTCCTGTGGCCGCAGAAGGAGTACACGCGTTCCGACGTCGTCGATAGCGTCTCGATTGTCGCCATGATCATGGCGATGGGGCTGCTCATGACACATTGCACGCGTGGCTTGATGCGGCGCTGGGGCTGGAAAGAGCTGGGTTGGCGGCAGCTCGCGCCGCGCATCCTGACGACCGCCGCGGTGCAGTCCGCGGTCTGGACCGCGATCGCTTTCGCGTATCCCTATGCGGTCCTGCGGCTGCCGACCCCGCAGAATACGCCGCTCACCACGTTCATGGCGGCGAGTTGGGTCAATGGCACCTTGATGTTCACCGGCTGGCTGTGCGTGTATTTTTTCTACCATCTTTCCGATCGGTATACGCGGCTGCAAATCGAGCAGCTGCGGCTCGCTACCGAGGTAAAAGAAGCCGAACTGCGCGCGCTGAAATCGCAGGTCAACCCACACTTTATTTTCAACGCCCTGAATTCTCTGCGTGCCCTCATCGATGAAGACCCAGCGCGCGCGCGGCTGGCGGTGACGCAGCTCGCCAATCTGCTGCGCTACTCGTTGCAATCGGCGCAGGCGGAAGCGGTGCCGTTCGAGGACGAGTTGCGCGTCGTGAACGACTATCTCGCGTTGGAGCAAGTGCGCCACGAAGAGCGGCTCCGCCTCCGGCTCGACATCGCGCCGGAGACGCTCGGACTCGCCGTGCCGCCGCTCGTGTTGCAAACGCTCGTGGAAAACGCGGTGAAATATGGCATTTCGCCCCGACCCGAAGGCGGCGAAATCGCGATCGTCGCGCGGTGCGAGAACGGTCAGCTGACTCTCCGCGTCACCAACCCGGGAGAACTTGCCTCGACGCCGCCCGCGGCAGCGACCGGCCGCTCGACCGGCTTGGGCCTGAAAAACGCGGCGGAACGGCTGCGGCTTTTCTTCGGCGATCGCGCCACGTTGCGCCTCAGGGCGGAGCCGAGCGCGCTTGTGGTGGCTGAAGTTTCCGTGCCAGTGCAAACGGCGCGGACCTGACCCGATTTTAGACCGACGATGAAAGCCATCTTGATCGACGACGAACGGCTCGCGCGGGCCGAATTGAAGCGGCTGCTGGCGAGCCATCCCGAAATCGAAGTGGTGGGCGAAGCCGCCAACGCGAAGCAGGCGCGCGAACAGATCCAGGCGCTGCAGCCGAGCCTCGTGTTTCTCGACGTGCAGATGCCCGGGGAAACCGGCATCGAACTGCTCGAGGCGCTCGAGCCGCCGGCGCCCGAGGTGATTTTTACGACGGCCTACGACGAGTTCGCGGTGAAGGCATTCGAACTCAATGCGCTCGACTACCTGCTCAAGCCCGTCGATCCGGGGCGTCTCGCCGCCGCACTTGTCCGGTTGCAGGAGAAGCGTCAGGGCTCCGCCGTGAAACAAAATGCCTCGAGCGGCGCGCGCGAGCGACTGGCCGCCGAGGACAAGGTTTTTGTCCGCGAAGGGGACCGGTGCTGGTTCGTCGAGGTGAAGTCGATCCGGCTGCTCGAGAGCGAAGGCAATTACACCCGCGTGCATTTCGACTCGGCGCAACCGCAGCTTTTCCGCTCGCTGAACGCGATGGAGGAGCGACTCGACCCGAAGTATTTTTTCCGCGCAAATCGCCGGCAAATCATCAACCTGTCGTGGATCGAGAAGATCGAGCCTTGGTTCAGCGGCGGCTTGCTCGTCCATCTGAAAGGCGGCGCCAAAGTCGAACTCAGCCGCCGCCAAGCCCAAGAATTCCGCGAACGCATGAGTCTGTAAGCCCGCCCGCAAATCATGCGAAGGCCACGCATCAAACCGTTCGGATCCGCGTGATTCGCAGGAACTAGTTCCATGATCGAAGCCCATCAACTGACGAAGACGTTCAAGGATAAGAAACGCGGGGAGATCCGCGCGGTGGACAGCGTTTCGTTCCGCGTCGGCGCGGGCCAAATCTACGGGCTGCTCGGTGCGAACGGCGCGGGGAAAACCACTACGCTCCGCTTGCTCGCGACCCTGCTGCAGCCGACAAGCGGCACGGCGGTCGTGGCCGGCTTCGATGCGGTGCGCGATCCGAATCGCGTGCGTGCCCATGTCGGATTTCTCGCTACCAGCACCGCGCTCTACGGCCGGCTTACCGCCCGTGAGGTCATCACCTACTTCGGCCGGCTCAATGGACTGACGGATGACCTCATCGCGGCGCGCACCCGCCAACTCGCGGCCGAACTGGAGATGGACGACTTCCTCGACCGGCGCTGCGACAAGCTGTCGACCGGCATGAAACAAAAGACCTCGATCGCGCGCACGTTGATTCACGATCCCGCGGTGATGATCTTCGACGAGCCGACCATCGGTCTCGATGTCATGGCCGCGCGCGCGATCGTGCAGTTCGTGCGGCAATGTCGCGCCCGCGGCAAGACCGTCATTTATTCGACGCACGTGATGAGCGAGGTCGAAAAGCTCTGCGACGTCGTCGGCATCATCCACGATGGCCGGCTCCTCGCGGAAGGAACGCTCGAGACGTTGCGCAGCCAGTTCGCCGAGCGCGATCTCGAGGAGATATTCGTCAGGGTCGTCACCCGCAAGATCGCCGCCTGAGCCATGAACTGGTCGAGCATCTTTACGGTATACGGCAAAGAGCTGCGGGATCTGTTGCGGGACCGGCGCACGCTGATCTCGATGATCGTGGTGCCGACGCTGCTGATGCCGGGACTGACGATGGGCACCTTGTTCACCGCGCTAAAGGTCGCGAAGAAGGCGCGAGCGGTGACGCCGACGGTGATGATTGTCGGCGGCGAGGATTCGCCGAAAGCGCGAGCCACAATCACCCAAAGCCCGAAGTTGAAAGTGGTGCCGGCGACCGAGGATTGGAAACAACGCATTGTCGACAAAGGAATCGGTGCTGCGGTGGTGCTTCCGCCCGGCTTCGACAGCGCGGTCGAACGCGGTGAGCCGGCCAAGGTGACGATCTACAACTATCAAGGCGAGTTGCGGTCCGGTTTCGCCGCCGGCGATCTCCGCGAGCTTTTTTCGAAATACCGCGAACGGATCGTGACCGCCCGGCTGATGGCGCGCGGGCTGCCCGAGAATCTGATTAAGCCGTATGACATCGCCACGGAAAACGTCGCGCCGCCGGAAAAGGTCGGCGGCAACGCCTTCGGCGGCATGATCCCTTATTTCTTCCTGATCCTGTGTTTCACCAGCGCGATGTATCCGGCGATGGATATGACGGCGGGGGAGAAGGAGCGCGGCACAATGGAAACACTCCTGTGCAGCCCGGTGCCGCGAATCACGTTGGTGCTGGGGAAATTCTTGATGGTCCTGACCGCGTCGTTGAGCACCGTCGCGTGCTCGCTCGGCTCGACGGCGCTGACGTTGTTGATCGCAGGCGCGGCGTTCGGCGATCGCGCGGCGGGAAAAGCGAGCGTGGGATTTCCCGGCGGATTGCCGTCCATCGATCCACTCGGATTGATCGCCGTGGTGGCGATGGTGATACCGATGGCGGTCCTGTTCGCCGCGGTGCAGCTGAGCATCGCCCTCTTTGCGAAAAGCTTCAAAGAAGCGCAGAGCTACATTTCCCCGCTCGTGATCGTGATTCTCCTGCCCGCGATTTACGGCATGTTGCCGGGAGTCGAGCTGAACGTCCGGCTCGCGCTCGTCCCCATCCTCAATGTTTCGTTGATCGGCAAGGAGCTCGTGTCCGGCGTCTGGCACTGGGGCTACATCGGATTGATCTTCGGTTCCACCTGCGTCTACGCCGCGGCCGCCCTGGCGTGGGCAGTGCGGATGTTCAATCGCGAGGACGTGATCTTTCGGACGTAAAATTTCGCCGAAAGGACCGGCGAAGCTCGTAAACGCGCGGTAAAAGTCCCGTCAACCCATAGCGCAATGGAGCGCGTGTCGTTATGATCGGGGCACACAAAAAGTACTGCGTTACCCATGAACTCTACTGTCACCTTTCCTGCCCCGAGCCCGGAACTGAAATTGCCGCGGCCTTCGGCGGACAAGTGGGCCGCGACGCTGGCGGAAGAGCGTCGTCGTTTGATGGAGGACCAAGAGGCTTTGCGCGACCGCGAGACGAACCTGAAAGAATACGAAGCGCGCCTACGCAATTGGCAGGCGCAGCTCGATGCCGGTCGCCATGGGGCGATTCCGGCGACGCAGGGTTTGCGGGCATCGCTCCCGGGTTTGTCGTACACTCCGGTCGCGGCTCCGAATCCCGTGGGCGACGACTCGGCGCTTCAGGCTGCGTGGGAGAAGCTGCATCGGGCGCGGGAAATTTTGGAGGCCGAGCAGACCCATTTGCGCGACGACCGCATCGCGATTCGCGAAATGGAAGCCGCGGTGAAACGTCGTGAAGAAGCGGTCGCCATCCGCGAAGCGCAGCTCGACGAACGCGAAAAGCTGATCATGGCGGCAACGCCGGTTCCCTCCGCCGAGCCGGAGCCGGCTCCGGTGGAGGAGAGTTCCTCGGCGGTTTCGCGTCTCACGCGCGCGCCGTTCGATTTGGCGCGTTCGGTTTTCGGCGGAAAGAAATGAGCGGACGCTTGCGCCGGTCTCCGGGCTGACACGCGAAAAACACGCGGACCGAACGCTCGCGCGATCAATCAGCGCGCGAGATCGTACAGCGCATAGCCCGCGAACAGGTTCGGCAGCGTTCGGCACGGCGTGTGCCAGTTGCCGGCGAGGTGGGCGCGCCGCGCGATCCGAATGCCTTTCACGGCGCAGAAGTGCTCGAAATCCGCGATCGTCACCGGATTCGCCGGGCGGCTTTCGAACCATTCCGTGGTGTAGACTTCGTTCCGGATTTTACGGCCGCGCAGCAGCATGTTCACGCGGTTCTTCCAGTAGCCGTGATTGACGAAGCCGACCGTCAACGCGCGGCCGACGCGCAGCGCCTCGAGAATCACCTTTGTCGGATCGTCGAGTTCTTGGACCGTGCGGGAGCAAATGACGCGGTCGAAATGCTTGTCCGGAAACGCGCGCAGGAACTCGGTCATGTCGCCTTGGTACGCGGATAATCCCCGCCGCACGCAGGCCGTGATCTTCGCGAAATCGAGATCGACGCCGACCGCCGACACTTGCTTCGTCTGCACCAGATAATCGAGCAGGGCGCCCGCGCCGCAGCCGAGGTCGAGCACGCGCGTGTTGGGTTCGACCCAGTCACCGATGATCTGCATGTCCACCGTGCGTTTCTCGAGCGACTTGCCCGACGCAACGGAACGCGTTTTGGCCGGGGGAGCCGGGTTCGCTCCAGGGGCCGGCGGCAAGGCTTGTGGCGTCGAGTGCATGCGGGTGGGCCGGATTTAGATCGCGAAATCCGGCGTGTATGGCTCGTCGCGCTCGAGAAACGCGCGGACCAGCGCATACAGCTCTTCCGACTCGAGCAGGAACGAATCGTGGCCGAGATCGGTCGACAGCTCGGCATAGCTCGCGCGCTTGCCCGCGCGCAGAAGCGCGAGCGTCAACGCGCGGTTCTGCTCCGGCGGAAAGAGCCAATCGCTCGTGAAGCCGACCACGAGCGTTTCCGCGTCGACGTGCGAGAATGCCGTCTCGAGCGAACCGTAAGCATGCGGCAGGTCGAATTGGTCGAGCGCGCGCGTGATGTAGAGGTACGAATTCGCGTCGAAGCGATTGATGAAGCTCTGGCCTTGATGGCGCAGATAGCCTTCGACTTCGAATTGCGGCTCAAACGTGTAAGCGGCGGCCGCGGCGGTCTCCCGTTTACGACGGCCGAATTTGCGATCCATGCTCGCGTCGGACACGTACGTGATGTGCGCCATCATGCGCGCGATGGCCAAGCCGACGCGCGGGCCGCTATCGCGCGGATATTCGCCGCGATTCCACGCCGGATCCTGCATGATGGCTTGGCGGCCGACTTCGTTGAAGGCGATCGCCTGGGCGCTCTCCCGCGCGGTCGTCGCCATCGCCAGCACCCGCCGCGTGAAGCGCGGATATTCGATCGCGAACTGCAGCGCGAGCATCCCGCCCATCGACCCCCCGATGACGGTGTGCAAGCTCACGATCCCGAGGTGATCCAGCAAAAGCTTTTGCGCCCGGACCATGTCGAGAATCGTCACGAAGGGAAATGCGACGCCATAGGGCCGGCCTGTTTCCGGATTGAGCGACGACGGACCGGTGGAGCCTTGGCATCCACCCAGCACGTTCGCGCACACCACGAAAAATCGCCGCGTATCGACCGCTTTCCCGGGCCCGATGAGATTGTTCCACCAGCCCGGCTTGCGATCCTCCGCGGAGTGCCAGCCCGCGCAGTGATGGTCGCCGCTCAACGCGTGGCACACGAGGACGACATTGTCGCGCGTGGCGTTCAGCTGGCCGTAGGTCTCGTAACGCAGCGTAAAAGCCGGGATCGTTTGGCCGCTCTTGAACGTGAAGGGCTGCGCGTAAATGAAATCGCGCGCCGTCACGAGGCCGACGTCGCCCGGTGCAAGGTGACGCGGCGACGACTTTGTGTCGGGCTGGACTTCCACATCATCGGTCATCGACGAGCGCCAACCAATCAGCGCGGCGCCGGTCAGGCAAGAGGCGCGCGTGGTTATGACGCGCCGGATATGACGCGCGGCGTAGAACTACGTAATGCTACGCGCGTGACGCGCGATCACGCATGCGGCTGAGCCGCTTATTCGTGCGCTGCCGTGGCGACAGCTTCATCCATTTCCTCATTCGAGAAAACCGTCTGCACGTCGTCGAATTCTTCGAGGGCGTTTTGCAGCTTCACGATCGATTTGGCCGTGTTGAGATCGCTCACCGGCACCGTCGTTGTCGGGATGTACGCGATTTCCGCGCTCTCGGGCTTGATGCCTTTTTGCTCCAGCGCATGCGCCACCTTGTCGAATGCGTGCACCGGGCAGCGCACTTCAAATCCTTGCTCGCTGGCGATGACGTCATCGGCGCCGGCATCCAATGCGATTTCCATCAACGCATCTTCCGTCGTGCACTCTTTCGCGATCAGGAACTGGCCGGCGTGGAGAAACTGAAACGACACCGCGCCGGTGCTCGCGAGATTACCGCCGTGACGAGCGAAGGCGGAACGCACGTCCTGCGCGGCGCGCTGCTTGTTGTCGGTCGTGACCTTGACGATGAATGCGACGCCGCCCGGACCGTAACCTTCGTATGTGATTTCTTCGAACACCACGCCGGGGAGCTCGCCCGTGCCCTTTTTGATCGCGCGCTCGACGTTGTCGGCGGGCATATTGGCATCGCGCGCTTTCAGGACGAGCGTGCGCAACCGGGCATTCGCATTGGGATCTCCGCCCCCGGCCTTCGCCGCGAGCGTGATATCGCGCGACAGCCGGGAGAAGACCTTGCCTTTGCGCGAGTCGGTGACGGCTTTGAGCCGTTTGACTTTGGACCATTTGTTATGGCCGGCCATGGGGCGGAAAAGTAGCGGGTAGCGGTAGCGAGTAGTTCGGAGTGGCGGTAGGGTGATGCTCGCTACTCGCTACCCACTACTCGGTCCTTCAGCTCACTTTTTCTTCGGCGTGACGTTCTTCACGCGCTTGCCGAAACCACCGAGCGTCGTGGCGGCCGCGGTACCCGGGCCGACGGGACCCGGATCGTCCTTCATCCGGTTGATCACGAGCTGCTGACCGATCGTGAAGATGCCGTTGATCGTCGAGTAGAGCGCGAGAGCGCACGAGAAGCCGTAGCAGAAGAGCGTGAAGATGATCGGCATGAACTTCATCATCGTGGCCTGCGCTTTGTCGACGGACGGCTGCGGCGTGAGGCGCATTTGGAAGATCATGGTCGCGCCCATGAGCAGCGGCATGATGTTGATCGGCAGTCCCCAAATCGTCGCGACCGTATCCGGCGCGGCAAGATCGGGCGCCCAAAGGAACGGTTGGAAGCGCAGCTCGGCGGCGCTCTGCAACATGGCGAAGAAGCCGATGAATAGCGGCATCGTGATCAGCACGGGAATGCAACCGCCCACCGGGTTCACCTTGTGCGTCTTGAACAACTCCATCGTGGCCATCTGGAGCTTCTGCGGGTTGTCCTTGTACTTCTCGCGCATCGCTTGAAGTTCCGGCTGCAGTTTCGCCATGCGTTTCGCCGACCGCGACGCCGCGAGCGTAAACGGCAAGCTGATCACTTTCAGGATCAGCGTCATTACGATCACCGCGACGCCCCAATTGCCGACGAACTTGTGGGAGAAGTTCAACAGCTCGTTCTCGAGCGGGGCGACGAAACGGCTGAAAAAGATTCGATTGAAAAAGTACTGGGTGTACGGGAGCACGCGATCCTCGTCGTGCGGCAGCAGCTTGAGGCGTTTGTACTCCTGTGGGCCGACATACAGCGACCCGGTGAGCTTCGTGCTTTCGTTGGCGGCGAGCGCAGGCAGTTCGAAGCGGGCGGCGGCGGTGAGCGCGATGTTGGGCCGACGCGGGTCGGCGAAGGGCGCTTCGCGCGAGAGATCGAGTTTCTTCGCGATCAGGCCGACGCCCGGCTTTTCCGGCGTGTATACGCTGGTGAAGAACTGGTTTTTCACCGCGGCCCAGACGACCGAACGGTTGGTCTCGATGACCTCGCGAGCCGGTCGGCCCTGGCCGATGATCGAGCCGAAGCCGCCGCCATCGAAATCGCCGCGCGCGGTGAAGTTCGCGTCGCTGCCATCGAAGTCCAGCACGCTCAGATACTGGCCGGTATCGCGATCGTTGAGCAGCATGGTGGTGCCCAGGCTCAGCGTCACGCGCGGCAGCGGCAGCGAAGCGCCCGTGAGATTGCGCACCGTCGTCTCGTGGAGAATGCGATATGGGTCGGGGCCTTCCGGTCCGTTCCCCGCGAGGTGATAGGTGCGCGTGACCTCGAGTTTGCCTTCGACGACGGTCCGGTACACGACCTCGCTCGGCGACGAGCGGACGACTTCATACGCCGTGTCGCGTCCGGTGCCGGGGTAACCGCCGAGCGCGAGGATGGGATCTTCGTGAAGGTGATTGAAGACGTAAGGGTCCGGCTTGCCCTGGGTGTTGGCGTATTTCTTGAACGCCACGTCGCGGACGGCGCCGCCGAAATTCGTGAAGCGGGCTTCGATAAAATCGTTGGCGAGCACGGTCACCTGGGCATTTGCCGCGTCGCGATTCACCGCGGAAGGCGCGGCCGGAGCGGACGCGGCGGGCGCCTCAGCGGGGTTCGACGAAGCGGTTGCCGGGGTGGCGGGGGCGGTCGCGACTTGCGCGTTGCTCGCTTTGCTCGGGGGCGCAGACGTCGGCGCAAACTTGAAGACCGCAAACGCCGCGACCAACAAAACCGCACCAATGATCGTGTTCTTTTTGTCCATTACGAAAGGGGAGAATTAGGCGAAAGTAGCGCGGGTATCTTGCTCGGCGTGCGACGCCGGCGCGGCGCCATTGCGATTCCGAACCGAGCGGCACGCCGGTCGCGAACGGACGGGCGGCACCGGGTCAAACCCCCCGGCATGCAACGGCGTGCATTTCACGAGCCGTCGCGCGGCCAACCACGTGCCCACGAACGCACCGTGCGTTCGCACCGCGTCGACCGCATAATGCGAACACGTCGGCGTGAAGCGGCACGCGCAGCCACCGAGCGTGACGACCGGCATCAGCGGCGAAATCGCGCGCTGGTAAAGTCGCAGCCCGGCGAGAATCAGGACGGAGGGCAGCCGGAACACGGGGCCAAGCAGCCTCGTTCGACCCGGCGTAGCGTTCGGCAACGCACCGCTCATGCTTGGCTCGGCGTTGTTCCGATGCGGCGACATGCGTCCGAAAATTTTTTCTTCAGGTCGGCCATCGGCCACTCGGCGACGCTGGAGCGGGCGATGAGCAACAAATCGCAATCCCGCGGCACCACGTCCTGTTGATGCCGGAAGATTTCGCGCAGCCGGCGTTTCGCTCGATTGCGGCGCACGGCGTTGCCGACGGCGGCGGTCGACGCGATGACGCATACTCGGCCGCCCGTTGCCAAAGACTTCGGCGATTCCGCCGGTTCGCCGATCGTGACCGCGGCGGGCACGGTTTCCCGACGCTTCCACCAGACGGTAAACGCGCGGCAGTCGACACGTTCGCCCTGTTCGCGGACAGCGCGAATCTCGCTTGGGCGACGAAGGTGCTGCTCAGCGCGAAAGCGCATGGCGGAAAAGAGTGAAGGGCTGAGCGGCGGAAGGGCTGACTCGATCGGGCGACGTCCGCCGCCGTCGAATACGGGCCTTTGCGTCGTTCAACCCTTCAGCTCTCTACCGTTCCGTCCGTTCAATCAAACGACGGTCAGCCGCTTACGACCCTTGCGACGGCGCGAACGAATGACCTTGCGGCCACCGGTCGTGGCCATGCGGGCGCGGAAACCAATCTTGCGGGCGCGCTTTTTGCGGTGTGGGCGGAATGTCGGTTGCATGATCTTTGAAGAAAAAGAGGGTCACTCGTGCCCGAGTGGGTGGGGGGTGTCAAGGGCCGGTTTGGCGAGCGGCAACCGGGGCGGCGGGCGCCACGGGAAGTCCCGCCGCGCGCCCAAGGCGTTTGCCGGCCGCCAAGGCGGTGGTTTTAGGCGCGAAACACTCAGACCGGGAGCCCGGGCGGACTATCGATCCGTACAGAGACCGGTAGGGCCCGGCCTCCGGGCGGGCCGCTGTGACGCGGCCTCCCCGACAGGCCCCGGAGATTGGCCCCTTCCGCTGAGATGTCCTCGCGTCCGTCCAGGCCTATTCGTGGCCTTCCGGCGCGACCGCGGCGCTGCCTGAATTGCGATAACAGGACAGAATATGTCCCGTTATGTGAGATAAAGGGACAGAATATGTCCTATTATCGTTTACGGCCGACACGCGCCGGAGGTCGGTCCCGGCTGCGCCGGCGCCTTCGAACCGCCCTGAACGACCCGCGGTTTCAGGCTCGGCATTCAGGGACGTTCCCGCCAACAAGACGCGGAATGCAAGTGACACAGGAAAGCCGGCGCGTGCGCTGGATCATTCTTCTCGGCGCGTGGGTGATCGCGGGCGTGTTGCTCTACCTGCATTCGGCGGAGTTCTACCGCTACATCGAACTGCTCGATAACGCGGCGTTGCGCGGCGCGAGCGCGCCCTCCACGCCTTTGCGGCGGATCTGTCCGACGATGTACGCGGACGTCCAGATGTGGACGCGGCACGCGTTGGCGCTGGCGGACGGCGCCGGGCCGCAGTTGCGGTATACGCACGTCGACAACGCGCCGTTTGGCCGCGAAGTGCACTGGAACTCGCTGTTCGCCTGGCTGATCGTCGGCAGCGGCTGGGTCCGCCATCTGTTTTCCGGCGAGTCCCTGTCCTACGCGACCGAGCAGATTCTCGCCTGGTTCAACGTCCCGCTGTTGATGGGTTTTGTGATCGTCTTTTCCGCGTGGCTGACACGTCGGGCGGGCGCGGCGGCCGGCGTTTTCCTCACGTTCGCGATGATCGGGCACCTCGATTTTTATAGCGGTTTCAGCCCGAACTACGTCGATCATCACGGTGTGCTCGCGGCCGCGGTGCTGGGATTGCTGCTGGGCGGCGTATTCATGGGCGTGGGTTTTTGGCGGGCGAGCGATGACGCCGCTCAATTCCTTCCGGCCTCGGCCGAGGCGGCGCGTCGCGGCGCGATTTTTTCCGCGGTGTGGGGCGCGATCGGCTTGTGGGTGAGCGCCGCGACATTGATTCCCGCGATCGTGATCATGGGCGTCGCCGGTGCGCTGGCGATTCTGCTGCTGGGGCGGAACCAGACGACGGACGTTCATCTCGATCCGAGCTTATGGCGGCTATGGGGCAAGGTTGGCGCGAGCGTCGCATTCGCGCTCTATTTGCTCGAATACGCGCCGTTTCACCTAGGGTTCCGCTTGGAAGTGAACCACCCGGCGTACGCCGCGGGTTGGTGGGGCGGGGCCGAAATCATTGCGCAACTCGCGGAGTGGCGCCGTGCGCCGCGCGGGAAATTTCGCCTCGATCGACTGCGCGCCGCGCTCGCCCTGCTGAGCATCGCGATCGCGCCGACGATCATCGCCATCGGCGGACCGAAGGCGTTCGTCGTCTTCGATCCGTTTATCACGCGTCTGTCGCGGCACGTCGCGGAAGGCATTTCGTTCCCGAAGGCGGTCGAGCTCTTCGGGATGGGCCGGCTCGCGGCCGAACTGCCGTGGGCGATCGCGTGCACGGTCCTCGGCGTCGTCGCGTGGTTTTGGAGCCGCGCCGGCGATCGCGTCGTCGTGCTGTTCTGCATTCTTACCGCGGCTGCCTCGACCGCGATGGCGGTGGCGCAGATCCGGTGGTGGCCGAGCGCGAGCGGCGCGCAGATTTGCCTTATCATGCTCGGCGTCGTCGGCTTGGTCGTCCGGCGCGCGGCTTGGCTGCGCTGGACCGTCGTACTCGCGGCCGTCGCGATCTTGTGCAGTCCGGCGGCGATCATGCGGATCCGAATCCAGCATGACGCCAACGTGAAGCGGGCGGTCGACGCGCGGGACGCCATGCAGCCGATCTATCGCGATATCGCCGCCACGCTCCGGGCTTCGCAGCCGGAAGGCGACATCGTTTTGCTCACCAGCCCCAATGGCTCGGCGGCGATCGGTTATTACGGGCAGTTGAAAACGATCGGCACGCTTTATTGGGAAAATCTCAGCGGCACGAAAGAAGCCGCCGAAATGTTCTCCGCCCAGTCCGAGGTCGAAGCGCGCCAGCGCTTGCGGGAACGCGGCGTGACGCATGTGGCGATGATTTCCGAGGACAACTTTTTGGCGGAGTATTTTGATCTGCTGAATCCGCCGCCGACCACGCGGTCGATCAAGAATGCCTTTGGTTATCAACTGCTCATCGACCAGACCGTGCCGCTCTGGCTGGAGCAAATCCCATACGAGTGTCCCACCGATCTGCCGATCAAGCCGGCGCGCGTCACGTTGTTCAAAACCCACTTTGTTTCCGCCGCGGCGGACGCCGCCTTCGAGGCCGGACTGAGCGCCTTTGCCACCGGCGCGCGGGACGAAGCCGA
Organism: uncultured Opitutus sp.; assembly: GCA_966252355.1. Classification (GTDB taxonomy): domain Bacteria; phylum Verrucomicrobiota; class Verrucomicrobiia; order Opitutales; family Opitutaceae; genus ER46. The sequence continues at coordinate 44,323 of CBINOT010000007.1, read as the reverse complement.
GCGCAAGATCGACCACGCGCTGGAGCTCGAGCCAAAGGCCTTCGAGTACTGGGTGGCGAAAACGAACCTGCTGCTTCTCCGGCACGACACACGCGGCGCATTTCAGGCTGTCCAACACGCGATCGAGAACGCGAAGCCCGCGCACCAACTCGTAATCGCCAACGCGGAGGCGAGCCGGTTCTACCAGGAGCATGCGCATGCGGAGGCGGAGAAGCTCTTCCGCACCTCGCTGGCGCTGCACTTCGATCCCCTCGTGGCCAACAATCTCGCCTGGCTGCTCGCCACCAGCACCGACGACGCCGTGCGCAAAGGCGCCGAGGCCCTCGAAATCACGGAAGCCCTGCGGCAACTGAACAATCAGCAGCATCCGTTTCTCGCGGCGCACGCGGCGGCGCTGGCGGAGTGCGGACGTTTTGCCGAAGCGGTTACGTTTGCGGCGCAAGCATTGGAGGCGGCGCGCGCGGCGAAGGATCAGGCCGCCATCGAAAAATCCGAAGCGCGCTTGGCGCGATATCGGAATGAACAAGTTGCGCGGGAATAGTTCATAAGGAGATGCGCATCGCGGTCATCTCCGACACCCATGACCGATACCCCGCCTCGCTGCCCGCGGGTCTGCGCGAGGCGGACGAGATCTGGCATTTGGGCGATGTGTGCGCCCCGACGACCCTTGCGGAATTCGAGCGGCTCCGCCGCCCGCTTTTCGTCGTGTGCGGCAATTGCGATTCGCATCCGGGTTGGCCGCTGACCCTCGATCTCGAGCGCGAAGGCGTGCGCTGCCACCTGGTGCATATTCCCCCGAAGCGCGCTCCGGCTCGCGCGCAGCTCGTGCTGCACGGCCATACTCATGTGCCGCGCGACGAGACCGACCCGCGCGGGGTGCGTTGGCTGAACCCTGGTTGTATCACGCGACCCAACCGCGGCGCGCCGGCAAGTTTCGCGTGGCTCACGCTCGACGCCGGTAAAGTGTCGCAGTGGGAACTCGTGCGCGTGTAACCTTATCCCACGTGAACCCCAAGATTCTGCCGAATCTTCTCAGCGGCACGCGCATCGCCTTGATGCCCGCGTTGCTGATGACGGCAATTGCGGGTTCGCGACGTTTCTTTGTCGTGCTGCTCGTCATCTCGCTCGCGACGGATGCGCTGGACGGCTTTCTCGCGCGCCGGTTAAACGCGTACTCGGATCTCGGTCGCAAACTCGATAGTGCCGCCGACTACCTGACGATGATCTGCGGGCTGGCGGGCATCGCGCTGCTGTGGCCGGAGATCGTGCAGCGCGAAATGCCGTGGATCGCGGCGGGCTTGGCCGCTTTCTTCGCGGTGATCGTCTACGGCTTTTTGCGGCTCGGTCGCGCACCGTGCTATCACACCTGGGCGTCGAAAGTCTTGGCGGTCTTCACCGCGCTGTCGTTGATCCCGCTGCTCGCCGGCCGGACCGCCCTGTTGTTTCATGTGGCGATGACCGTGCAAGTCTTCGTCGCGATCGAGGAGATGGCGATCGCGATGCTGGTGCCTTGGTACGTCGGCGAAATGCCCACGATCTGGCATGCGTTGCGGGTGCGTCGGGCCAAGCGCGCCTATGCGGGCGCGACCCCGCCCACGCACACGCCCATCTGATTTTGCACAACACGCTCGCCGTCGGCGGCGGGATCGTTTCACTGGCCGGGCAACGTGAGTTCCGAGCAGCAACAGGACTTGTTTGGATTTTTCGCGCCAGCCGCGGGCGTGCATCATTCGCCCCCGGCTCGTTTGGCGGCGCCGTCCGCTGCCCCCGGCGGTGCGACGCCGGCGCCGACGCTGGCGCTGCCGCGCACGGCGACGGAGGCACAAGGCGATATCGTGTTCGAGCGCAGTCACCGTGCGCGCAATTATCGTCTGACCCTGCGACGCGATGGGACCGCGGTGGCGACGATACCCGCGCGCGGCTCCGAACGCGAAGCGCGGCGATTCGTCGAGGAACATCGCGACTGGCTCGAGCGCGCGCGGGCGCGGCAACGCCACCGCCCGCGTGCGGCCGAGGTTTGGACGGTTGGAACCCACGTGCTTTGGCGTGGAGAGATGAACGAAGTGCGCATCGCCGCCACCGGCGACAAACCTCAGGTGTGTTTGGCCTCGGATGTATTTCGCGTGGCGCGGCTCGACGGCGATTTGCGGCCGACGCTCGAAGCGCATTTTGCGCGCCGGGCCCGGATCGAATTGCCGGCGCGGACGTGGGAGTTGGCGGCGGTTACGGGTGTCGATGTGAAACAAGTGACTGTCCGCAACCAACGCTCGCGCTGGGGTTCCTGCTCGGCCAACGGGACGATCTCGCTCAATTGGCGCCTCGTGCAAACGCCCGAGCTCGTGCGCGACTACATCATTTATCACGAGCTCATGCACCTTCGGGAGATGAACCACTCGGACCGCTTCTGGGCACGGGTCGAGGAAGTGTGCCCTTCCTGGCGCGAGGCCGAGCACTGGATCAAGCGCAACGGCAGCTTGGTGGGGCTGTAAGCAAATCGGCGAAAGCCTGCGTGCGGGACGGCGCAACCACGCGACGCGGCTCCGCAGAGAAACCCGTTCGGCGGATACGATTTCCGCTCGCTCCGCCGCTGCTGATCTTTGCAACAGCTGTTGCAAGAACCAGTTTAGTCCGCGGAGGAACTTTGAAACAGTGCTGCCGCCGCGCTCAGCGGGTGGACTCTTGTGACGTCCGGCGGCCTGCCTATCGCCAGTCGATCAATTCGACTTCGAAGATCAGCGTCGCCTTCGGCGGAATGGACGGCGGTCTGCCCTTTGCTCCGTATGCGAGCCAATGCGGCACGATCAAGGTAGCGCGCTCGCCTTTGTGCATGAGAAGAAATGCTTCCTCCCAGCCCTGGATGACACCGCCCGTGCCGAGCCGAAATGTGAACGGTGCTCCGCGGCGGTAGGAACTGTCGAACTCGGACCCATCGAGCAAGCGTCCGGCGTAGTTGCAGATCACTTCCTGGCCGATGTGTGGCGTGCTATCGCCGTTACCCGGGTTGCGAACGACGTAACGCAAGCCCGAGGGAAGCTTGTGGGCGTTGCCGTACGTGCGCGTGATGAGCATTTCGTCCTGCGACGAATACTGCGGGTGATCCGCATCGAGCGCTTCGCGCATTGCGCTGTTGATCGGGCGCCCCGGATTTTTGCGAGCCAGCATCCCTGAGCGCACCACAATCGCGACGGTGGCGAGGGCGACGCCGAGCAAGAGCAGGTAAAAGAAATTCCGCATGCGTGCTAAACTCACGCGGGTCGGGCCGGCTTGGCAAACTTGGATCTGGGCGCTCGTCCTAACATGCGATCGCTGCCGCCTGCCGATCCTGGGACCCGCGGCTATTTCGCGCCGAGTCGATCGATCAATCCGTCGATCACCGCTTCGGTTTGGAGCCGCAATTTCTGGTTCGCGGGCACCGACTTCGCGCCGTCGGCGGACGTTTGCGGTGCCGTCGAGGTGGCGTCGGCTTTCGAACGCGCCTGCTGGAGAAAGGCTTCTTTCGCGGCATGAAATGCCGCGCCTTCCGCGAGCTCCGCTGCCTGCACGGGTCGGCCGAAGAATGCCGCCGTCGATTCGTCGCCGATCCATACGCGCCAGTCGTCTTCGTCGGCGAAGTAAGCGGCCAGTGCGCCGCGACGCGTCGTACCGAGCTTCTCGCCCAAAGCATGCATATAGGCGCCCGCCTTAGCGTCCTCGGCGGCCGAGGGCGATTTTGCAAACAGACGGACGACGATCCGCACGCCCGTGTTGCGTTCGAAGTGGGCCAGCTTGTCCTCAATCGTTTTCGCGAACGAGGGATCGTTGGACAACAAGCGATCGGGGTCGGCGAAGTGAGCGGCCGATCCAGGGGCGGTGTTCTTCGCCTCCGCTTCGCGCACGGCCGGAGCGAGCGGAGGCTTTTTCTCGTGCCGTGCCGTGGTGCTATCGGCGGCGAAGCCGACCGACACACTCACGACGCACAGCAGCGCGCAAAGTCGCCGTGCGACGACTTTGCGCCGCAAGCACCTCACTTGAGGAACGAGCAGATGTATTCGCACAGCCCGCTTGCCACGGTGATCGTGAAACCGCTGCTGCCCGGGACATCGAAGAACGTGCCCGCTCCGTAGCTGCGCGATTCTTTCGAGCCATCGAGGACAACGGTGCAATTGCCCGCGACGATTTCCATGCGCTCGGGCGCGCCGGTGTTGAAGTGATACGTGCCCGGCCGAATCAGACCGAGCGTTTTCTTGGTTTCGTCTTTGAAGAGCACCGTGTGGCTGACGACGTTGCCGTCGAAGTACACATTGGCCTTGGTCACAACCGTGACGCCGACAAATTGGGGAGGCAGCGAAGACATGATTCGCCGTCATGCCGACCGAGTGGCTCCAATGCAAGCGCGCCGTGCGTCAATTGGTTCTAGTCTGAGACCCGTTGCGGCCGTGAACTCCGGTCGGTACCGGAGGTCATCTACGCGTCGTGAACCCGCCCGCTACGCATGTCTGGCGAATCAAGACCCGTTTGCCCGAGCGCAAGGGCGAGCCGTGCCGCGTGCTGGCGCGAGGTAAATTGAATTCGTGTCTGGTGCAATTTGCCGACGGCTTGCGGGTCGTGACCAGCCGTTGGTCCGTGCGGCGGTTGCCAGAAACGGGCATCGTCCCGCCTCGCTAATCCCAGCGCCCGGGGGAACTCGCCGTTCAGGCAAACGCCCGCAAATGAGCCAGTCGCCCTCCTATCGTCGCCTTTCCCGTGTGCTGAACTTTGCAACAGCTGTTGCAACGTACTGCAAGAACGACAATCGAATTTTACTCAACAAATTCGGCGAAATCGTGCCGAGGCGGCGTCGAAAAGGCGGGGAATCGTTACTGCGTTTGGCGCTCGAACGTGTGAGCCGGGCGGGGCTCGATTCAGGCTTCCGCTCTGGCGATCGGTCACGTCATGATGGGTGTGAATAGATCGTCGTCATCGTGCCTCCAGCTCCTCAACGCCCTCCCGCCAAGAAATCCTCGCCTCATAACGGGGCGCCACCGCCCCCGCCGACACGTGAGGCGGCGCCGAAACCGGTCGTAAGCGCCAACCCGGGCGAGATCGGCTGGCTGCCCGATTGCGTGTACACCGGGGAAAAATTCGAGACAGGACTCGCATTCTTTGCCGACGGACTCGGTCGAATCTCACGCTTCTCGCGCGAACCCGCGGACTTGGCCGCCGCGCGGCGGCTACCGGGACAAGCCGCTTTGCCAGGACTGATCAACGGGCACTCCATCGCCTGGCATCGCGCGCTGCGCGGCCGCACCGAGACGCGCGTCCGCGCCGGCACCGACCCGCTTGCCACGTGGAACGAGGCGCTCGAACGTCTCGTGACGCGGCTGACCAGCGACGACGTGTTCGAAATCGCGCGCATGGCCTTCACCGAAATGATGCTTTCGGGTGTCACGTGTGTCGGCGAGTTTCACGTTTTGCATTGGCTCGCCAATGCCGCCTCGGAGCCGAACGCGCTCGCGCAACAGGTGCTGCGGGCGGCGCATGACGTCGGCGTGCGCATCGTCTTGTTCAATGTGGCGACGCTGCGGGGCGGTTATCGTCAGTCAGCTGGGACGGCCCTGGCATGGGCTAGCACCGAATCCGCCGACCGCTTCGTGCGTGACACCGAGGCGCTGCGGCTCGCGACGGAAAGCCAATACGCGTCGGACGAAGCGTGGCTGGGCGTCGGGATCGAGAGCTTGGCGACGGTGCCGCTCGACGCGATTAAACCGCTCGCGACGTACGCGCACGCGCAGCGCATGCGGGTCCAGGCCCGCCTCGGGCATCGCAGTGACGATGCCGAGGCCTGCGCCGCCGAGTACGGTCGCGGTCCCGTGAGTTTGCTGGCCGAACAAGGCGTGATCGATAAGCGGTTTACCGCGGTTCATGGTATTCACCTCGGCGACGACGCCATTCGCACGCTCGGTACCGCGCGGGCCGCGATCTGCGTTTGCCCCAGCACGGAGCACAATTTCGCGCTCGGCATGCCGCCGATTGAACGCGTGCTCGCAGCGGGCAGCGGTCTATCGCTCGGGACGGGCAGCCAAGTTCAGATCGATCTGCTCAAAGACGCGCGGTTCTTGGAATACGGCGCGCGCGTGGCGCAGCGTCAGCGCCCCGCGCTCGCGCCCGACTCGGCAAAGACTTTGTTCCATGCGGCTACCGTGACCGGCGCGCGAAGCTTGGGCGCAACGGGCGGCGCACTCGAAGTCGGTCGGCCGGCGGATTTTTTCACGGTTAACCTCTACGATCCTTCCATCGCGGGCGCGGATCCCGAATCGCTGCTCGCCAATATCGTTTTCTCGCTCGAGCGTCGCGCCATTCGCGAAGTATGGGTTGGCGCGCGTCAGCGGGTCGTAAACGGCCGGCACCCGAATCAAAACATCAACGTCGGCCGTTTCGCCGAATTGCAGCGACGGCTGTGGAGCGCGACTTAGTCGATGCCGAGGTAACCTCCGCGGGTGATCTGGATGATCGCGGCTAAGAAACTGGGCAGCTTTTACCGGTGAGGAGCTCAACGCCCGGCGGAAATGGCGCCCTCACCGTTGCGGATGGGTTAATTTCACCGGCACTCCTCGCTCCGCGGACGTGTAGATCGCTTCAACGAGCGCGACGGCTTTGCGTGCTTCGCGGCCGTCGATCGTCGGGGCACGATTGTCGCGCAGCGCATCGATGAAATCCTGCAGCTGCCGCAGATGCCCTTCGTAGCCGATCGCATTCGGCGCGCTGGAGCCCGAACGCATCGCGGCATCGGTCTTCGCGCTCCGAATCGTTTCGTCCTCGGGTCTCGCTTGCTGAAAATCCCACTGCACGAGCCGGTCGTCTTCGAGTCGAGCGGAGCCAAACTCGCCGCAGATTTCGATCCGACGCTGCCAGCCCGGCCAAAGCGCGGTGCTTGCGGCGATCGTGCCGAGGGCGCCATTCGGAAACCGAAGAGCCGCCGTCGCGGTGTCTTCGGCTTCGATCGCCGTGTGCACGCGACGCGTTTTCCAGGCGAACACCTCTTCCGGCAGCCCGGCAAACCACTGCAGCAAGTCGATCGCGTGGATCGCTTGATTGATGACGGCGCCGCCGCCATCGAGTGCGAGCGTGCCTTTCCACCCGGTGTAATACGCCGCAGCCCGATGCCATTTCACGTCGGCGCTTGCCAAAACGAGTCGTCCGAAGCGGCCTTGCTCGATCGCCGCCTTCAACGTGCGCGCGCCGTTCCCGAACCGCGCCTGAAAGATCGGTGCGATCTTCACGCCGGCGGCGTCGGCGGCGGCCAGGATGTCGTCGGCGCGAGCGGTGGTGATCTCGAGCGGTTTTTCGATCACGACATGTTTGCCCGCGCGTATCGCGGTCAACGCGGCGTCGCGATGCGCCCCGCTCGGCGTCGTGATACAGACGACGTGAACGTCCGGCCGCGCCACGAGTTCGTCGACCGAGCCGGCAACGTCCGCGGCGCCATGTTTCTGGGCAAAGGCCCGGGCTTTCTCGTTTTGTCGCGATGTCACCGCGATCAATCTCGCTCCCGTGGCCTGCGCGATCGCTTGCGCGTGAAAATCGGCGATCATGCCCAAGCCAACGATGCCGAAACCGAGCGGAGCGGAAAGGGGAGCGTTCATGCGTGCGTTACGGCGTAAGTTCGCGAGGCAGGACGTGTGGCCGGCGGCTTGGATGCAAACTCTACGAGAAGCATGTCGAGCAAAGTGGCACGAGCTTCCCGCGCATTGACGGCGCTCCGTGCCGCAAACATGGGCGAGACGCCCATGTCACCCCGGGCAAGATGCCCGTGCCGCGGCCCGCAGCTCACCGGCCACGCGGAGCGCTAACCGCGAAGCGACGCAGCAGTTTCAACGCGACCTCGAACTCGTGCGGCAGCGGCGCGCGGAGGGTGAGCGGCTCGCGCGTCACCGGATGCGTCAACGTCAGTTCGGTGGCATGCAGGGCGAGACGAGGGATCATGGGCTTCTCCTCCTCGCGGCCCTTGTACCCCCGTTTGAAGTTCGACAGAAGCAGTTGCACGTCGGGCGTGCCGTAGAATGCGTCGTTGAGGATCGGCGCGCCCGCGACCGCGAGATGCACGCGGAGTTGATGCGTGCGGCCGGTGAGTGGGCGGCATTCGACAAAGGCGAAACCGCTTGCCGTCGCACCACCGCGTTCGTGCGGCGCCGAACGCCCGTCGCCGAAGCGCTCGAGCGTGCGAAATTCGGTCATGCAATCCTTGCCGCCGCGACCTTTGAAAACGCGCATCCGGCCAGGCTGGCGCTCGTCCTCGCCGAGCGCGACGTCGACCGTGAATGCGTCGGGCAACGCTCCCGTGGCATCGCGGATCGGCTCGAGCACTTTCATCGCTTGTTCCGGCGGCAAGACCACCACGAAGGCGTGATAGGTTTTCTGCACCGTCTTCGATTGGAACTGGCCCGTCACGAAATCCAGCGCGGGCTTCGTTTTGGTGCAGACCAGGACGCCGCTGGTGTCGGCGTCGAGCCGGTGCACATTTGCGACGGTCCGGCCATAGCGCGGATGTGCATGCACCAGCCCCATGAGGTTGGCGCGGGCTTTGTCCCAGCGATCGGGTGCGACGAGCAGGCCGCTGGGCTTGTCGAAAACGACGAGGGCGTCGTCTTCGTAGATGATCGGCGGCAGCGACATGAGCGCCGATATTCCGGCGCGAAATCGCGGAATGACAAACTGGTTTTCGCTTTCCGTACCCAATTGCCGCTTACGCCGCACACCCGCGAGGCCGCCGCGGGTCCGGGCGAAACCGGTGCCACTGCGTACGAAGTGACCTGATGCGTCGGCAAAACTACGTAACTTCGGTGTCCCGCCGAGGAATTCGCTTGCGGCAAACCGCTTACCGGCGCTGCCTCCTGCAACAAGCGCAGCCATGCCGGCCTGGCCGAAAAGCATATTACTCCTGGGCGCAAATTTGCTCACCGCCCGAATGGCCATGCGGCTGCGCAAGCACGATCGCGGCATGGGGGCGCAGCGACGCGCATTCGGCGGTCTCGTGCGCAAGCTGGCGAGCACTTCGTTTTGGTCGAGCGCCGGCATCACCGCGGGGATGCGGTATGAGGATTTCCGCGCCCGCGTCCCGCTGCGGTCGTACGAGGCGCTGGTTCCGGCCATCGACCGGATGCGCAACGGCGAGGCGAACGTGCTCTGGCCGGGAACGTGTCAGTTGTTCGCCACGTCTTCGGGCACCGCTTCGGGCGCGCCGAAAACCTTGCCGGTGACGACGGCAATGCTGGAGCACTTTCGTTCCGGCGCGCGGGATTCGCTGTTATATTACACGGCTCGCGCCGGACACGCGGGGTTGTTTCGCGGTCGTCAGGTCTTCCTTACGGGATCGACCGCGTTGCACCCGATTCCGACGAACCAACAGGCGTTCGTGGGCGAGTGGCCGGCGGTGGCCGCGCTCAACTTGCCGTCGTGGGCCCACGCCCACGTCTATGAACCAGGCAATGACATCGGGGACCTCGACGACTGGCAGACCAAGCTCGACGCGACCATCGCCCGAACGGCAACCCTGGACGTGGCGCTCGTGGCGGGCATGCCGACTTGGATGCTCTGCTTCGCCGACGCGTTGCGCGCGAAACGGGCGGCGGCGGGTCAGCGCATCGAAAACCTGCAGGCGCTGTGGCCTAATTTGGAGTGTTACGTCCATGGCGGCGTTCCGATCGCCCCGTATCAGGCCGAATTGCGGGCCGCACTCGGGCCGGGCGTGAATTTTCACGAAGTGTACGCCGCGTGCGAGGGCTTCTTTGCCGCGCAGGACACGACCGCCAATGCTGGGCTGCGCGTGATGTCGCATCTCGGCGTGTTCTTCGAATTTCTCCCGCTCGCGGATTACGAAGAAACGCGCTTGGAGTCGCTCGGCGACAAGGCAGTGACACTCGGAGACGTCAAAGCCGGCGTCGATTACGTCGTTATCATCACGACCCCTGCCGGACTCGCGCGGTACGTTTTAGGCGACATCGTCCGGTTTTCGGGCATCGCGCCGCCCCGACTGAATTATGTCGGCCGCGCGTCCTTGCAGCTGACGGCGTTCGGCGAACGGGTGACCGAGCGCGAGATCACCGATGCCTTGCTGACGATTTGCGAGCGCCACCGTTGGACGATCGTCAACTTCCATGTCGCACCGCTCTTCGGTCTCAATCTGACCGGAGCTTCGCGCGGACGTCATGAGTGGTGGATCGAGCTGAAACCCGGCACCGTCGAAACCCCCACCGGCCCGCAGATGGCGGTCGAACTCGATCTCGAGTTGCAACGGTCATGTCGCGACTACGCCGAACGTCGAAATTCCGGCCGGATCGATGCGCCGTTCGTGCGGCTCGTCATGCCGGGCGTTTTCCGGCATTGGTTGCGTTTTCATGGCAAGTGGAGCGCGCAGACGAAGATCGCGCGTTGCCGCAGCGACCGCCTCGTCGCCGACGAGCTGGCGCAAATCACCCGCTTCGCCCGCGATTGAGCGGCCCGTTGCGGCGTCAAACACCATCTGCCACGGCGCCGGCCGTGGCACACTGTTTGCTTCTAGCAGGCCTGGCCCAAGACAGTTGGGCAGCGTGAAGCCGGTCGCAGACCGGAAAGAAAAGCTGGGGCCGGCGTTTAGGGGTAATCGCCGGCCCCTTTACGTCACGTGGCGGGTTCGCGATTACGCGGTCGCCGGCAGGAAGTAGAACAGCACGGCGATAATCGCGTACAACGCCAGTAGCTGCACGCCTTCGAGCCAGTTGCTCTCGCCATCGCCGGCGATCTGGTCGGTGACGAACGCGGCGACGACGACCGCGACAATTTCCGGAATGGTGAACTCGAGGTTCAACTGATGCGGAAACGCATAGCTCGCGAATACGAGCACAGGCGCGACGAACAAGGCGATCTGCAGGCTGGAGCCGACGGCGATGCCGAGCGCGAGGTCCATTTTGTTTTTCATCGCCATCGTGATGGCGGTCGAGTGTTCCGCGGCGTTGCCGACGATCGCGACGATGATGACGCCGACGAATGTCTCGGTGACGCCGAGCGAATGCTGCGCGGCCTCGACCGTCGAAACGAGGAATTCGGATACCCACGCAACCGCGACGGTCGCGATGCACAACACAATGACCGACTTCCCGATCGTCCACGGCGCCTCTTCTTCTTCGTCGTCCACAGGCGCTGCGCCTTTTTTACCGCCGTGCTGGGGGGATTCGGCGTTGCTCCCGATGACCAGCTGCTTGTGGGTGATGAGGGTGAAGACGAGCATCGCCCCGTAGGTCGCGATCAGGACGACGGCGATCGCGAACGAGAGCCGTTGTTCGGCGAGGGGCGTCCAGCTGCCCGCGTGAGCGGCCGAGTGATGGAAGACCGACGGAATCACGAGCGCGGCTGCCGCAAGCATCATCGCGGTGCAACCGGAGCGCGCGGCGGTCTTGTTGAAGTGCTGGTGACGGAAGCGCACGCCGCCCGCGAAAATCGACACGCCCAGCACGAGCAGCAAATTGCCGACGATCGAGCCGGTGATTGAAGCTTTGACGACTTCGATCTCGCCCGCGCGCAGGGCGATGAGCGCGATGATCAACTCGGCCGCATTGCCGAAGGAAGCGTTCAACAAACCGCCGATGCCTTCGCCCATGCGATGGGCCAGGTGCTCGGTCGCGTTGCCCATCCATCCGGCCAGTGGAATGATCGCCAGGGCGGAAACGATGAAGAGCGCGGTGTCGTGCCGCCACGCCGGGACATAGCGTATCGCGATGGCGATCGGGACGAAAACGAGGAGCCAGTCGAGCGAGGGACGCAGCCAATGTTTTTGAGCCTGAGCAGACATGAGGGCACAGCGTCGCCGTCCGCGGCGTCGTGTCCAGCGCAACTGGCTATGTTACAAGCGTCCCTCGGCGTTCGCCCGAATGATGACAGGTGGAGTCCGATGTCCCCATCGGGCTGCTTGAGACCGCGCACCGAAGCCCGATGGGGACATCGGGCTCCGCGATTGCATGCGCAACGATCGCGTTCCGCTCCGGGTGCAACTCGACCGCGGATCTTGTGAACGCTCGCTAGCGCTTCTTGTTTAGCGCCGCGCTGAACCAATCGCCGGTAAGCGATGCGGGCGGACGCGGTGCTGCCGCGGGCCGAGGTCCGGCTCCCGGTCCACCCGGAGAACGCGGGCCGCTGTTGCCCCCGGGCGTTTTCGGGCCGATCTCCGGCTTGCTGCGCATCGACAAAGCGATGCGGTTGCGCGGCAAATCGATCTCGGTGACCGTGACCATCACCTTCTGGCCGGGCTTCACGACGCTCGCGGGTTCCTTCACGAAGGTGTCGGCGAGTTGGCTGACGTGTACGAGGCCGTCTTGATGGACCCCGATGTCCACGAATGCGCCGAACGCCGTGACGTTCGTCACAATGCCGGGCAGCTTCATACCTGGCTTGAGGTCGGACGGCTTGTTGACGCCTTCCGCGAAGCTGAACGCTTCGAATTTTTGTCGTGGATCGCGGCCTGGCTTCGCGAGCTCGGCCATGATATCGTTGAGCGTCGGGAGGCCGACATCGGCGGTCACGTAGCTCTCGAGCTTGATCTTGGCGCGCAGCTTCGCGTCGCGCATCAAGTCGGCCACGGTTGCGCCGATGTCGGACGCCATTTTTTCGACGAGAGCGTAACGCTCTGGGTGAACCGCGCTGCCATCCAACGGATGCACGCTATCGCGAATGCGTAGAAAGCCCGCGGCTTGTTCGAATGCTTTCGGCCCGAGCCGCGGGACGTCCTTCAGGTCGGCGCGGGATTTGAACGGTCCTTTTTCGTTGCGTCGCGCGACGATCGCCGCAGCCGTCGCGGCGTTGAGCCCCGACACGTAGCTCAGCAATTGCTTCGATGCGGTATTCAGCTCGACGCCGACGCCGTTCACCGCGCTGACGACGGTGTCGTCGAGCGAGCGCTTCAAGGCGGATTGGTCGACGTCATGTTGATACTGGCCGACGCCGATGGATTTGGGATCGAGCTTCACGAGTTCGGCGAGCGGATCCATCAGACGCCGGCCGATGGAAACGGCCCCGCGGACCGTGATATCGTGATCGGGAAATTCTTCGCGGGCGACTTCGCTGGCGGAGTAGATGGAGGCGCCTGATTCGTTGACCATGACGATCGGAATCGAGCCGGGCAGCCCGAGCGCGCGGACGAAGGCTTCGGTTTCGCGGCCAGCGGTACCGTTGCCGATCGCAATCGCCTCCACGTTGAAGAACTTCACGAACCCTGTGAGCTTTTCCTTCGCTTCGGCAGCTTCGCGGTCGGGGTAAACGACGTCGTTGTGCAGCAACTTGCCCTGCCGATCGAGCAGCACGACCTTGCAGCCCGTACGAAAGCCGGGATCGATGGCAAGCACCGCGCGTTGACCGAGCGGCGATGACAGGAGCAGCTCGCGGAGGTTGTCGGTGAAAATCTTGATCGCCGCTTCATCGGCGCGCTTCTTCGACTCGAGCCGCATTTCGGTTTCCATCGCTGGCGCGAGCAGTCGCTTGCAGGCGTCTTGGACGGCGAGCGTCACTTGATCGGCCGCGGCGTTTTTCGCTTTCACAAACAGCGACTGCACGGTGGCGAACGCGGTGGCTTCGTCGGGCAGCTGCACGCGCATCATGAGGAACATTTCCTTTTCGCCGCGGCGCATGGCCAGGACGCGGTGCGAGGGAGCTTTGGCGAGCGGTTCGCTCCAATCGAAGTAGTCTTTGAACTTCGCCGCCTCGGGGTCGTTTTCCTTGCCGAGCATGACCTTCGACGAAACGACCGCGTCCTTTTGAAACACGGCGCGAAGTTTGGCGCGGGCGTCTTTGTCGTCGCTGACGCGTTCCGCGATGATGTCGCGCGCGCCGCCGAGGGCTTCCTCGACCGAGGCGATTTGCGATTTCTGATTCTTGCCGTCGTCCGCGACGTACTCGCGACCGACGTAGGCTTGCGCGGCAGCGGCGGGATCGGTCGTGCTGTCCTGCGCGAAAATCAAATCCGCGAGCGGTTCGAGCCCTTTCTCCTTCGCGATCGTCGCGCGCGTCCGCTTCTTCGGCCGGAACGGCAGGTAGATATCTTCGAGCACGGTCAGCGAATCGGCCGCATTGATCGCTTTTTCGAGCGCCGGCGTGAGCAAGTTGCGCTCTTTCAACGAGGCAAGGATCGCCGCGCGACGTTCGTCGATGGCGCGGAGCTGCTCGAGCCGATCGCGGATCGCCGTGATTTGCACCTCGTCGAGCTCGCCCGTGACCTCTTTGCGGTAACGCGCGATAAACGGAACCGTGGCGCCTTCCGCCAGCAGCTGGGCCGTTGCGGCAATCTGGAACACCTTGATGTTCAGTTCCGAAGCGAGCCGTAGCACGTGTTCGGGATTCGGTTGCGTGGTGGAAGTCGACGGAGCAGCAACTGACATATTCAGAGAGCCGCGAGCACAGCGCGACCGCGCGCTCGCGCAAGGTCGAAATGAGGCCCGGGCATCCGCCCGGCCGAAATCGTTGACGAGCGAATCCGATAGGTGTCGCGGCTTGTGCACTACGGTGCAACAGCTGTTGCACCGTAGTGCATCGCGATTTCGGTCCAGCGCGCTGGTAGTTGGCCGACGCCGCATGCTGATCTTTGCAACAGCTGTTGCAAAGATCAGCACGGCAAAAGGTGGTGATCCAGGGACAGAAAGTGGGAACGAGCGACGTTGCGGAGCAATCTTCAGGCGATCGACCCGGATTTGCGGACACGAGTCCGAATCGGAGGCTTGTCAGGTGCGACGGAATGTGAGCCACTGTTTCCCCCTGCGCCCTCACGTATGTCTTCGATCAACGCGTTTCTTCTCAAGAATAACCTGCGCATTGCGTCCAATCCCTGTGTCAGCCCGGATTTTTGCCTGGATTGGGCCGCCTTGCGCACCGAGCTCACCGCGGGAAAGGCGCTAAAATCTTACGCGAAGAGCCGGTTCGAGACCAAAGCCGGCGCCTGGACGCTCCTCGAAAACGAACAGGGCGATTGCGCCTGGCGGCTTGAAGGGCCCGGCGCGAAGACCGATGTCTTGGCCGACGGCGTGGCGCTGACCGGCGGCGCGGTGGCGTTTCCGGCGACATTCGCGAATCTGCTCAAGCTCAAGAATCTCATTCAGGAGCATAATCCCAAGAGCACGATTTTCCCGACGGCGGGCGACAAGCTCGGGCAAAGTACGCTCGGCATCGGTGCGCGGTTCACGACCCTCCACTGGCCGGCAGTCGATTGGGCGATGAGCGCCCTCAACCTCGGCGTCACGGCGAATCAAAATTCCATCCCGCGCGAGCTCGTTTACGACGTGAACGTGATGCTCGAGGGGAAGCTCGACACGGTGCCGTTCCCCTTCATCGGCACGAATGTCCCCGAGGGCCATCAAGGCCAGAGCGTCGAAGGCATGAGCCACGGCTGCGTGCTCGCCAAACTCAAGTCGGGCTTCCATCGCCGCGGCATCGCCTGGAGCTTCAACGCGGACCACCAGCCGATCGGCGGCAAGTTCGACAACCGCGAAGACGCGCTCGTCGCCGGTTGCGTGCTCGCGAGCTATATCACCTTCGACCTATCTCCCGAGCTCGCGCAGACGAAAGTGCCGGACGACGCTGCCGGTTGGGTGAAAGCGAACGTCCCTGCGGAATTGGTTTCGAAGGTCAAAGCGCGCGTCGCCGCCGCTGGCCTCTCCGTCAACGAAGCCGAATCGGCCAAACTGCTCGCCTACGTTTGGCCCGCCGTGCAGAAGATGAAGCGCCGCGACGAAAAATACGCTGCCGCCCGCGCGAAGCTCTTCACGACCGACGCGGGCCGGACCTACCTGCGCGAACTTTCGATCGACGAATTGCCCGGCCTCACCACCGCGGAGACCACCGCCATCATGTTGGCGCTCTGCGAAGCGCTCGGCATGAAGATTCATTTCGTCGCTCCGGCCTTCGGCTTCCAGAAGAACATGCCGTATCCCGACAACGCTGCGCTCAAGACCTTGATCGAGAAGCAATGGGCGGTGTGCAAGCAGTTCGGCGCCAGCATCGGCTTCCACTCGGGCTCGGGCAAATCGGCGGAGAATTATCAGGTGATGGGTCAGGTCACCGGCAGCCGGCTCGAAATCAAGACGAGCGGCCGCTACACGTACGAGATGGGCCGCGCGTTGTTCGCCTCGAAGAACGCCGCCGATCAAGCGCTCTGGCGCGATTGGTACACCTTCACTGTCGAGCTCGCGCTCGCGGGCGCGTTCAGTGCCGATCCGACCGAGCAGAAGATGGCGCGCGTGTTCATCACGGATGCGCTCGCGAAGAACGGCAAAGGCACGGATGTTTTTGCGAACCCGACGGTGGCTCGCGCCGCCATCGAGTCGTTGTCGCCCAGCCCGGAACACATGTTCTGGTTCGAATACAACTTCCTGTACGTGCTCGCCGGCGGCGGTCGCGCGCAGAAGGAGGCACTTGGCGACCACACGCCCGCCGGATACCAGCAGCGCGCTCGGTTCTATAGCATCAGCGACGAAGGTCGGCTTAACTTCGCGAAGAACATCGCGCGTTACATCGTCTTCCTCGCGGAGAACACCGGTTTGGCGACCAAAGCCGTCTGTGCAGGCGCCAACGCGCTGCTCGATCGGTACACGTCCTTGAACGAGATGCTGGGCGATATCTCGAAGTGACGTTGATCGGAAATCGATTCATGCCATTGCCACAGAGGACACAGAGCTCGGACACAGAGGCAGCAGGAGGCCTTAAAGTGGGTGTTCGCGATGATGCGAACCGAACGGAGATGCAAAGCTGGCGCCTGGTGCATTCAGCGTCACAAAGCATTTCTCTCCGTGGCCTCTGTGTCGGAGCTCTGTGTGCTCTGTGGCCCAATGGTATCGATTGTTAGATTTCTCGGCGGCGATCTCCTCATTTTCTTCCATGGCTACAACGTCCTTCATTCACGACGACTTTCTCTTGAGCACGAAGCAGGCTCGCGAGCTGTACCACCGGTACGCGGAAAACGAGCCGATCTTCGACTATCACTGCCATCTGTCGCAGCATCTCATCGCGGCGAATCACGAGTTCGCCGACCTCACCGAGCTCTGGCTCGGCGGCGATCACTACAAATGGCGCGCGATGCGGACGAACGGCGTGGACGAGCGCTTTGTCACGGGGCAATCGACGCCGCGCGAGAAATTCCAAGCGTGGGCCGAGACGGTGCCGCAGACGTTGAAGAACCCGCTGTATCACTGGACGCACCTCGAGTTGCAGCGGTACTTCGGCGTCAACGAGCTGCTCAACGGCCAGTCGGCCGAGAAGATTTGGAAGAAAGCCAACGCCAAGCTCCCGAAACTGCGGACGCATGACTTGCTCACGCAGTCCAAGGTCGCAGTGGTTTGCACAACCGACGATCCGGCGGACTCGCTGGAAACGCATGCGAAGATCGCCAAAAATCCCGGCAAGCTGAAGACGCGCGTTTATCCGGCCTATCGCCCGGACAAGGCGCTCGCCGTCGGCAATCCCGCGATTTTCAATCCCTGGGTCGAAAAGCTGGCGGCCGCGGCGAACACGACGGTGAAGACGTTCGACGATTTCGTCGCCGCGCTGCGCAAACGGCACGACGACTTTCATGCCGCGGGATGCAGGCTTTCGGACCACGGCCTCGAGTTTGCGTTGTCGGAGTCTTGCACGCGCGCGCAGGCGAAAGCCGTGTTCGATGCGGCACGCGCCGGCAAAGCGGCTTCGCCCGACGACGCGATTCGCTACGGTTCGTTCCTGATGTTCGAGTTCGGCCGTTGGGACGCCGCACGCGGCTGGACGAAGCAGCTCCACCTCGGAGCGCTGCGCAACAACAACGCCCGGCTCCTCGGCAAACTCGGACCTGACACGGGCTTCGATTCGATCGGCGATTTCCCGCAGGCGGTCGCGTTGGCTCGTTATCTCAATACGCTCGATTCGACGAACGAGCTGCCGCGCACTGTCATCTACAATCTAAACCCCGCGGACAACTACGTGTTCGGAACGATGATCGGCAACTTCCAGGACGGCTCGGTCCCCGGCAAGCTGCAGTTCGGCAGCGGCTGGTGGTTCCTCGATCAAAAGGAAGCGATGGAGTGGCAGATGAATGCGCTCTCGAATCTCGGGCTGCTTTCGCGCTTCGTCGGCATGCTGACCGATTCGCGCAGCTTCGTGAGTTATCCGCGCCACGAATATTTCCGCCGCGTGCTCTGCAATCTCCTTGGCGCCGACATGGCGCGGGGCGAGATTCCCAACGACATGAAGCTCGTCGGTGGCATGGTGAAGAACATCTGCTTCGCCAACGCCCGCGATTATTTCCGCCTCGAGCTCGCCCCCGAGTTCCGCGCGAAGCGGTGATTTTGTCTCCTACCCAACCCCCCCTATTATGAGTTCCGATCCGAGTACGACATCCCCCAGGTCCGGGGCCAAGCAGCAGTTCGCCGCCATCAATGAAGCGATCGGCCGATATCGGTGGACCATCTGCGGCCTGGTATTTTTTGCGACGACGATCAACTACCTGGATCGAAACGTTCTTGGACTGTTGAAACCCACGCTGTCCGCCACCGGCGTTTTCGGCGAGGACAAGGCCAACCAGGAGCTGATGTACTCGTATGTCGTCATCTGCTTCCAGATCGCCTACGCCGCCGGCATGCTCGTGGCCGGGCGGGTGATCGACAAGGTGGGCACGAAGCAAGGCTACGCTTACTCGCTCATCGGTTGGAGCTTCGCCGCGATTGGGCACGCGTTCGGTCATCACACGTGGAGCTTTGGGTTTTGGCGCGCCATGTTGGGCGTGACGGAAGCCGGCAATTTCCCGGCGGCGAACAAGACGATCGCGGAATGGTTTCCCAAGAAGGAACGCGCATTCGCGACGGGTTTGTATAATTCCGGCGCCAACGTGGGCGCCATCGTGGCCCCGTTGTGCGTGCCGTGGATCGCCGCCTCGTGGGGATGGGAATGGGCCTTTATTCTCACCGGCGCGGTCGGTCTGCTGTGGCTGATCTTTTGGTACCTGATGTACGCATCCCCGGCGGCGAAATTACAGACCGGCCATTTGAAGCAGGCGGAGTACGATTACATTCATAGCGACACCGACGAACAGACCGCGGAAGCCGCCGCCCAAGGCACGCGGGTTTCCTGGTTCAAGCTGCTCACGTTCCGTCAGACCTGGGCATTCGTCGTGGGCAAGTTCCTCACGGATCCCATCTGGTGGTTTTTTCTCTTTTGGTTGCCGGCCTTCCTCGCGGGCGAGAACGCCCGCAAGATCGCCGCCTTCAGAGCAAGCAATCCTGGTTACGTCGGCATCGACTCCGACATCCCGGGAATCATCAATTGGCCGACTGCGGTCGCGGTCATCTATTGCGTCTCAACCGTCGGCTCTATTTTTGGCGGGTGGCTGCCAAAACGTTTCATCAACGGCGGCATGGATGCGAACAAGGCGCGGAAGCTGGCGATGTTCATCTTCGCGCTGTTCCCTCTATCGGTGCTGTTGGCGTCACGCCTCGGTCAGATCAACACCTGGCTCGCGGTCGCCACGATCGCGATCGCGTGTTCCGCGCACCAAGCGTGGTCGGCGAACATTTTCACGACGGTATCCGACATGTTTCCGAAGAAGTCCGTGGCTTCTGTCACGGGTATCGGCGGCATGGCCGGTGCAACGGGCGGGATCCTCATCGCGTGGGCGGCCGGCCTGCTGCTCAAGCACTTTACTGCGCTCGGCAAAGTGGAGCTCGGTTACGGCATCATGTTCGTGATCTGCGGATCGGCCTACCTGACGGCGTGGGTGCTGATGCACTTGCTCGTCCCGAAATTCCGCAAGATCGAGGGGATCTAATCCTCGTTTCCGTTCCCCGAGGCGACTCTCTCGCCAGCGGGGTGTAGCGGGACATCTGCCCCGCGACGCTTTAAGCCCTGAATTGGACCTCGGCGAGACCAGCCGAGGTCCTTTTGCATAACCCACCTTCTCGCCGTTCACCAGGAAGTGTCCGTGCGGCTAAGCCGCGGAGATCTCGACCGAGGCTGGCTCCGCTTCATGCAGCCCGCGGCAAAAGAGTCGTCGACCGCGGCACGGCCCGCGCGGACATAAAAAAGCGGGGTCCGAAGACCCCGCTGAGAAGAGAGAACGCGGTCCGCCTTACGGCAGCTCGTAGACTTCGATCATCGCGGCACCGGCGGCACCGTTCACCCCGGTGACTTGCACCGAGTAGGCGCCGGCGGGAAGTCTGATCACGAGCGAAGCGTCTTTGCTGCCGGCATCCAGGCCGAAAGCGCCAACGCTGGTGTTCGCACTTGTCAGAGCTGCGGCGTAGTCGGCATTTGTCACGCCGGCCACGCTGCTGACGTTCCAATCGTCGTTCGTCGCGATCAAGCGGCCGGTACCGTCGTAGACCGAAATCGTCGGGTCGCCGAGCACGCTGCCCACGCCGTAACGCGTGAGCGTCGGACCGATGCCGCGCACGAGGAGCGTTTTCGCGGTGTCGCCCGCGACCACGAGACCGCCCACGAGGCTGCCGCGGCTCGAGACGGTCCCACGGCTCGAAAGATTGGCGATATGCGAGCTGGTATCCGACGTGTTGCCGGCGTCGTAGATCTCAACCAGAGCGTTGCCGCCACTCGAACCGGCGCCGCCGTCGAGCACATGCACGGTGTACGTGCCGGGCGCGAGCGTGATCACGAGCGCGGCATCCGCCGTCGACGAAAGCGGAAACGCGCCGGTCTGGGCCGAGGCCGCGGCTACGGCGGCTTGATTATTCCAGCCGTTGTTCGAGCCGATGACCGCGCCCGTGGAGTCGTACAAACGCAGCTGCGGTTGCGCGAGAATATCCGTGACGCCGAAGTTGACCAAGCTGGGTCCCACGGCGCGCACCAGCACGGTGCGGCTCGTGGTGCCGGTGATGGCAAACCCGCTGATCAACGGGGTGTTCGTCGTGACCGTGCCGAGCGTGGACAAATCAGCCAGGCGTCCCGAGGTCGTGGTCGGCGTGATCGGCGTATTGCCGATCAGAACCGTTTCGTTCGCCACGAGGGCGGAGCGGGAGAACGTGTCCGTAATCCGCAGGATGCCCGAATCGTCGAGCGTCCAAACGAAGTGCGCTTCATCCCACGGCGTATTGGAAAGCACCGGCGCCACCGCGTAGGCGGAGGTCGAGATGGCGCTCGAGAGGTTCACGGCCTGGACGACCTCGTATACGCTGGCCGATTTGCCGGCGGACGACGGCGCGATGCCGCGCGCGCGAATGTAGAACAACCCGCTGCTGGGCAGCGTGCCGATGTTGGTGAGCTGCCAATCGGATGAGGTCGCAATCCGGGTACCGGCGCCGAGCGTCGTCCAGCTCAGGAGATCGCTGGACCATTCGAAGGTCACGCCCGACAGCTCGCCCGCGGTGCTCGTCGTCGCCGTGCTTGTATTGGAGCGGCGAATCAGCGTCACGGTCCTGCCATCGGCGGACACGCCGATCGTCTGCGGCGCGGGAGCAGTGTTGCCAATGCGCGCCAAACCGACGCGGGCCAGCCCGCCCACCGTGGTAAACGAACCGCCGAACATCAGACGACCGTCGCTTTGCAGTGCGAGCGCCGTGACCGTGTCGTTCACATTCGGATTAAACGTCGAATCCAACGCGCCGTTCGCTTTCAGGCGAGCGAGGCCGTTGTACGAGCCGCCGAGGTTCTTAAAGGAACCTGCGATGATGATCGAGCCGTCGGCTTGCAGCGCGATCGCCTTGATCGAGCCGGCGGGAGCCGAGTTCAAGCTCGTGAACGACGAGTCGACGCTACCGTCGGCGTTGAAGCGAATCACTCGGTCGCTCAAGCCATCCGGGCCGGCGACAACGATCTTGCCATCCGGCTGTACGGCCAAGCCGTTTGCGCCTGCGAACGAAATCGTCGGCGCGAAGCTCGTGTCCGTTGCGCCGTTCGTATCCAACCGCCGCAGACCGGCTGAACGCGTGGCGACGATCACTTTTCCGTCGCTCTGCGCCGCTACGGCGGTGACACCGCCGGTCGCGGCGGGAGCAAACGACGTGTCCAGCACGCCGGCGGTGGTGAAGCGCGCGATGCCGTCGCGGGAGGTGGAGGCGATCGTGGTGAAGTCGCCGCCGACCAGGAAGCGGCCATCGGCCAGCGGGAGGAGCGCGTTCACGGCGCCGTTGGGATTCGGCTGGAACGTTGCGTTGATCGAACCGTCGCCGTTGAGCTGTGCGAGATTCTTGTTTGAGCCGCTGATGCCGCCGATATCCGTGAAGCTGCCGCCCACCAAGATCACGCCGTTCGGCTGCAAGCTCGTGAACGAGCCGCCGACGAGGACCGAGCCATCGGGTCCATACGATACGCTCGTGACCGTGCCGGCGATATCGGGGTTAAAGGTCGTGTCGAGGAGGCCGTTGTTGTCGACGCGCGCGAGCGAGCTCCGCGCCACGGTCGCCGTGGCGGTGCCGGGTTGCAGCGTGCTGAACGCCCCACCCAGAAGCAGCGACGTGCCGTCCGCCGAAAGGGCCAGACTGGACACGATGCCGTTGACGTTCGGGTTGAACGACGCATCGACCGCACCGTCGCTGCCCACGCGGGCGACATGATTCCGCGTCGTGACGGGTTGCAGCGTGGCGTTGATCGTCGGTTGCAGCGTCGTGAAGACGCCACCGAGGATGATTTTGCCATCTGACGGTTGCACGACGATCGCCGCGATCGCGCCATTCGGATTCGGATTGAAGTTTTGATCGAGCGAGCCGTCCGCATTGAAACGGGCGACGAAGTTCCGCGTTGTCGTCGCTGCGGCGCCGTTTGGTTGCGCAGTCGTAAAGTTGCCGCCGACGACGACCTTGTTGTCGTTCGGCTGAATCGCGAGCGCGTTGACCGAGCCGTTGAGGTTCGGATCGTACGTCAGATCGACGCTGCCGTCGGCTTTGACGCGCGCGACGTAGTTGCGCGTCGTGGAGACTTGCGCCGTGCCATTGATCGTCGGCTGCAGCGCAGAGAAGGTACCGCCAAGGACGATCAGGCCGTCGGTCTGAACCGCGAGAGCATTCACGATGCCGTTGGCGTTCGGATCGAACGCTTCCAAGGCGCCGGTGACGCCGTCGAGGCGGGCGACGTGATTGCGCGAGACGTCGTTAATCGACGTGAATGAGCCGGCGATGAGGATCTTGCCGTTGCTATCCTGCTTCATCGAGATCACCGCGCCGTTGACCTTCGTTGGTTGGAAGGACTCGTCGACGGTCCCGTCGGCGTTGAAGCGGAGTAGATTGCCCGAGGTGCGATTGCTGAAGTCGGAGAAGGCGCCGGCGATGATGATTTTGCCGGTGGATTGAACGATCGCCGCCGTGATTTGGCCCTGAACCTTGAGCGTGGGCTTAAACGAAGCGCGCAAGGTGCCGTTGTTTTCGAACCAGGCGAACCCGCCGAGCTGGGTCGCGTTGCTCGTGGCGGTGGTCCCGCGGATCGCGAGGGCGTTAACGACGCCGTTGGTGGAAAGCGCGGAGTTAAAGGTGGCGTCCTGCGTGCCTTCCGGATTGTAGCGGGCCAGGTTCTTGCTGGTCGCGCCGCCCAGATCGGCGAAGTCGCCGCCGACGACGATTTTTCCATCGGGTTGGATCGCGATGGCTTTGACATTCGCACCGCCGGCGCCGGCCGCGGCGGGGTTGAAGGCCGCGACCGCGCCCGAGGTGACGCGCGCGAAGCGCGAGCGGACGATCCGTGGCGAGGTGCCGGTTGGCTGCAACGACTCGAACGTGCCGCCGAGGAGGAGGTCCTCGTTGCCGAGAGCGTTCAACGAATCCACGCGATTGCCCGCGAGCTCGTTAAGATCGAGATTGAAGGTCGGGTCCACCTTGCCGGCCGTGGTGACGCGCGCGACGTACTTGCGCAGCGTCCAGTCGGCATCGCCGGCGGGCTGCAGGGTGGTGAAGGCACCTGCGAGGACAATTTTCTGGTCCGGCTGTACGGCTACGGCGAGCACCATGTTGTTCGCGTGCGGATCGAAATCGGCGTCGATCGTGCCGTCGACATTCACGCGAGCGATGAAGCTGCGTAGAACCACGGTCGTGGTGTTGTTCGGCAGAAAGGCGTTAAACCGTCCGCCAATGACTGCTTTGCCGTCTTTTTGCAGCGCGATCGCCATGATCGGCGCGTTCGCATTCGGGTTGTAGCTCGTGTCGAGCGTACCATCGGCATTGAGCCGGGCGATGCCGCTGCGCCCTGTGATCGTGCCGGTCGCGCCGGGTTGGATCGCGTTGAAACTGCCGACAATGAGGATCTTGCCGTCGTCCTGAAGCGCAATGGCGGCGACCGCGCTATTCGTCGTGGGATTGAAGGTCGCGTCGAGCTGGCCGGCTGGCGTCAACCGCAGGATGTTGGCGCGCGCCGTCAGCGTCGCGCCGATCGGCTGCGCCGTGCTGAAGGCGCCGCCGACGAGAATCGCACCGTCCTTTTGGATGACGATGCTGCCGACCGCGCCATCGATGTTCGGATTGAATTCGGAATCGAGCGTGCCAGTGGGGTTCAGGCGCACGATATGGTTGCGGTTTTCGCCGCCGACCGTCGTGAAGCCGCCGCCCGCAATGATCTTGTTCGACGCGGCGTCGTACGCGAGCGCGTAGACCGGGCCGTTAAGATTCGGGTCATAAGAGGCGTCGACGGTGCCGTCCGTATTCAGCCGGGCGATATAGTGGCGGGTGAGGCCGCCGATGGACGTGAACGAGCCGGCGACGACGATCTTGTTGTCGGACGTCTGCACCACCGAAGCGAGCACCCGTCCGCCGGAATCGATCTGGAAGGCAGTGTCGAGCGCGCCATTCGGCAGCACGCGAGCGAGACGATTGCGGACGATTGCCGAACTAAGTCCGGCGGGTTGCGCCCGCGTGAAGTAACCGCCGATGACAATCTTCCCGTCGGCCTGGAAACCGAATGCATCGACGTCTCCATTGACGCCTGGGTTGAAGGTTTCGTCCAGCGTGCCGTCGACCGCGAAACGTGCGACGAAGGGCCGCGTCGCCGACACATTACCGCGGCCCCACACCTGCGAGAAATTGCCGCCGACGAGGATACCGCCGTCCGGACTGAGCTCGATCGCGAGCACATTGCCGCCGATCACCGGGTAAAACTCGGAGTCGACGGAGCCATAGGCATCGGCGTTCAGGCGGGCGATATGGCTGCGGGTGGACGCGGCTTCGACCGTGCCGTCGGACTTGAGCGGCTGGACCGTGTTGAAATAGCCGCCGAGGACAATCTTGCCGTCCGACTGGACCTTGATCGTCGTGACGCCGTTGTCGGGCTTCGGGTCGAACTGCGAATCGACGGTGCCGTCGGGATTCAGGCGGGCGGCATGAAGCCGGGTCGTTTTTTCCGGCGATTGCAGCTCGGTGAACGAACCGCCGATGACGATCTTGCCGGCCAGGTGAAGCGCGATCGCCAACACGGGCCCGTTCGCGTTGGGATTGAAGGCGTCGACGCCGCCATTGGAGTCGAGGCGTGCGATGTTATTGCGCGTGACCGCAGCCGTGGCGCTGGTGCCCTTGATGCTGCCGAAACTGCCGCCGACGAGGATCCGTTCGTCGCTTTGCAAGGCGAGCGCGAGGACCTGGGGTTTCAAGCTGACGTTGGTATCGACGGGAACGCCGCCGATCACCGGATTGAAGGTCGTGTCGAGCGATCCGTCCTTGTTCAAACGGGCGAGGGCGGTGCGGGCGACGCCGCCGACCGTGGTAAAGTCGCCACCGATGATGATCTTGCCGTCGGACTTCTGGATGACGACGGCACGGACGGCGCCGTTGACGTTCGGATTGAAGTCGGTGTCGAGCGTGCCGTCGGGGTTGATCCGCGCGATATTGTTGCGGGGGAAACCGATGCCGCCGTTCGGCTGGAGATTCGCGAACTGCCCGACCACGACCAATTTGCCGTCGGCCGGCTGCGTGGCGATCGCGAAGACGTTGCCATCGACGTTCGGGTCGAATCCGTCTGCGGCGGAAGGCGTGTTAGTCTGCGCGAAGACCGTGGCCGTGGCGGCGGTCAGAGCAAGGCAGCCGAGGAGCGTGTGCCGCGCGAGACCGCGGAGAAACGGAACGAGGAACATGGATAGGATAGCGAAAACGAGAAGTAGAAAGGTGCCGAGGTTGGGGCGTGCGGTGGCTTAAGGCAAGCGAGGCCGCATCCGCACAAGGCTGAGTGGCCGTAGCTGTTGACCGCGAGCATGAATGAAGAAGCTGGGATGCGCACGCACCGCATGGGGATTGGGTGAGAGCCCGACCGGCTCGCCGGGTTCCGGAAAAAGGTTTGCGCGAGCGGCCACGCTAACGGGTCGTTTTCGCGGGCGGAGCACGCTGCACCAGAATATTGGCCAGCGTGATCAGCCCGCCGCCGACGATCAGAGCCCACGTGAGGTGCTCGTTCGGATAGTCGATTGCGCCCCACATCGAGAACCAAGCAGGCAGAAAGAGCGCCATCAGGGAGCCAAAGATCGGTTCGATGCAGTAAATGAGCCCGGCCTCGGTCGACGTGATCTTCGGCTGCCACGCGTTCATGAGCGAGAACGCGGCGATCGTGCACACCAAGGTGAGGACCAGTGTTAACCCCACCCAGGCCGGCGAGGCCCACGGCTGGGCGAGCGCTTGCAGGTGAGGGGCACTGCAAATCGCCAGGGTGGCGAAAATCAGTGCTTCGGTGAGGAACATCACGAGGGTCAGCCGTTCGGGCCGGTTGGCGGCGAAGTCCGTGCGTTCCAACCAGAGGATTTGGCCCATGAAGAAGACGGAGCTGAGCTAGGTCTCCCATTCCCCGCGGCCGAACGTCATGGGCGCGAAACCGCGACCAAAGGCGGTGAACGGATTGAAATGGCCGAGCACCGCCCCGCCGATGACGACGAGGATGCACGCGATCCAAACGATGGCCCCTGGGTTGCGGCGATGTCGAAACGCGAGCCAAAGGGGAATCATGATGGCATAAAGCTGGGTGAGAAATGCCGAGGTGCTGGCGGCGGTAAATTGTAGTCCGTCGGTTTGGAGCAGCATGCCGGACGCGGCGAACAGCCCCATGACGATTCCCTGGCGGATTTCGAGCTGGGTAATCCGAGCCAATCCGCGTCCGTGCCAAAGAGCCATCAACGCGGAGGCGAGCACGAACCGCGGAGCGATCGTGTAGATGGCCGAAAACCACGTGCCCGCGGCCGGCAGAAGTTTCGCATGCAGAAGCGTCACCGCCTTGATCACCGGGAAGCTCAACCCCCAGCAAAAATTTGCGACGGTGAGCATTAACAGCGCGTACTGCCGCTCCTTCGTTCCTGGCCCGCTCATAAAATGATTGAGCGTGCAGGCGGGTTTCGGTGCGCCAAGTGAATAGACCGGTCGATGGAGCCTTTCGCGGCCCGCGCCGTGGCCTTCCATCGCCAGCGTGGCGCCACCGTTTCTGCGCTTACGGCGTTCTTACAGACGTGCATTTGCCTGCGAGAACTTCCATTCGCGATTTTGGCGCGAGCGAGGTGGCTGCGATGAACTGGCATAGGACCGCAATTTTGCGGGCGAGGCGTCGTGGCCACCTCGCTCTGCTTGTCACTTTTTAGTAACATCACGCCGCTCGTTCGGTTATAAACCTCCGCCACCATGAAGCTTCCACTTGCGATTTTCGCGGCTTCGTTGGCGTTGAACGTTGGCTTGTTTGCGACCCTGAGTTATCGACCAACGCTCGCGCCGACTTCGTTTCGCGATTACTTTAGCCGCTCCGACACCGCTGATTCTCACCCGCAGGCTTCGGCGGAAGCTGCGGAGGCCAAACCCGCGAAGCAGATTGAGGCGGCGAAACGCGATGCATGGGCATCGCTGCAAACCACCGACCTGCGCGATCTCGTCGCCCGCTTGCGGGCCGCGGGCTTTCCGGCGGATATCATCCGTGCGATCGTCGCGGCCGAAATCGATGCGCAGATGCGACCCCGATTCAAGGCGCTCGCCGAGCGTTTCGGCGGAAAGGAATTCTGGAAGACCGACCGCACGAGTGTCTTGGGAGGGGCGAACAAACTCTCCGAGGAAATCAGCGCGCTCTATCGCGAGCGCTCCAAATTGCAGAAGAGCGTGCTGGGCGACGAAGCGTTTGCCGATGGCGGCGACGTTTCGGCTTCGTTGCGGCGTCGATTTGGCGATTTGCCGCAGGCGAAGATCGAATTGGTGAAGCAGATCGAGGAAGATTATTCCGAGATGACCCAGCAGATCCGGTCCGCGATGCAGGGCATCACGCTGCCGGAAGACCGCGAGAAATTGGCGCTGCTTCAGCGCGAGAAACACGCGGATCTCGCCGCGATCTTATCGCCGCAGGAACTTGAAAATTACGACATGCGGACGTCTAACGTCACGAACCGCATTCGCGCCGCGCTTACGATCATGGACGCGAGCGAAAGCGAGTTTCGCACGATCTACAAGACCCTCGAGCCGTTCAAGGACACGCTGTATCCTACGTATGTGGGTAGCGGACCACCGACCGACTACGAGAAACGGCAGGAGGCGCAGGCGCAAGCGGCCGAGCAGCTGAAAGCGGCGCTGGGCGACGCGCGCTACGCGGAATATGCGCGTGGCAACGATCGCGACTATCAGCAGCTCTACCGCTTCGCGAAACAGGAGAATGTTTCGCTCGAGCTGGCTAACCAGGCCTATGCCTTGCGGGAAACGGTGGCGGCCGAGTCCGGTCGCATCGCCAACAACGCGAGCCTTTCCTTCGATGAAAAACGCAACGCGCTCAAGACGCTCGCCGACAACACCCGCGTGCAATTGACGAACCTTCTCGGATCGAAAGCAGGCACGGCGTATGCCACCAACGCGAATTGGCTCCGCTATATCGCCGACGGGCGCACGGTGACATTCGGGCCCGACGGCACCCCTCGCTCGCAAATGCTGCGCGGCACTCCTCCACCGAAAGGCTGATGGTCATGAAAAACCTCTTCAAATTTCTTTTGGTCGTGTCGCTCGTTGCGAACCTCGGTTTCGCCTTCGTTTTGATGCGAGGCGCGATGGAGAAGCCGGCCGCATCGAGCGAGCAAACGGCAGCCAAAGCGCCGGCAACGGTCGATAACGCGCCGCCACCGACGCCGCAGGTATGGAAGACCGTCGAAACCGACGATTTGTCGGCGCTGAACGATCGGCTGCGCGACGCCGGCTTCCCACCGCATATTTTGCGCGCGATCGTCGCCGCGCAGCTCCACCGGGATTTTGCGGCGCGCCGCAAGGCGATCGAAGGCGAGCAAGACCGCGCCTACTGGAAAAGCGCGATTATCGATCCGAAGCAGCAAATGGAGCTGCGTCAGCTCTCCCGCGATGAGCAGAAGCAGTTGCGCGCCATTCTCGGGCCGGAGACGGACAACGACAGTCCGAGTGGGGTTTATCGGGAGCGCGGCCTGGCAGAATTGCCGCCGGCAAAAGCCGAGACGGCGCGCACGATCCTGCGGGACTTTGACGAACAGCGGCAGGATCTGTTTAACAGCCTCTCTATCGCCGGAACCATTTCAATCTCGCAGGCGGATGGAGAGAAACTGAAAGCCATCGACAAGGCGCAACACGCGGAGTTGGCGAAGCTGCTCACTGCGCAAGAACTGGAGACCTACGATTTGGCCGCCAGCAATACCGCGCAATCGCTGCGTTCCGAACTCGCGGCCTTTAATCCCACCGAGCAGGAATTCCGCACCTTGTTCAAGTTGCAAAGCCAGTTCGAGGAGCAAATCGGGCAAACGTATGGCACGATGAGCCAAGAGCAGATGCGCGTATATATGGATGCGCAAAAACAACTGAGGGAGCAGATCAAGCTGGCGCTGGGGCCGGAGCGCGCCGCGGACTATGAACGCGCGACCGATTACAACTATCGGCAAACGAGCGCACTGGTCGCCCGGCTCGAGCTGCCCGCGGAAACGACGAACCAGCTCTATGACCTGCGGAAAGAATTCGAGCAAAAGCGGAGCGAAGCTATGCGGAGCGAGGGGTCACGCGAGGAAGCCGTGTCCCGAATGACTTCGCTGCAACAGGAAGCGGTCGCCCGGGCGACCACGCTGCTCGGTGGCTCTCGAGGCATCGAGGCGTACAAGCAGTATGGCGGGACGTGGCTCAATAATATGGTGCCGCGGACGCCTCCGCAGCGCGGCACGCCACCACCGAAAAGTTGAACGCTGGTGCGCGAAGAACGGCTGCGGCGGAATGGCCGGCCTAATGCGGTGGCACACCGCCCGTCCGCCATTCGTCACCAAGCGCCCGTCAAAGACTGACGCTACGTGGCCTAGTACGCCGATGTGGCCCTCCGCTACGATTTTCGCGCGAGTCGTTCCGTGCGGTAGCGACGGAACGACGCTTCAAGGTCCGGCACGCGCAGCGGCTTGGTCAGATAGTCGTTGAGCCCGGCCGCGAAACCGCGCACGCGCTGTTCCGGACGAACGTCGGCGGTTAGCGCGATGATCCACATCGTTTGCGCCTGCTCGCCAGCATCGCCGCGTCGAATGCGTTCGAGGGCGGAAATTCCGTCCATCTCCGGCATGTGGAGGTCGAGCAGCACGACGTCGTAGTCGTCCGCGTGCGCGGTGAGCATATCGATCGCTTCGCGACCGTTTTCAACTACGGTCCATGTGCAGCCCAGCGTGTTCAGGACGCGCTGCAGCAGCCGTTGGTTCACGTGATTGTCTTCGACGATCAAGACGTGGAAGCCGAATTGGGTCGCCGGAGCGGCGGGCGTCGGCGTCGAGCTCGGACGCGAACCGGAAAGCAAGGCGAACAACGGGCCGTGATGAATCGGTCGATTCACGAGCAGGCGAAAATGCGCGCGGAGCGCCGCGCGCTGTTCGCTCGCGAGCGAAATGGGCACTAGCGCGAGGGTCTTCTCCGGCGGCAGGCCTTCCATCGGCGCGGTGCGGCCGATGAGCTCTCGCGCAATGGCCTCGCTCACTTCGACCATCGCGACATCCCAGGGCAAACCGGCCAAGGCCGAAGCGGCATCGCGTTCGATCACGTCCGCGCCCCAGGAGCTTAGCAGCGCCACCAGTTCGCGCCGCAAGGAACCGGGCGAAATGGCGAGCCCGATGTGAAACCCCTCGAGCTGGCGTTCCGGCGGCCGAGGTGCAGCGACGGCGACGCGGATCGTGAACGTGAAGGTCGTGCCCTTTCCCGCTTCGCTCGCCACGGAGATGTCTCCGCCCATCAACTGCACGAGGTTCTTGCAGATCGCCAAGCCGAGCCCCGCGCCTCCGTAGCGGCGAGTCGACGACTCGTCGATTTGGCTAAACGGCTTGAACAACCGGCTGTGCTGCTCGGCCGCGATACCGATGCCGGTGTCGCGGATCTTGAATTCGAGAATGCAGTGCGTCGGCGCGCCATTGGCCCCGACGGCACCGCCGGGCGCGGCGACGGCACTTACGGTGACCTCCACTTCGCCGCGCTCGGTGAACTTTACGGCGTTGCCGACCAGATTCACGAGCACCTGGCGCAGCCGCCCACCGTCGGCGAGCACGGCGGCCGGCACGTTGTCCGCCGCCCGATGGAGGAGTTCGATATTCTTCTCCGCGGCTTTTGCGGCGTGCAGGTCGAGCGCCTCCTCGATGCATTCGCGCGGGTCGCACGCAATTGGATCGAGTTTCAGTTTCCCCGATTCGATGCGCGCGAAATCGAGAATGTCGCCGGTGAGATGAATCAACGCCTCCCCGCTGGCTCGAATCGTCTGCACGTATTCGCGTTGCTCGACCGATAAGGGGGTATCGAGCAACAGGCTCGTGAAACCGACGATGCCGTTGAGCGGCGTGCGCACCTCGTGGCTCATTGTGGCGAGGAACTGACCCTTCGCCCGATCGCCGGCCTGGGCGAGATCGCGCGCTTCGCGCAGCTCCGCTTCTTTGCGCTTCAGCTCGGTCACGTCGTCGAAGATGGCGACGAAGCACGCCATCGCGCCGTCGCGATGCTGCACGGGCGTAATCATCCCGTGGACGGGATAGGTCGTGCCATCCTTGCGCTGGTTGAGCCATTCGCCTTCCCACGATCGGCCCGACTGCACGGTCGCGATCAAATCGGTCACGGCGCCATCGGTGGTATTCGCCACGAGAAATTCACGCCAGTGTCGGCCGATGAGCTCGCGCCGCGCGTAACCGATCTGCTGACACAGTCCCCGGTTCACGTATTCGATCCGGTGGCCTAGATCCAGGATCATGATGGCCGAGTGGCTTTGATCGATGGCTTCGGAAAGATTGCGGATCGCGTCGCGCTGCTCGCCTTGGCGTCGCGTCATGACGACGGCAAAAATCGGCAGGCCCAGAAGGATCCAGGCATACGACGCCGCGCGGGCAGCCGCGATCCAGAGTTCGCGCGACCACTCGTCGGCCACGACATCGATGCCCAAGATGTCCATGGCTGAAGTGTCGCTACTCGGACCGTCGAGCCGTCCCGCGCGGGCGTAGCCGGTGACCCACGCCCCTTCCGCGTCGTGGAGCGGGCCGTCGGTCGCTGGCTCGCCCGTGCGGATGATCTGTTGCAGGCCGTCAGACCGGGGCGTGTCGGAATACGATTGGCCGGGCTGCGCTTCGTCCTTGGCGCCGTCCGGCGCGGAGTCGCCGAGAAATACGACGGCGTTGTTGCGGACGCGGAAGAGATAAACGTAACGAAGTCGCGGATCGACGGCTTTGAGCGCGTGGAGCTTTCGCTTGAGAACCGCGAACGCTGGCGTCCCAAGATCGGCCGCCGTGCCGGTCAGCGCCTGCAGCTCGAGCACGTCGAAGGCGGCGGCCGCGGTCGCGGCATCGTGGACGAGATCGCGACGGAGATGGCCTTGGGCCAGCCGGTAATTCACGATGCCGGCGACGGCGCCAACGACGAAAATTGCCGTGGAGACGGCGACAATTTTCAGTTTCGTCGGATGGAGCAGCAGCATGCCGAGGGTGGCGCCGCCTCTATCAAGCCGGCTGCTCCGGCGTTCGCAACTCCGAAGCCAAGTTTCCCACCTCCCGCGGGCGCCCCTGCGCGGGGTGAGTTATGAGGCTCGTCACGCCGGCCACGGCGAGTGCGGCGTGCGTGAATTGGGTTCGACGGGCACAAAAAAACCGCCGCGGAATCGCGGCGGTTTGAAAATGCGATGTGTCCTGCGATCAGGAAACGTGACCCGAAACCAGCTTGGTCATCTCGAACATCGAGACCTTCGACTTGCCGTTGAACACCGGCTTCAGCTTGTCGTCGGCGTTGATCTGGGTCTTCACCTTCTTGTCCTGCAGCCCGTTCTTCTTGATGTACGCCCAGAGCTTCTTCGTCAGCTCGGTGCGGGGCATCGGCGACGAGCCAACAACAGCGGCTAGCTTGTCGTCGGGCTGGACGGGCTTCATGAACGCGGCATTCGGTTTACGGGCGGATTTTTTGGCCATAATGATTGTTTATTTGGAGTGAGTTTCCCTCGAAAACAAAGCTCTTCTAGAGGGAAAATCGCGCGCTTGCATAGGAAAATCTGCAACTTTCTAGAGCGAGGATTGAGACTTTTCCCTCGTAAAACGACCGCGAATTTGGCCGCCGCCCTCTGAAAATCGAGGGGGCCGGCGATGGCGGCCGCCGTTTTGGCGCCCGTTTTCAGAGGTAATCTCGCCAGCGGATCGCTCGCTCGGCCAAGCGCGGCTGCGGGATTTGCGCTGGGCCAGAGCCGGGGCGAAGCACTGCCAACGAGCCCGGCGCCGCGCGGAGTCGCACGGGATGACCTCGGGGCTTTATTTTTCCGCGTCGTCGACTTGGACGAATTGACGGTACAACGCGGCATAGTGGCCGCGACGGGCGAGCAACTCGGCGTGCGTGCCACGCTCGATGATGCGGCCTTGGTCGAGGACGAGCAGCGTGTCCGCATGCCGAATCGTGCTCAAGCGATGCGCGACCACGAAGCTCGTGCGGCCGCGCAACAAGGCGAGAAGCGCTTTTTGCAGCCGCGCCTCGGTCAGTGCGTCGATCGAACTCGTGGCCTCGTCGAGAATCACCAGCCGTGGATCCGCGAGCAGCGCGCGTGTGAAGCACACGAGCTGGCGTTGGCCAACCGACAATTGTGCGCCGCGTTCGCCGACTTCGGTAAGGAACCCGCGCGGCAGCGCTTCGAACACGTCGAGGCAATCAAGGCGGGCGGCGGCCAGACGAACGTCTTCGTCCGAGGCGGACGGTCGCGCAAAGCGAATATTTTCGAGCACGGTGCCGCTGAAGAGAAAGTTTTGTTGCTGCACCATGCCCATCTGCCGATGCAGCGAGGCGCTCGCGATCGAGCGGATCTCGCGTTCGTCGACGAGCACTTCGCCGTGGGTGGGGAGATAGAACTTTGCCGCGAGATTGATAATCGAGCTCTTGCCGCTGCCGGTATGGCCGACGAGCGCGATGGTTTGTCCCGGCTCAGCAACGAACTCGACGTCATGCAGCACAAGCCGCGATGGATCGTAGCCGAACGAGACGTGGCGGAACTCGACGCGCATGCCCGTGAAGCTTGGAGTTTCGGGCTCGGAGTTTGGAGTTAAGGAATGCTGAGCCTGCGTCCCCGGTGGGACGGGTTGAAAACTCGAAACTCCGAACTCCGAACTCAAAACTGCGACAGCGTCGCCGCGCGGATCGGGCAGGTCGGTCGCGTCGGGGCGGTCTTCCCAGTCCGGCTTCGTGTCGATCAACCGGAAAACCCGTTCCGCGCCGGCCATCGCCACGAGGGCCTGGTTGTATTGGTTGCCGATGATCGCGATCGGCGAGAAGAAGAAATTCGAGAGGAAGAAAAACTTGATCAGGGCGTCGAGCGACATCGCGCCTTCGAACACGCGCCAGCCGCCGAACAGGAGCAGGATCGCGACGAAAAACTGGCTGTTGAGCTCCAGCAGCGGACTCAGGATCGCCGACGTGCGGGCGAGCGCGATGTTGTACCGTGCGTGGTCCGCCAGCAGGCCGCGGAAGAGCCCGGCGTTCGTTTGTTGCCGCACGAATCCTTGCGTGACCCGGATGCCGGTGACGGATTCGGCGAGCGTGGCCGTCACCCGGCTGAAGCTTTCCTGCGTGGCGCGGGTGAGTTGGCTGAGCTTCACGCGAAACCGCCGATTCACGCTCCACAACACGGGCGCCATGCCCAGCACGATGAGAAAGAGGATCCAGTCGCAGCGGATCATCACGATCGCGGTGAACACCATCTGGCCGAACTGGATCGCACTCACGAAGAGCACGTCCTGGATGCCGACGCGCAAGGCTTCCACGTCGCTCGTGACGCGGCTGATGATCCGGCCGAGCTTCATCCGGTGGAAGAAACTCATCGGCTGGCGCTGGGTGCTGGAAAAGATGTCGGCGCGCAGCCCGTTCACGACCGTTTCCCCGATCTCGAGCGCGTACCGTTGCCGCCAGTGAAACAGGAGGTCCGTGCTTAGCGCGAGCAGCCCGTAGCCGAGCACCGCCCACGGCAAAATGCCGATGTCCTTTCCCGCGATCGGTCCGGAGATGATCGAGGACGACGCCCAAACGAGCGCCGGCAGCTGCGCGGAGCGGATGACCGTCAGGATGAAGAGTGCGTTCAGCTTGCGGCGGACCGGCGCGGTGTAGCCGAAGAGCCGCCGGATGAGGCCCCACTCCAGCGGCTTGAATTGGTCCTCGTTGTCGTCGTCGTCCCGGAGGCGCCGCACGAGGCCGATTTCGCGGATGGGTTCGCGGTCGGAACTCATGGCCGCGCCGGCGCCTGCAAGGGGCTGGTGTGCAACTCGCGGTTGTCGACGAGCTGGAGATTGGCGACGTGAAGATACGGCCCGGCTTCGTTCATCAGCTGCTCGTGCGTGCCGCGCTGCACGA
This sequence comes from uncultured Opitutus sp., assembly GCA_966252355.1. Lineage (GTDB taxonomy): Bacteria > Verrucomicrobiota > Verrucomicrobiia > Opitutales > Opitutaceae > ER46. The sequence continues at coordinate 8,642 of CBINOT010000007.1, read as the reverse complement.
TGCGTCCGCCTTCGAGGACGATGACGAAATCGGCGCGGCGGAGCGTGCTCAGGCGGTGCGCGACGATGAAGGTCGTGCGGCCTTGAATGGCGCGGTCGAGCGCATCGAAAATTTCGTGCTCCGTCTCGCTGTCGATCGCCGCCGTGGGATCGTCGAGCAACAAGATGGCCGGCTCGAGCAGGACGGCGCGCGCGATCGCGAGGCGCTGCCGCTGGCCCCCGGAGAGCCCGTTGCCGCTTTCGCCGAGCACGGTGTCGTAACCGCGCGGCAGCTGCATGATGAAGTCGTGTGCCGCCGCGATGCGCGCCGCTTTTTCGATTTGCGCCGGCGTGGCCTCGGGATGGCCGAACGCGATGTTCGCCGCGACGGTGTTTGAGAACAGAAAGCTCTCCTGGAAAACGAGGCCGATGTTCCGCCGCAAGTCGTCCAGGTGCAGCTTGCGCGCGTCGATGCCGTCGAGCAGGACCCGCCCGGCGGTGGGGTCGTAGAAGCGCGGGATCAAGCTCATCAGGACGCTCTTGCCCGAGCCGGTGGCGCCGAGAATCGCGACGCATTGCCCCGGCTTGACGTCGAGATGGATGTCGCGGACCACGGCGTCCGCACCGTCATACGCGAACGACACGTTCTCGAAACGGACGCCGCCGGTGAGCCGGGGCCGGCGGATCGCGTCGGGCGCATTCTTCACCTCGATCGGCGCGTCGACGATTTCGAAGACGCGCCGGGCGCCGATCAGCGATTGCTGCACGCTATTCACGATCGTCGCGATATTGTTCACCTGGCCGGAGAATTGTTCGAGCAGGCCCGCAAACACGACGAGACCGGTGCCGAGCGGCAGCTGGTCATGGACGACGAGCCAGCCGCCGTAACCGAGCAGCACGATCATATTGACGCGGGTGAGAAAGCCGATCGCCGGCGAAAACAGGCTCATCCGCCAAAAGATGTGATGTTGTTGCTCGAGGCAGGCGCGATTCGCCGCCTGGAAAACGCCGCGGCGTTCGGCTTCGCGGCCAAAGCCCTTGGTCACGGCGACGCCCTGAATGCTCTCCGCCAGCACCTGCACCATTCGCTCCACGAGGGTGCGATTGTGCGCCATTTCCGGCTGCACCTTGCGCGAAAACCACGTCGACATCAGCCAGATCAACGGCGTCGTCGCCAAGCAGGCGATCGTCAGCCCGAGACTCAGCCCGGCCATGTACACGACGTACACGGTCAGCGACACCACCATGATCACGCTCTGAATGAGTACCTGATCCACAAACATGCGCACGGCCTGCACGTCGCTGGTCACGCGGGTGATGATGGAACCGGTGGTGTTGGCGTCGAAAAAGCGAAAGCTCAGCCGTTGCAGCTTCTCGTAGACTTCGGCGCGCAAATCGACGACGAGGCGCTGCTGCACCATCTTGTTCACCGCGACGGCGTACACGTAATTCAACACCGCGCGGCACAATGCCAGGAGGAGGATGGCGCCGGCTAGCGCCGCCAGCACCTCCAGCGCCGGCAGGTTATCGGGCAACGCGAGGTGAAGACGGTTCGGCCCGAGCGGGACGCCTTGGGCCTTGTGGCGGATATAATCGATGCCCAGGCCGGTGAAGCTCAGCCCAAAGATGCCCATCGTCAGGAGCACGAGCTGAATGAGCAGCACCTGCACGCAGTCGCCGCGATAACGCCAGGCCAGCCCAAACAACCGGCGCACCAGGGCCGAATTCGATGGACCGGCGGCCTGGGTGGACATCGATGCGTCGGACATGTGGAGCGCCGACCTTACTCGGGTCGGTTCCCGGCGCACGAAATTTTTTCACCGACGCGCTCGGGCGCTCCGCGCCAAATACCGGGCGGCGAACGAGCCGAAGGGCGGCTTACTGATTGGGGCGCATCGCGCGCTGCCGGCCCTGCTGTTGCAACTGCTGATAGTCTTGGCGCGGCGCCATCGGGGGCGGCGGTGCGGTCACCGCCTGCTGCGGATTCATTTGCGACTGTTGCGTCGCCTGCTCGCGCAGGGCGCGGCGACGAGCCACTTCCGCCGCGACGGCTTCGAGTCGGCGTTGTTCGTCCGCCGGGGTCGGATTTACGACGACCGATTGGGTGACCGCTGGCGACACGTTCGGCATCGGCATGGGCATCGGCGGCGGCGGGATGCCTTGAGGAATCGCTCCGCCCGACGCGACCTTCGATTCATGTTGCGGCAACGTCAGCGTTTGGCCGCCGTGATCGACCGTGATCGTGTCGCGGTCGTCGTCGTGCTGCTTGATCACGACGTCGAGGTTCGTGTCCTTGTCGCCGATTTTCAGAAAGGTGCCGGTCTTCTTGGCCGGATCGATGATGCGGTAGAGCCGGCCGTCGGAATTCTCCACCCATCCCATGTATTGCAGCGCCGCATTTTGCGTCGGCGCGGCCACGGCGCTTTGCGGCGGCATGAACGGCGAGGACTTGATCAGCTCGGCGCGCGCGCCAGCCGCCAGCAGCAAGCATGCAAGAGCTGCGGTGGAGCGAAACGACAGGCGATTCCGGGGTGGCATGACGTGCGGTGACTTTAGGATCGGTCGGGCTGGCGTCAAGTGACGCGGTAGTGGAGTTGGACGCAGCGAAATGGCAACCGTTACAACAACGTCCCGCGCAGCACCACAAAGGCGACGCTGAAGTAAATGATCAGCCCCGTAACGTCCACCAGGGTCGCGACGAAGGGCGCACTCGAGGTGGCCGGGTCGAACCCGAGACGTTTCAAAACGAGCGGCAGCATCGAGCCCATCAGCGATCCCCAAAGCACGATGCCGACGAGGGCTACGCCGACGGTCGCCGCCACGAGCGGCCAATGCGGACCGTAAATCGGGGTGAACTGGGCCCACACCGCGATGCGCAGAAAACCGATCACGCCCAGAATCATCCCCAGCAGGGTCCCGGCGGCGAGCTCGCGCCGCATGACTCGCCACCAATCGCGCAGCTTGAACTCGCCGAGCGCCAGAGCGCGGATGACGAGGGTGGCCGCCTGGGATCCCGCATTGCCGCCGGAGCTGATGACCAGGGGCACGAAGAGCGCGAGCACCACGGCTTTGGCGATTTCGTCCTCGAAATAACTCATCGCGGTGGCGGTCAGCATTTCGCCGAGGAATAGAACGACGAGCCAGCTGGCCCGTTTCTTCACCATGCGCGACAGCGCGATCGTGGTATAGGGCTCATCCAAGGCCTCCGTGCCGCCGAGTTTTTGGATGTCTTCGGTGGCTTCGGCTTCCGCGACGTCGAGCATGTCGTCGACCGTCACGATGCCGATCAGCTTGCGGTTGTCGTCGACGACCGGCAGCGCCACCCGGTCGAATTTCTTGAAAAGCCCCAGGGCGGTTTCGCGATCGTCGCTCGGTTGAAGCATCGCATAGTTGCCGTCGAGCAGTTCCCGGATCGGCCGGTCCAACGGCGAAAGCAGCAGGCGGCGGACGCGAATGTCGTCCACCAGGTGCCCGGCGTCGTCGACGACGAACACGATGTTCAGCGTTTCGCGGTCGTACCCGTGCTCGCGGATGTAATCGAGCGACTGCCGCACGCTCCACTCCGGGTGCAGGGCGACGAAATCGAGCGTCATCATCCGGCCGACGCTGTGTTCCGGATACGCGAGCAGGGATTGTGCGACTTGCCGCTCGTCGGGTGTGAGCATGCCGAGCATCTGCATCGCCAGCTCGAGCGGCAGCTCGTTGAGGAACGCGGTGCGGTCGTCGGGCGGCAAGGCGTTGAGCAGCGCCGCGGCTTGCTCCTGGTTCAGCACCTTGAGCAGGCGTTTCTGCGCCTCGAGCGGCATGTACGTGAACGTCGTCGCGGCCAGTTCGCGCGAGCTCGCCCGAAACAACGCGGCGAGTTCGCCGACGGACAGGTCGGCGATGATGGGTGCGAGATCGGCCGGCAGCCACGGCTCCAGGTATTTTTTCAAGGCGGCGACGTCCTTGCGATCGATGAGCGCGAGGATTTCGCTTTTTACGCTGGCGGGTGGAGACATGCGAAGGGCCGCGGCGAGGCGCGGTAAGCCGAGCGATTTAGCACCCAAGGAGGCCGAAGCGAGTCGGAACGGGCAGGGCGGCGCAGGACTTCACGTCTCCGTCGTCGCATGACCACGCCGTTTCGGCATCACGTGCGCGAGGAGCAGCGTGAAAAAACACAAGACGAGGTTCTGCAACGGGAGCTGCAGCGGGGTGGGGAGCGCATAGATGATGCATACGGCCGGCACCCAGACGCCGAGATTGGAGATCAAGACCGGCAACACCCGCCGGCGGTACCAACGTCCTCCGTGCAAATCCGCCACCACGGGCGCAGCGGCGAAATGGGTTTCGATCCAGGCGTAGACGACGACCGTCACGGGGACGGCCAGGATCGGGCAGTACACGAATTGATCGAGAATCATCTTCGTGACGACGGTCCGGACGGTGTGCGCTTCGCCGACGAGACGTGCGAGGAGCCGGTACCACAAGTCCACTTCGATGCCCTTATAAGCCCAAAAGGCGGTGAGGACGCCGCCGCCGGCCCAGGTGAATCGATCGCGCGTCGCGCGGCGGCTCCGCAAATAGAGAAACGGAACGAGACCGCCGAAGACGCCGGTGGATACGACGCCAAACCACACGCCCGCTCGCTCATGCAATTGGGCGAGCTCGTCGACGGCGTGGCGTACCGACGCGTGGTGATAATAGGCGAGCACGAGCAGCAGAGCGACGAATTGCAGCGCCAGCCCGGGGCGCGCGAGGGCGCGAGCGCCGCGCAGACCTGCACGCCACGGAGGTTCCTCGATCGACTCCAACTTCGACATAAGTGAACCAGCGTCGGCCGGTGCGCCCCACCCGGCGAGCGAAGAATCGTGCAGGCGGTTGACGCGTGGATTCACGGAGATGCCCGCATTCCCTGGGGATACTAGGGTGTGTTCCGCCCCGCCGGCCGGGAAAAACGGCGCGCCGCTCGGCCCAGCTGCCCAGGGCCCTTCCCAGATCGGTGGCGCAATTCGCGCGAACGCTTCAATGAGCTGCGCCCGTTTTCCGAGGAGAAAATGGCGTAGCTCCCGCCGGACCGCGGAGAACACCCCAAATCGCGCGGGATGGTCACTAAGCCAAACCCCTAGTCGGCTCCGTGAATCCCTCAGGATCGCGCGGCGAAACCCTCAACGGGATTCCGTATGGATGGACCCGTGCGTTGACGAATTATTGAAACGCCTCGCCTCCGCTATCGTGAGGCCATGCAAAACACACCGCGAAACCTCCGCCTGACGCCGCTGATGCGGGTCGCGGCTTTCGCGGTGATTGCCCTGAGCGCGACGACGGCGAGCGCGGGCATCAAATCGGAACGTTTGCTCGCCTCGATCATCAAGCGGACCCCCGCTTCGACGATCGTCGCGGCCGGCGAACAAATCCGCGCGGCGGAAAAAGCGGCCGCCGCGATTCCCGGCGCCGAAGCGATGTGGGGCGTGGGCGAGTCGATGGAGCCGCTGTACTCGACGCACACCGCCATCGTCGTGGCCCCGATCGACTTCAAGGCCCTGGAAAAGGGCATGACGGTCGTCTACATGAACCGCCGCGGTAACATGGTCGCCCACTCCCTGACCGGCGATCTCCCGAAGGGCTGGATCGCGCAAGGCGTCAACAACGACGAAGAAGACGACGATCTCGTGACGCGGGATAATCTGATCGGCGTTATCGTCGGAGCGTTTTCCGAAGCGCACTCGGAATTCCGGACGATGCTCGCCAAGCAGCTGATCGCGAAAGGCCGCCTCCCGGCCGGACAATCCTAAGCGCGACGAACAATTTTTGGGTGTGGTGTGCAGACGACCGCGGGTAATCCACCCGCGGTCGGTCTTTTTCCGGGGCCGAACCCAAAGTCGTTCTCTTTCTTATAATCGTTCTCGTTCTCTCTGCCTGGCCTAATTTCCGCAAAGCACGAGAAAGAGAACGAGTGGGGTATGGCGCGGCGACCGCACCATGCTATAGTGAGCGGGCATGAATCCGCCTCGATCGCCGCGAATCAACCGGGTTGCCGAAACGGTGCTGTACACGGACGATCTTACACGGGCCACGGCGTTTTATCGCGATGTGCTCGGCTTCGCGCCGATGCGCACGGATGGCGAACGCTTTCAGGCCTTCGATGCGGGCGGCGGTTGCACGCTCTTGCTGTTTCGCCGTGGGGCGACACGGCATGCGGTTCCGGCGCCGCGAGGGATGATTCCGCCGCACGATGGACGTGGCGCCTTGCATGTGGCGTTCGCCATCGACGACGGCGACTTCGAAACCTGGCGTTCACACCTCGCCACGCGTGGCATCGCCGTCGAAAGCGAGGCCGGCTGGGATCGCGGCGGGCGCAGCCTTTACGTTCGCGACCCGGACGGCCATTTGGTCGAGTTGGTCACTCCCGGGATTTGGCCGAACTATTGACGGCGTCGCTTGGCCGTTACCGGGCCAACGCGATACGTGAACATCGGGAAAACTCCGATAGGGAGGGCCCGAAAGGCCCGGCAAAACGTCCGGTAGTTTTCCGAACACAAATGCCTTCCCGCCGCAGGGTGGGGCCGATTGCTTTTTCTGTGCCCGAAAGGGCTCCACTTCGTTCTCCCACGGAGCGGTCGAGAACCCCACCGCGGCCCTCACGCGCCGTGGGTCGCCCGATCCGCAGCCAACCAGCTCTCAGTACATTATGGTCTCTCTCATCGCCCTGCCGACTCGTCTCGACAAACGTCAGCTTGCGAATGCGCTTTCCAGTCTGCGCAAAGGAGATTTCTCCGTCCGAATGCCCACCGGGCTCACCGGCCTGGATGGGCAGATCGCCGACGAATTCAACGAACTCGTTGAAATCAACCAACGGCTCGCCGAAGAACTGGAACGGATCAGCCAAGCGGTCGGTAAGCAGGGTCAAATCTCCCAACGCGCCAGCATCGGTAAAGTGACCGGCGCGTGGCAAGAGGCCGTTACGTCCGTCAATTCGCTGATCAACGATCTGGTGCATCCGACGTCCGAAATGGCGCGCGTGATCGGCGCCGTCGCGAAAGGCGATCTTTCGCAGAGCGTCGCGCTCGAAATCCAGGGCCGTCCGCTCGAGGGCGAGTTCCTCCGCATCGCCCGCACGGTAAATACGATGGTCGACCAGCTTTCCTCGTTCGCCTCCGAAGTGACGCGCGTCGCCCGCGAAGTAGGTACCGAAGGCAAGCTCGGCGGTCAGGCGCAGGTGCCTGGCGTCGCCGGCACGTGGAAAGATCTGACCGACTCGGTGAATTCGATGGCCGGTAATTTGACCGCCCAAGTGCGTAACATCGCGGCGGTGACGACGGCGGTGGCGAACGGCGACTTGACGAAGAAGATCACCGTCGAGGTGCGCGGCGAAATCCTCGAGCTGAAGAACACCATCAACACGATGGTGGACCAACTGAACTCATTCGCTTCCGAAGTGACGCGTGTGGCGCGTGAAGTCGGCACCGAAGGCAAGCTCGGTGGCCAAGCGGATGTGCGTGGCGTCGCCGGCACGTGGAAGGATCTCACCGACAATGTAAACTTCATGGCCGGCAATTTGACCGGCCAAGTCCGTAACATCGCAGCCGTGACGACCGCGGTGGCGAATGGCGATCTTTCGAAGAAGATCACCGTCGACGTGAAGGGTGAAATTCTGGAGCTGAAGAACACCGTCAACATCATGGTGGACCAGCTGTCTTCCTTCGCCGCCGAGGTGACGCGTGTCGCGCGCGAAGTCGGCACGGAAGGCAAGCTGGGTGGCCAAGCCGATGTGCGCGGTGTGTCGGGCGTGTGGAAGGACTTGACCGACAACGTGAACTTCATGGCGGCCAACCTGACGAATCAGGTGCGTAACATCGCCGACGTTACGAAGGCGGTGGCGGCGGGCGATCTCTCGAAGAAGATCACGGTCGACGTGAAGGGCGAGATTCTGGAGCTGAAGAACACCGTCAACACGATGGTCGATCAGCTGAACTCGTTCGCTTCGGAAGTGACGCGCGTCGCGCGCGAAGTCGGCACCGAAGGCAAGCTCGGCGGCCAAGCCGATGTGCGCGGTGTCTCGGGCACGTGGAAAGATCTCACCGACTCGGTGAATTCCATGGCGGGTAACTTGACCGCCCAGGTGCGTAACATCGCGGCGGTGACGACGGCGGTCGCGACGGGCGACTTGACCAAGAAGATCACGGTCGACGTCCGCGGCGAAATCTTGGAACTGAAGAACACCATCAACACGATGGTGGACCAACTTTCCTCCTTCGCGGCCGAGGTCACGCGCGTCGCGCGCGAGGTCGGTACCGAAGGAAAACTCGGCGGCCAAGCGGTCGTGAAGGGCGTCGCGGGCACGTGGAAGGATCTCACCGATTCGGTGAATTCGATGGCCGGTAATTTGACCGCCCAAGTGCGTAACATCGCGGCGGTGACGACGGCGGTGGCGAACGGCGACTTGTCCAAGAAGATCACGGTCGACGTGCGCGGCGAGATTCTGGAGCTGAAAGACACGATCAACACGATGGTGGTGCAGCTGAACTCCTTCGCTTCCGAAGTGACCCGTGTGGCGCGCGAAGTCGGCACCGAAGGCAAGCTCGGCGGCCAAGCCGATGTGCGCGGTGTATCGGGCGTGTGGAAGGACCTGACCGACAACGTGAACTTCATGGCGGCCAACCTGACGAATCAGGTGCGTAACAT
>CBINOT010000006.1:0-61485 GCA_966252355.1 uncultured Opitutus sp. | reverse complement strand
GATCGGCGATGCTGCGCGCCCAATCGACGGCGACCTCCGGCCGTTTGGCGATCAACGTGGGCAGCGTCGCGAGCATGAGCATTCCCGAATCGAATTCAGGGCGCGGCTCGAAGCGATCGAGCCAGTGCGAGGCCGCGGCGGGATCGTGGTCGATCCATTGCGTGAGCGCTTGGCTGAGTCCGGTGGCTCGCTCCCGTTCGTCGGTGAGCTGGAGCGCGTACGACGCGAGGCCGGCGGGATCGGCTTGGGACCAGCCGAGGAAAAGGCCGTCGATCGCGGTTTGCCGCAACGCGGCGTTGTCGATTCCGCTGCACGCGGCCAAGGCCTGCTGCGGTTGATTCTGGCCCCATTGGATGAATGCCGCGTTGAGCCAGGCCTCGCGATTGGCCGCGGTACCGCTGTTCGCGAATCTCACGGCGTCGGCAAACGCGCCTTGCGCGCCGAGCGCGTCGACGAGCGCGCGACCGTAATCGGTCGCAAGGGCGGGGCTTTGCGCGCAAAGTTGCTGCGTGAGGCGAATGGCGCTGTCCGGATGCGCCGCGGCGCCAAGCAGCACCGCAGCGATCGCGGGACGATTGTCGTTTTCGCGCAAGGTCATTGTCCAGGCGAGCGCGTCGTCGGGCGCGATCGATGCCCAGCCGCGCAAGGCGGCGTCGCGCAGCTGCCGGCGGAGCCAGAGATTTTGTTCGGCGGCGACGAGCGCCATCGCTTGCGCGGGATCGTGCTGGGCGAGCTCTCCGATCATCGCCGTCATCCGCGTCGTGCGTGCGCTCGTCGGCGGCTCGAGCGCGATATTTTGCCAGCACTCGGCGAACGTTGCATCGCTCGTCGCGGACGGTTTCAGGGATGAGGCCAGGGCGTGGCTGGTGGCCGCGATGACGTGCGGCTCGCTCGGCGTCGACGCCGATTGACGCGCCAATGTTTTCGCCGCGATCCAGCCTCCCGCGGCGGCGAGGACCGCCACGAGCGCGACGGCGGTCGTGGTCCAGCGCGGCGAGGGAGAGGGGGGCATGAAATACAGACGGCGCGCCTTGGCAGGCGCGCCGGAGGAAGGGTGTGGGCCTGCCAGGTCAGGGGATCAATAGGTCGGCCACTTGCTGGAATTCCAGTAGAGATCGTTGATCAGCAACGTGGGGGTGCCGTTGTTATTCGCATCGTAGGCGTGGCGGGCGATGACCCAGGCCGAGCCGTTTTGGTAGACGTCTTGCCCGCCCGGCCCCTTCCATTGCGTGTTGCCGGCATCGAGGACAGTGCAGCCACCGCTGAGCATCGACGCGCCGCTCGCGCTCACATACGGGCCGGTGATCGAGGAGGAGCGACCGTACGCGATCTTGTAGGTGCTGTTCACGCCTTGGCAGCATTTGTCGATCGAGACGAAGAGATAGTAATAGCCGTTGGCGTACACGATGTTCGCGCCTTCGATGCCGCCCGAGCGGGCCGCGATGCGATAGATCGTGCCCGTCGGCTTCATCGTGCTCGTCGACAATTTGACGACGTGGATGCCGTCGAACCACGAGCCGAACGCGAGCCAGGGTGCGCCTGAAGCGTCGATGGTCAGATTGGGATCGATGGCATTGTAAGCGGTCGACCCGCTCTTCGAGCTGATGACCATGCCGTCGTCGCGCCAGTCGCCGCTGGCAATGCTGGTGCACGAGGTGAGGCCGATGGCGGAATTATTTTTGCCGAATTCCGAGACCGAGTAGTAGAGCCAGTAGCGGCCGTTGAAGTAGTGGATGTCGGGAGCCCAGACATCGTTGCTGCCCATCGCCGGGGCGTACGTGCGCCACCACGACTTTTCGCTGGCGAACATCTTCGTCCCCTGGTTCCAGGCGAGGCCGTTCGAAGAATATTTTACCGGCAGACCGTTGCCGGTTTCGAAAATCCACCAGGTGGTCCCGGCTTTGATGATCGATGGGTCGTGCGTGGTGCGTGCGCCGCTGAGCGTCCAGAAGGCGGCCGAAGCGGTATTGGCCGCCATGGCCGCACCGAGTACGAGGGCGGCGAGGAGCGGGCGAACGAGGGAGCGGCGAGGCGCGGACGAGCGCGCGGCTGCGCCCTCGGTGTAATCAGCATTATCAGCGATCATATCGATTTTGGGTTGGTTTGCGGCGGGGTTGATGCCGTGATGACGATGCCGCCACGCCTAGCGTGTGCTGGAGCGGAGACACCATCGTGGGGTTGAATGAGCGCCGCCAGGGGAGACGACGGCTCACCTCTAAATGCGCCATTTCATGAAAGCAGCCGACATGCGTAATCACCGCATCCCGCGCGGACGCTACGCCCTGGAAAAGCACGGGGGGGCGAGGTCCCTGAGGCTCAAAATGTCGTTGTGCGACATATTCGGGTTTTCCCCCATAGCAGCGGGCGATCGATTCCAGTAGCTTCCTCGCCCGCGTGAATCACCGCTCCCTCACCTGTTCCCCTTTTCAGACGGCCGATTCCAAGGTGCGGACGATCAATAATTGGCGCGGCGCGGCCCCCAAGGAACATTTCGTCCAATTCTATCGGACGGACGAATATCTCATCGAGTGCTTGGCCGAGTACACGGCGGACGCGCTTTGGGCGGGTGACGTGGCCATTGTTTTCGCGACGCCGGCACACCATGCGGCGCTCGAAGAACGCTTGCGCGTCAAGGGCGTCGATGTCGTTTCGAGCGTGCTGCGGCATCACTATCGCGCCTTCGATGCGCGCGAGACGCTGAATCGGTTCATGCACGATGGCGGGCTGGATCGCCAAAAATTCCTCGCCGCGATGAGTGTTGTCCTCGACGAAGCGAGCAGCGGCCAACGGCCGGTGCGGATTTTCGGCGAAATGGTCGCGTTGCTTTGGGCAGATGGAAATGGAACGGGCGCGCTGCAGTTGGAGCGGGCATGGAACGACGTCGCGATCACTTACCCATTCACCCTGTTTTGCGCCTATCCCGCGGCGGTCGCTGAAAAGACGATCGACGGTTTGTCCGTCGAACATATCTGCCAGACGCATGCATGCGTGATTTCGGCGGCGATTCCGATTTCTCCGACCGTCGCCGCCCGATAGCGACGGATGTGGCTCAAGCGGCTTCGGCTGGCGGTCAGGAGCCTAGCCGGACTCAGGCACCGAAGTGCCCGGCGTTCGTGCTGCTTCGTTCGGCTTAGGCGACGAGCCGGGACGTCGAACTCGTGCGCGGGGCGGCACCGATCAGTTGGCGCAAGTAATCGATCTGAATGCGATTGTTGATCGCGTGAGCGATGGCGCGCGCGGCATTGAAATCTTCCGGCCGCTCCGCAGGGGTTCCCAACCGTTGCTGCAAGGCGCGCAGGGTCGCACGGAGGTCGTCAACGGAACGTGCCTCGCCGAGTTCATAGCTCGCCGGCGGCGCAGACCAAATGTCGCTGCGTGTCGTGCGGGACAAAGCTGCCGTGGGGGCGAAAAGATTTTGCATGGCGAGGGAGGTTCGAGGGCCGTGCTGCTGTTTGGTAACTGCACCGTAGCAAATCTCCCTCGCGACGCTCGCTCGAAACGGTAACGGGACCGTTACCGCGCCGCTCGACGAGCGACATCCGTCGCGGCGAACGGAAAAGTGTCATCCATTAGATGACACTGTGGCTGCGGCGGCGGGGCGATCTTCGGGCTAGCCAACCACGGCCCGAATTTCAGGATGGGTGCATCGTGCCGGTGGTCGTCACGATCCTCCGTTTTCTGTCGTCGCACCGATGTCATCCCTGTCCTCTTCCGAACGCATCATCTTGCTCGATCCGCATCCACGACGGGTCGACCGCATATTCGACGAGCCGACGAAGCGGCGGCTCGAACAACTCGGGCGCGTGATTTGGCACGACGGCGCGCCCGCGTCGGACGAGCACATCGAACGCTATCTGCCGGAGACGATCGCGTTGATTGGACAATCCACGCTCGATCAGGCGCGCTTGGACCGCGCGCCGAACTTGCGCGCGGTATTCAACGTCGAGAGCAATTTTCTGCCGAACGTCGATTATGCCGAGTGTCACCGTCGGGGCATTCCGGTGTTGTCGACCGGACCGGTGTACGCCCAGCCGGTCGCCGAGATGGTGCTCGGCATGGCGATCTCGCTCGCGCGCCGGATGCACGAGGCGGATGCGGCGCTGCGGGTCGGCAAGGAGTTCAAGGGCGACAATCACGACTCGTTTCTCCTGCACGGAAAACCGCTCGCGATCGTCGGTTTCGGCAATCTCGGGCGCGCGTTGCTGCCCCTGCTGCGGCCGTTTTCGCGCGAGATCCTGATTCACGATCCCTGGGTGCATCCGTCCGTGCTGCGCGAAATCGGCGTGATCCCGGCCTCGCTCGACGAGTGCTTTGCGCGGGCGCGCGTCGTTTTCCTGCTCGCCGCCAACACGAGCGAAAACACCGGGCGGATCGGCGAGCGGCATTTCGCGAGCATGCAGCGGGGCAGCGTCGTGATCCTCGCGAGCCGCGCCGAGATCGTGAACTTCCCGGAGCTGCTGGCCGCCGCGTCGAGCGGGCAGATCCGCGCGGGCATCGACGTCTGGCCCGTGGAGCCGGTGCCGCGCGACGAGCCGGGCCGCCACACACCCAACACGCTGATTCAGGCGCATCGCTGCGGCAGCGTGCCGGAGATTCAGCCGTTGATCGGCCAATTGGTCGTCGACGACCTGGAAGCGATTCTCGCCGGGCTTCCGCCCCAACGCTGCCAGCGCGCGGTCCTCGAGACGGTCAGCAAGCTCCGCAGCAAACCGGTCGGCGCGTGGTCGCTCGGCGCAACAGCCCCCAATCCTTAATCCCATGAAAATCCTCTTCATTGGCGGTTCAGGTGTGATCAGCCGCGCGGTCGCGCAACAAACGCTGGCGGCCGGTCATGAGCTTTGGCTGTTGAACCGCGGCAAACGCCGGGAAATCGAGGGTGCACGCACGCTCGTGGCCGATGTTGCAAATGCGGAGGTCATGCGCACGGCCCTCCGCGGCCACCAATGGGACGTCGTCGTGCAGTTTATCGGTTTCGTGCCGGCGGATATTCGCCGCGACGTGGACCTGTTTCGCGGCACCGCGCGGCAGTATATCTTCATCAGTTCCGCGAGCGTGTATCGGAAACCGGTGACGCATTATCTGATCAGCGAAACCACGTCGCGGGCCAATCCGCACTGGGAGTATGCGCAGCAGAAAATCGCGTGCGAGGAGGCATTGGAGCTGGCCCATCGCTCGATCGGCTTCCCCGGTGTAATCGTGCGACCTTCGCACACGTACGGTGAAGACCAAGTCCCGCTCGTGCTGAACGCGTGGAATCAAAGCTGGACCGCGATCGATCGCATGCGGCGGGGTGCGCCGGTAATCATTCCCGGCGACGGCACTTCGCTTTGGACGATCACGCACAACACGGATTTCGCGGCCGCACTCATAGGGCTTTTCGGTAACCCCGCCACGCACGGCCAGGCCTTTCACGTCACTTCGGACGAAGTCCTCTCGTGGAACCAGATTTTCCGCGCCGCCGCGGACGCCGCCGGAGTGAGCGCGCCGAAGTTCGTCCATATGCCGTCGGACTTCATCATTTCGTGCGTGCCGACCGTCGAGGGCACCCTCCTCGGCGACAAAGCGGTGTCCGTCGTTTTCGATAACGCGAAGATCAAACGCTTCGTTCCGGGCTGGTCCGCGAAGACGCCTTTCGCGACTGGCATTCGTCGGACGATCGAATGGTTCGATGCCGATCCGGCGCGCCAGCAAGTCGATGCCACGACCAATCAGCGCTGGGACAAACTCGTCGCGGCGTATGAGGCCGCGCTCGCGCAGGCGAAGCAGCGGTTCGCGGCCAGTTGAAAACATGTAGGGCGGGTCTCCGAACCCCGCCGTTTCGACGCCAGCGATGGACCATGCTCCGATCGGAAACGCATCGGCGCGTGAATTCGCGACGGCGGAGTCAGGAGAAATCGCCCTACAGGCGACCGCTGTGCCCTACGACAAGCCGGATCGGAACTGGCCGGGGTCTGGGACCCAGCTACATCGCCGATGGCCGTCAGGGACGACGGCCGCACCGCCAAACCCTCTGCGCTTACCGATAGTACTTCATGACCGCTTCGGTGCGGGACCGCACGTGGAGCTTGCGGTAGATTCGTTTCAGGTGCGTGCCGACGGTGTCGAATTTGATGCTCAATCGTTCGCTGATTTCTTTGTACAACAAACCGTCAGCGAGGAGTCCGAGGATTTCTCTTTCGCGCGGAGTCAGCAACGTTTCCGGCGACGCTTCCGTCGGCGGCGGCCGATGAAACGATTCGATGAGCTTGCGCGCGACCTCGCGACTCATCGGCGCGCCGTGGGTGCGCACGTCGCGAATCGACGACAAGATTTCCGCGGGCGCGGTGTCTTTCAGCAGGTAACCGGTCGCACCGGCCTCGAGCGCCTTCACGATTTCCTCCGTGTCGTCCTGAATCGTGAACATCAGGATTTGCGTGTCGGGCAACAGCCGCTTCAGGCGCGCGGTGCATTCGATGCCCGAGCCGTCGGGTAGATGAATGTCCATGACGATGACGTCGGGCGCGAGCGGCGGGATCTGCTCGAGCGCGCTCTCGACATTGCGGCAAATCGCCACGCAGGTGAGATCGGACGCGCGTCCGACGATCGCTTTCAGCTGTTCGCAGATTCCGGCGTTGTCTTCGACGATGGCGAGTCGGGTGAGCATAAGATAAGAGTTCAGGAGATCGCCGCTTTGGCGGCGCAGGGCACGCGGCAGGTCACGCGGGTGCCGGCACCCGGCGAGCTGACGATTTCGAAGGTCCCGCCGAGTTCCGTCAGGCGTGAGCGCATGTTCCGAAGGCCGTTGCCGCTCGCGGCGGTCGCGGGGTCGAGCGTGAAGCCGATGCCATTGTCGCGGATCGAAAGCTCGAAACAACCCTGCGCGTACCGCAGATCGATGCAGGCTTCCGTGGCGCGCGCATGCTTCAGCGTGTTGTTCAGCGCCTCTTTGGCGACGGCGAGCAGTTGGTGTTGAGGGTCGGGTGGCAGCGGAATCGCGGGAATGCTTTCCACCCCCGTGACGAGGCACCGGGTGCCGGTGTAGCGAAACAGGCGTTCGGCGTAGCGGCGCAAAAATCCCGCGAGCCGGTCGAGCGTCGTGTTGCTGGCGTTCATCGTCCAGATGATGCCCGATAAATCCGTGGCCAGGCGGCGGGTCCGCCAAGCCAAGCCGGAGAGCTGGGGTGCGAGCTCGCTCGGCGCCGCTTCCACCAAGCTATCGGCGAGCAGGCCGACCTCGGTCAGGCTCGCCCCGAGATCGTCGTGCAGGTCGCGCGCGATGCGCGCGCGCTCTTTCTCGAGCGCGTTTTCGCGTTCCAGACGTTGCAAGCGTTGTTGGAAACGACGTTGCGCGATCTTGCGCGCGATGAGCGCGGTGGCGGCGGTGAGCAATACGGCGGCCAGCACACGGAACGTCAGCGTCTCCCACCACGCAGGCACGACCGTCAACGTGAGGCTCGCGCCGGTGGTGTTCCAGCGCCCCGCGCTGTTGCACGCAATGACGCGCAGCCGATACGTGTCGGGCGGCAATCGCGTGTAGCTCGCTTTGCGATCGCTGCCGGTGTCGACCCAGTGCTGATCCACTCCGTCGAGTTGATGCCGCAAGATCACGGCTTCGGGTGCGGTATACGACAGGGCCACAAAACGAAATTCCACCCGATGCTGCCCGGAAGGAACGCGGATTGGCGCGCCGGCGGGCACGCGCGCGCCGTCGACGAGGACCTCGTCGATCAAGACCGGCGGGGGCGGAAGGTCTTCCGCGAGCCGCGAGGGATCGATGGCGACCGCGCCTTGGGCGGTGGCAAACCACAGTCGCCCATCATGGGTTTTCACCGCGGCGGGAGAGTAGTTCGCCAACGCACTGAATCCGCTCAGACCTTCGTTGCGGCCGAATGCATGGGAGGTGATGCGCTCGGCGCGGCCATGCGCGGTCGCGAGCAAATCCGCTTTGGCGGCGTAGAAAATGCCGCGGCGCGACGCGAACCACAGCCGCTCCTCGTCGTCCTCGACCAGATGCAGGATGATATCGTCGGCGAGGCCGTTCGCTTGGGTGAGGATGTGAAAACCGGATTCGTCTTTCAGGACCAGTCCCTCGGCCGTGCCGATCCACAGCCCCCCGGCGCGGTCGGCATGGAGCGCATTGATCGGCGCCGCGGGCAGCCCGCGCGAGCGGTCGAAATGCTCGAACTGTTTGCCGTCCCAGCGCAGCAACGCGCCGTTCTGATCGCCGAGCCAAATCGCGCCCTGGGAATCTTCGGCGATCGACCGAATCGTCCGGGATGACATCTGCCCTCCGTCATCGAGCAGATGCGGCTCGTCGCCGCGATAGTAACCGACGTCCCCGTATTCGGCCGCGAACCACATGTCGCCGTTGCGCGAGCGGAAGAGCAGATGCAGGTCCGCTTTCGGGACCGGCAAGCGCAGGGGCGCGGTGCGCTGGCCGGCGGGCAGGCGGTACAATCCGCTTTGGCCGCCGCCAAACCACACGCCGTCGTGAGCGTCGACTTGCACTACGTTCGCGTAGATGCGCAGGGCGGGGAACGCGGCCGCGGATTGCAGCGCGCCGGCCGGATCGATGAAAGCGACGCCGCCCGTCCGATTGGCGAGCCAGACTTGGCCCTGGCTGTCTTCGTCGATCGAACTAACGAGCTCGTGGAGCAAGCCGCCGCTGCTGTTTAGAATTCGGTATGCCTTGTCGTGGAGTTGGACGATCCCATGACCGTCGGTGCCGGCCCAGATGTTGCCCTCCCGATCTTCGGCGATGAACGTGAAGCTCGGATAAGGCAGCGCCACGTGCTCGAAACTGCCGTTCACGTAGCGGGTCAAACCTTGCCGGCTCGAGACGATCCACAGCACGCCGCGCGTGTCCTCGAAAATTTGACGCACGCCGCCGAACTCGCCCTGCCATGGCGTCGGTTCGGCTTCCATGACGAGTCGTCCATGGTCGATGCGCTGGAGCCGTCGTTCCGTGCACACCCACACGCGCCCATCGTGTCCCGAGGCGATGAACAGCGGCTCGCGCGGAGTCTGCTCGTGCCGGCGCAGGCCGGCGGGTTCGACGCACGCGAGCAACGAGTCCGACCCGACCCAGGTCTTGCCCGCGCCGTCCGTCGCAAAGCTCATGCGCCGAAAACGGGTGGTGGCATCGATGCCTTCGAGGACCTCGGTGCGATTGGCGAGGCAGCGGACGAGCCGGCCCGTGTGGGTGCAGATCCACAGCGTGCCGTCCGCGCCTTTTTGCAGATCGACGGGCGTCTCCTGTCGTTGGTCAAGGAGCGCGGTCACCGGGTGCACGCTCCACGTTCCCCGACTGTACCGCAGGATGCGCGCGCTCGTCGAAAGCACGGCGAGGGTCCCGGGGCTTTCCTCGACGAAGGCGCGGATGTTGAACCCGCGCTGGCGATGCTCCGCGGGCACGCGGGCCTCGAAAAATTCGCGGCCGTCGAAACGTGCGAGACCGCCCACGGTGCCAAACCAAAGAAAACCGACGTCGTCCTGGAGCATCCGGCCGACGGTGTTATGCGGCAGTCCGTTGTCCGTGGTCCACGTGCGCAGCGTATATTCCGCCGGGGGTGGAGCGCCGAGCGCGGCGCACGCCGCCAAAAGGACGAACGCGATTCCCCCGCGCGGCGCGCGCGCGAATCGGCATCGGGGTCGTAGGGCGAATCCGTCCATGCGGAGCGGCGTCGTCGACAAAGCCACGCCGGCCGAGCCATGCAATCTCGGACTCCACGCGCGGCCGGGGGCGGAAACACGCACGATCGCATAATCCGCGGTGGCCAAGCGAGAAAAGCGGCCCCGCGCGCCGAGGGTCGCGCCGCGTACCATAAACGCGTGACTGGCGGGCTGGGCGGCGATCGGTTAAAAATGCGGCGCTCTCCACTCGCCCCGTCCCTCAAGAAATCCGCTGCGCATCCCCCCGCGCTTCTCCGCGCCGCGCTCTTCGTCTTTGTCCGACTTTCTCCGTGAAGCGGCTGCATTCAACTGCGGCCGCCGAACTGAAAACAACAACCCCTACGTAAGATCATGAATAAATCCATCAGGTGTTCGCTCCTCGCTTTGTGCGGAGCGCTCCTCTTCGCCGGCGCCGCGCGCGCCAGTTTCACCGTTCCGATTCGCAGCGGCGGCTACATCCAGTTTTGCTGGGTGGGCGATCTCAACGGCGACGGCAAGCTCGACTACCTCATCGACCGCCAAGAAAACCCGCAACGTCTCGAGGCCTACACGAATACCGGCGCCTTCATGTGGGAGGTGAACTTCGGGCCGAATAGCGCGAATCAGGATAATATTTCTCCCGGGTCGGCGACGGTCGACGTCGGTCACAACGACGGCGTCACCGTGTATGACCTCAATGGCGACGGCAAATCCGAGGTCGTGATCAAGATCGCGAACGGCGTGAAGTTCGGCGACGGCACGACGTGGACCAACAGCAGCAACACCAAGCAGTGGCTTGCGGTGCTCGACGGCGCGACCGGCAAGATGCTGAACTATGTCGCGATGCCGACCGATTATCTCGCGATCGGGCCGCTCGCGACGCGGTTGATCTGCGGCAACGCGGGCATCTTCATGTACGCGAAGAACCGCAATTCGGACGGATCGTTCAACCTCGTGGTCTGCCGCTACAACTGGTCGGGCAGCAATTTGTCGCAAACCTGGAAGTGGCTCCGCGGCAGCCAGAATTGCCCGGATGGCCACAACTCCCGCTGCTGCGACGTCAACGGCGATGGCACCGACGACTATTGCGAGATCGGTTTCGCGCTGAACGGCATCAACGGCTCGTTGCTCTACACGCTTGGCACCCAGGGCGTCGTTCACGGCGACCGCTATCACATCGCCAAGATCGATCCGGATCGTACCGGCCTCCAGGGTTACGGCATCCAACAGGACAATCCGAGCGGGTTGATCGATTATTACTATGACGCGCGGAACGGCACGATCCTCTGGAAGCACATGGGCGCGGTGAACGATTGGGCGCGCGGCGACGCCGGCGACATCGACGGCTCCAAGCGCGGCTACGAAGTGTGGACGTTCAATGGCGTCTGGAACGCCCGGACCAATACGCAACTCTGCCCGGCCGGCACCGAGCCCTGGCCGAGCCTTCGGCTCTGGTGGGACACCGACGACCTCGCCGAGAGCTATAACGACGGCAAGATCGAGAAGTACGTGCCGAGCAGCACGTCGACCGGCCGTCGCGTAACGCGCCTGTACACGATCACCGACTACGCCAGCGACGCGGCGACGAACACCCGCGGCGCGCCGATCTTCTACGGCGACATCCAAGGCGACTGGCGCGAAGAGGTCATCCTGCGCAACTCGACCAACAACAAGTTGTACGTCCTGACGCCCTCGGGCACGCCGGTCACCAATCGGACTGGGCTCCGCAATGACCGCTATTACCGGAATTGCCTCTCGGCAAAAGGGTACATGCAGTCGCATCAAGTGAGCTACTACATCGGCCAGTAACACCCCTGGACCTTCGCTTGGCTCTTTCGTGGGCCCGGCGAGCATGACGGACCGCCGAATCGGCGGTCCGTTTTTGCGTCTACGAAGGGACCTAACGTGAACCTGGATCGTTAACCACGAATTCAATACCGGTTTTGCAGGAGGGCGCGGAGGAGCTGAAGAGAACGAACCGCGGAAGAGTGCCTACCGGCACCGAGCGAAGCAATGTAGCTGGCCTCCCAGAGGCCGGCCGAACGCGGCGCAATTCGGTCTTGAGTCACAATTTGGTGAGTCGATGGCACGCGCGAGTGGGCCGGCATTTTCCTTCGAAACAGGCTCGACGTGCCGCTTCGCCCTACGGACAGGCGATTTGGCGAGCCTCGATAAGTAGGACTACGCACCTCGTTACGTAACGCGATCGAGCGAGTGCGTAACCCGAACATGGAATAGAAGCGCACGGTCGATTTTTGATACAACAGAGGCGCTCCGGCAAACCCCGCCGGCCCTTCCCCTAACTTGCTCGTGCGGCCGCTGCGACCGCACCTAACCCCAGCTCAGCTCATCGTATGTCTACTCAGGCAAAGTATCTGTTGTCCCTCCTCGTTGGCGCCGCGGCTCTTGCCAGCCCGCTTCGCGCCAGCTTTACCGTTCCAATCCGCGCCGGCGGCTACATCCAGTTTTGCTGGGTGGGCGATCTCAACGGCGACGGCAAGCTCGACTACCTCATCGACCGCCAAGAAAACCCGCAACGTCTCGAGGCCTACACGAATACCGGCGCCTTCATGTGGGAGGTGAACTTCGGGCCGAATAGCGCGAATCAGGATAATATTTCTCCCGGGTCGGCGACGGTCGACGTCGGTCACAACGACGGCGTCACCGTGTATGACCTCAATGGAGACGGTAAATCCGAGGTGGTCATCAAGGTCGCGAACGGCGTGAAGTTCGGCGACGGCACGACGTGGAGCAACACCAGCAATACGAAGCAGTGGCTCGCGGTGCTCGATGGCGCGACTGGCAAGATGCTGAACTATGTCGCGATGCCGACGGATTATCTCGCCATCGGGCCACTGGCGACGCGGCTGGTCTGCGGCAACGCGGGCATCTTCATGTATGCGAAGAACCGCAATGCGGACGGCTCCTTCAACCTCGTCGTTTGCCGCTACACATGGTCGGGCAGCAATTTGTCGCAGACCTGGAAGTGGCTCCGCGGCAGCCAGAATTGTCCGGACGGCCACAATTCGCGTTCGTGCGATGTGAACGGCGACGGCACCGACGATTATTGCGAAATCGGCTTCGCGCTGAATGGCGTGAACGGCAGCTTGCTCTACACGCACGGACCGGGCGGCGTGGTGCATGGCGATCGCTTCCACATCGCGAAGATGGATCCGGATCGCGCGGGTCTGCAGGGTTATGGCATCCAACAAGACAATCCCAGCGGCCTGATCGATTTCTACTTCGACGCGCGAGACGGCACGATGCTCTGGAAGCACATGGGTGCGGTGAACGACTGGGCGCGCGGCGACGCCGGCGACATCGACGGCTCCAAGCGCGGCTACGAAGTTTGGACGTTCAATGGCGTGTGGAACGCGAAGTCGAATACGCAGCTATGTCCCGCAGGCAACGAGCCCTGGCCGAGCCTGCGCTTGTGGTGGGATACCGACGACCTTGCCGAGAGCTATAACGACGGCAAGATCGAGGAGTACGTTCCCGGCAGCACCTCGACGGGGCGCCGCATCAACCCCATCATGAAGATCACCGATTACGCGGCCGATGCCGCCACGAACACGCGTGGCGCGCCGATTTTCTACGGCGACATCGCGGGCGATTGGCGCGAGGAAATCATCGTGCGTAACGCGACCAACGACAAATTGTACGTCTTGACGCCGCCAGGCACCAGCAGCACGCGCACTTCGCTGCGGAACGATCGCTATTATCGAAATTGTCTGTCGGCAAAAGGCTACTGCCAATCGCACCAGGTCAGTTTCTATATCGGTCAATAATGCGCGATTCCGGTGAGGCTCAGTCCACGGCCGGGTCCACCGGAACCAAGCCGGAGCGCGGCCGAGCGGAAACACGCTCGAACGCTCGTCGGCGCATCCTGCTCAGCGCGACCGTTTTTCTGCTCGCGGTGGCCGCGGCCGCCTGGCGTTTCGCCGGGCGAGCCGCTTCGCCCGCGGTGCTCGGCTCTCGAGCGCCGGCGGGGTTAGCCCGAACGGTTTCCGCGCCCGCCGTCACACCGTCGGTCCCAGCGCCCACGGTGGAATCGGCCGGCACTCCTCCCGCCGTTGAGTTACCCGAACCCGAGCCGCAAAGCAGCTGGGCCAAGGAGCTGGCGGAATTGAAATCGCTGGCGGCGATTGCGCCGCAAGCGGCTTTGGCGCGCGTCGCACTTTACGCCGACAAACACGAGCGGAAGGCCGCGGCAAAAGAGGTGTGCTTGGTCGTTTCGGAAAAGGACCCGGCCGCGGCGATGACGGCGGCGTGGCACTTCGATCTGGGGCGCTATACCGACGAAGCGTCGGAGAGCGCCGCGGTCGAGTGCTTGGCGGAACGCTGGGCGAAGGCGGATTTGCCTCAGGCGCTCGCATGGGCCAATGCGCAGATGGCCGATGACGAATCGCGCCGCGATCGTGTCTGGAAGGGAATCGCCACGGCCGTCGCGAAGGATTCTCCGGCCTTGGCCGCACGACTCGTGAACGAAACCGTCACGGCGGATACCAATGTCCATGCCGAAGCGACCTTGGACGTCCTGCGCCGCTGGGCCGCGACTGATTATAAGGCCGCCCTCGCGTGGGCCGCGCAGCTCCCGGACGGCGCGGTGCGGGATCGCGGCATCGACGAACTCGCCAACGCCGCGAGCGACGACGCACGCAAATCGAATTGATGATCATGCTGAAGAAAATGCCGTTCCTGTCTTCTCTGTCTGGGCTCGCCCTGTTGCTCGCCGCGCCGGCGTTCACGTGGGCGTCGTCGTCCGCCCCGGCTGTGCCGGCCGAACGTGTTGCGCTCGAGCTGGGGGAGGGCGTGAAGATGGAGTTCGTGCTGATCCATCCCGGCTCGTTCACGATGGGCACGACTTCGCACGACTACGACGAGGCGCCGCCGCACGGCGTCACGCTCTCGCAGCCATTCTACCTGGGGAAATTCGAAGTGACGCAGGCGCAGTGGCAACGCGTCATGGGCGACAATCCGAGTCATTTCAAAGGGCCGGACCGGCCGGTGGAAAACGTCAGTTGGGAGGACGGCCAGATTTTCTTGGCGAAGTTGCACGCCGCCACCGGCCGCAATTTCGCGCTGCCGACCGAGGCGCAATGGGAATATGCCTGCCGCGCCGGATCGAAGACGGAGTTCTGCTTCGGCGACGACGAGGCGAAGCTCGTCGACTACGGTTGGTTCGCCACCAATTCCGAACTCGCCACGCATCCCGTGGGAAAGCTGAAGCCGAATGCGTGGGGGCTGCACGACATGCACGGGAATGTGTACGAATGGTGCGCCGACTGGTATTCCGAGGGCTCCTATCCCGAGGGCGACGCCGTCGATCCAGTAGGCCCCGCGACCGGCAAGCGACGGACCCTGCGCGGCGGCGGTTGGATTTTCGTGGGCGAGAACTTGCGCTGCTCGGACCGCGGTTTCAGCCCGCCCGATTATCGGGCATCCGAATACGGGCTGCGTTGCGTGATGGAGGTCGACGGCGTGCCGCTGCGGCGTGCGCCGTCGGCCGTCGTGGCGCCCAAGCCGGAGATGGACCCTGCGGCGACGCTCGCGGCGCGGCTCGATCGCGCCATCGCGGAGCGAGATCGGCTGCAGGCGGAATTCTTGGTGAAGGAGATCGAGGCCGCGTCGCCGCAGGATCCACGCGTGAGCTCGGCCCGCGAACAGATCGCGGCGCTGCCGATCCCGCCGGATACCTACATGGCGGAATTGAAAAACGGCGCCAAAATGGAGTTCGTCCTGATCCGCCCAGGTACATTCCGCATGGGAGCGAGCGGTGCAGGTGTCGCGTTGGACAAGCCGGCGCATCGCGTGACGATTTCGCGTCCGTTTTATATCGGCCGTTACGAAGTCACCCAGGGCCAATGGTTGGAGCTGATGACGCAAAATCGCAGCGGATTCCGGTCGGATCCGGGAATTGCCACGCCGGAGAATCTGCCGATCGACAACGTGAACTGGCATCTCTGCCAAACGTTTTTGGCGCGCTTGAACGAACAGATTCCCGGACGCGATTTCCGCCTCCCCACGGAAGCGGAATGGGAATACGCGTGCCGCGCCGGCACGACGGTGGACGGCGTGAGCGACGAGACCCTGCTGCGCGAGCAGGCGTGGTTCGGCGCCAATGCCGGAGGGCGAACTCACGTCGTCGGCGGGAAGAAGCCGAACGCGTGGGGCGTGTACGACATGTACGGAAATGTGTGGGAATGGTGCAGCGACTGGTTCGCGCCGTATACCAGCGATTCGGTCTGGGACCCGGTCGGGCCGAAATCTCCGCCACCAAGCGGCAGCCGAGTTCTGCGCGGCGGCGCGTGGAATAATACAGCCGATCACGTCAATGCGACCTTCCGGCACGATGTCGCCGCCGACATCCTCATGCCGTATTACGGCTTTCGCTGCGTGGCGGCCGTCAAGCTCGACGCACCGGCCACCGCAAAATGAGGGCGCCGCCGATCGTCACGGGCTTTGGCGCCCTCCTCGGCTTGGTCGCCCGCTGGTGATCGGATTGCGTCGTTGGCGGAGGACGACGCCGCGTCGTCCCGCTCGATGACGGTCGCGTAGGTTGCGAGCTCGCAACGTTTGGCGATCGCGCCGGAGTAAAGGTGGCAGGAGCACTACCCAAGCGCTCCTGCCACCAACCGCTAACCAACCTATCGCAACCAAATTTTCGTTACGACAGAGCTGCGCGTCATCGTCGCGACTGCCGAGGTCGCGTCAGAAGTTGAACGAGTTTGTCAGCGACCACGTGGCGCCCTGCGCGATCCGATATGCCGCTCCCGATCCATCAGGGTTGAGCGTTACGGGCAAGAGATGCGTGCGCTCGCCAAAATTGCTCACGTTGAATTGGACCCGCCAATCGATGAACTTTCGCAGCTTGTGGCTGTAGCTGATCCACGCACCGATGTGGCGTTCCTGCTGGCTGTAGATCGGCTTCGTAATGTCGAGCGCACCGACGGCCGCCGTGGCGGACTGGATGCCCGTGGCCGTGTTCACGAAGAGCTCGGGCGTCGTCTCTTTGATGCCGTAACCGATCACACTGCGGTCCTCCCAGCGGTACGAGCCGCCCACGGACGTGCCTTTCAGCAGGCCCTTGGCGAACCGGTAGCTCGTGACGAGATTCGCGCGCCAAGGCCGCATTTCAGGCACGTTCGTACCTTCCTTCGAGTGGAATTCGCTATAGAAGCGGTAGCCGTTGCGACCGAACCGCGCGTTGGCGGCGTTAACGCTGCCGACGGTGTTGCTGAACCAGCGGAGGCCGCCGGCGACGAGGCCCGGGCCATCGGGGCCGTTGTAAGGCGCGGTGTAGAGCGCCCAGCGTTGTTCGAGCCACTGGTTGACGTCACCGGCCAGATTCGTGCGCGTCGCAAACGTCTTGGACGCGTTGGCGGTGATGTCCCAGTTCGGCAGCGGCGACATGAACAACTCGATTTCGGTGCCGCGCGAAACCGTATCGCCGGTGATGGCGGTATTCAGCGGCGTGCGCGGGTTGATACCGAAGTTCGCCAACGAGTAATTGAAGTCGGCGAGATTGATCTGCCACGTGCGCAGCAAGGCTTCGCCGGCTGGGTTTTTCAGCGAATCGAGCATCGCGTTGGCGGAAGCGAGCGCGTGCGTCTCGGCGTCTTTCCACTCCTGCAACGTCCACGGCTGGTCGGTCGTGGGCGGGCGACTCGGCTGCCACGGATACCAGTGCGTGCCGCCTGGCTCGAGATTGGTGCTGCTCGACGCGGTCTGGGCCGTCGGCCGGAAGAGGAAGGAGCCGTTCACGCCCGAGCTGCCGGGCGTGTTCACGAGGTGGTTCGGGTTGCCGCCGGTAATGTTCGTGCCGTTGTTGACGTCCTGCGAGTAGAGGACGCTCAAGGCGGAGCGGACGCCCTGCACGACTTCATCCGCCATGAAGTTGATGACGCCGTTGTCGGGCAACGACGCATTCTTCACGCGCGTTTCGTACCAGTTGAGCTTGAGCGAGAGCCGGCGATCCATCGTCGAGAACAAGACCCCCATTTCCTTCGTGTTGCCGGTCGGCGCGGCCAGTGCCGTGCCCATGATCGGGTCGCGACGGTTTTCCGGCCGGAAGTTTTCCGAATGGTTGAACAGCAGCGTCGTTTGGATGCCCCACGGCGTGTGGCGCCGGATGAACGACGGAAGATGCCAGACGGCGCCGTAGGTCTTTTCCCACGGGCTGATCGTGGTGTACGTCGGCGTGCTCACATAGCTGAACGGCAGATTCCAGGCCACGATTCCCGTATTGCGGTCGACGATACGACTGCCGGTGCGGCTCGGGTCGGTGGCGGCCACCGCGGGATCGCCGGGGTAGTAGGTGTCGATACGGTCCTGCCGCAGGCCCGCGGTGATCACGACCGATTTGTTCAGCAGCGACCATTGATCGACGATCGCCTTGGAGGTGGTGCGGCTCTTCACGAGGCTGTAATTCGTCGTCAGGTCGCGCTCGCCGGCGACGAGCGCATTCGTCACGTCGAGCGGACGCGGACCGGCGCCCCAGCCGGCGTACGATGCGGGATTTTGATTCTGAGTGGTGGCGTTGCCGCCGACCTGATTCGCCCCGAGGCCGAGCGCGAGCGGCGTAAACGATGCGCCGGGCGAGGCGGCGCTCGTGTACGCGCTGCTGAAGTACCACGCCACGGGGTTCGAACCGGTGCCATCGAGGCCAGGCTGTTCCACCGCGCTGATGTTCGAGAGATTCGCGCCGGCGGCGGTCGTAGCGTTGGCCAGCGAAGGCCCGAGATACGTCTTCGTGCCGATCGAGCGGCCGCTGCCGTTGATGGTGAGGTTCGGCCCAAAGATGGCCGTCGCTTGGTCGGCGCTGACGTTGTACGGCACCCACGAGGACGTGCTGCGCTCGTAGGTGGAGACCTCGTACGCGCCGTTGAGGGTGTGGCGGCCGAGCACGTTCGTCAGCAAGTTGCTGTGCTTGGTGAGAGCCTTGAAATCGAGATTCGCGTAGGGCGTGAAGTGGAAGTTCGCGCGATCGTACTTGGCCCGTGACGCCCGCGGCTTGCTGATCACGTACGGGCGGCCGAAGTTCGGATTGAGCACCGCTTCGAGCACGCCATTCTGCGGATTGAGCACCGCGACCGGGAGATATTTGTAAACATCGATCGCCAGGGTGGGACTGCCGAGGTTCGTCCGTTGAAAGTCGGCGTACTGCTGTTTGTCGTAGGCGATCATGAAACCGAGCTTGTCTTTGAAGAACGTCTGCTCGACCGACACGTCGAAGGCGTGGAAGCCGGAGCCTTCGTGCTTGTTGGGGCCGTCGATCAGCTTGTTGAAGAAGTCGAAGGTGGTCGGATCCGTGATGGTCTTGTTCCGCCACATGCCCTGCAGCGCATAGAGCAACGAGCCGACGCCTCGCGACGCGTACTGCGGCAGCGTCAACATCGCGGACAGATCGGGGGTGCGCAGCAGACCAATGTTGCTGCCGGTGCGTGCGCCCGTGGTGCTGACGGTGTAATACGTCGTGACCGACGGATAGATATAGTTGCTGACCATGGGCGAGCTCGGGTCGTTGTATACGGCCATCCAGTAAGGCAGGCCGCCACCGTCGATGCTCGGGCCTTGTTGTCCGCCGCCTTGATCGCCGGTCTTCACGAACGCGCCGAGCCATGCCTCGGCATTGGGGTTCGTGCTGCTGAGCGACGCACGTGCGCCGATATCGCGCCGCGTGGGATTGGTGGGAATCAGCGACGTGTTGCCCGTGAGGAAGGGATCGTAGCCCTGGTGCGTCACCATCGGCGTCAACACGCCGAGGAGCGTTTGATCCATGCCGGAAGGACGACCGAGCGGCGTCGGCGAACGCAGCTCGATCGGCGACTGGATGAACCACGGGAACATATCGTCGTTGATCGTGGTGCTGCGCGGACGGTTCGCATCGACGTGGCCGTGCTCGTACGACGCCTTGAACGACGTGTGCGCGGAACCCTTGTTCAGAAAGCGCGGGTCGTAACGCATCGCCGCGTAGTAACGGGAGTCGTGGTTGAACGCCGGCCGCTGCTGATAGTACTGCTTCTCGTCGAGCAGCGCGACTCTCACGGCGAGCTCACGCTTCAGCAGCACGCGGTTCATATTGATGCTGCCGCGCAAGCTGCCGAAACTCGCGACTCTCGTACTGAGCGAGGTAGAGTCGCGGTTGAACGTGGCGGCATCGGTCGCGCCGTTGATGATGCCGGCGCCGCTGCCGTTGCCAAAAAGGATCGAGTTCGCGCCGCGCTGCAGATCGATACGGGAGGTGTTGTAACCGTCCCACGGAATATCGGTGAGGAAGAAGTCGCGCGTGTTGTCGGCCGAGTCGAGACCGCGGACCCGGGTGTTGCTCTGAGGGCTGCGCAGCGCGGCGAGTTCATCGATCGTCGAGGAATCGCCCACGGCCGTGCCGACGAGAAAGTTGCCTGCGGGCCGCCGACTTCGGCGCTCGCCATGAACTGGAGCAGCGTTTGGCTGTTCGTCGCTCCGATGTCGCGCATGAACTCTTTCGTGGCGACCGAAATCGCGGAGCCGACGTCGGCGAGGTCCGTGCGAATGCGGGTGCCCGCGAGCGTGTCGGTGGCTTGGTACCCGACGTCCGAGGTGGAGCTCACTTCGAACGGACTGAGCACCAAAGTCTCGTCGTCCGAGGAGGAGCCTGGGACCGCGGTCAGCCGCGCGCTGCGAGTCGGGGCGGTAGTGGGGGTGGGTGGAGCGACCTGGGCCAATGCCGAGGCGGCGAGAGCGGATAGCGCCACCAGTAACGCGGCGGGAACGCCCCACGGAGGCGGCGGAAGAATACGCGATCTAATCATGAATCGGGGAGTTTGAGTTAGGCTGGCTGCGCCCAATGGCTCTAGGCGCGGAGGAAAAGTTCGCCCGGGGACGAGGCGGCGCACCATGCAGTGCCGAGCCGACAAAGCACTCAAACGTCCAGTGGTGGGAGATGGAGCAGTACCTAGGTAGCAGAGGCGCGCCTAAACCGCCGACGCAGGTCATGACCGTCTGACGGACGACCTTGCCGCCGCGGGAGGCTCAAAATCGCAAGCCGAGGGACTGGAGACGAAAAACCCGCCCCGGGCAGCCCCGAGGCGGGTTGAATGCAGGCAACAATCGTGCGGGCAGGCGCTCAGCCTGGGCTCAAACGAACACGATAACCGCTGCTGTTGTTACAGCCGGTGATCGAGATCGTGACCTGTCCCGAGGAAACGGCTTTTGTTTGGGTCGTGATCGTGACGGGGCCGGAGCTCACGCTGGTCCTGCTCGTCCAATTCACGGCTTCCACGGTGATCTTGGCGTTCGCACCGATGAACGACGGCACGCTGTTGAACGTCACGTTGATCGTGCCGCTGTTGTCGCCGCCCATGAGCAGGGTGACGTATCCGGCGTTGGAATCCACCGAGCAGAAGCCGTCGACCGTCGAGCTGTCTTCCACGGGCGGGATCACGCTGACCATGTTGCCCCACATGTCGCCGTACCATTTGAAGAAGTACCAGCCGGCGCCTTTTTGAGTGTCGGTCGCGAGGAGGCTTCCGAGCCGCCCTTCGGTCCACCAGAAGGAAATCGAAGCGTTGTCTACCTTGTAGCGTTCGAACTTCGCGATGAAACACGCGCACGATGCGGGTTGGCCCTCGAGGTTGTGGTCGGGCGCGCAGTATTCGTTGATGGATATCTTGCGGGCCGAAATGCCGAGCGAGCTCTCGGCGAGCCGGTAGTCCTTGAGGTGGCTGGCCACGCTCGCCACATGCGTGGAGAGTTCGTGCCAGCAAATCACGTCCGGCAGGCAGGCGTTGCTTTTGCAGAAGCTGAGAAAATTCCGGATGTCCGTCGCGTTATAAACGGCATAGGACGGTCCGACGATCAACGCGCCGGGATCGAGCGCCCGGATTTTCGCGTACGTTTGCTTCCAGAGCACGCTGTTGAAATCGCCGTTCGCGGTGTTCCACGTTCCTTTCGGTTCGTTCCAGATTTCGTAGCCGTAGATATTGGTCAGCCCGGACGACTTCTTGTCGTTGATGACCGACGTCACCTGATTGAGCCAAGAGCTCATGCCCGGAAACTGGTACGGCCAGCCGGGGCAGATATCCGCCAAACGTAACATGACCTTGGCACTCGGCACGACCCCCGAAAGCCTTTGCGCGACCGGCAGCCCAGCGCCGCGGTCTTGTTGATATTGAGAGCCGGCTCTCGCTGGGTTTACGAACACGCGCGGCCGCAGGGGCTGCACGAGACCCGCGATATCCGCGGGTTGGGTTTCGAGGACGCCATAAAGCGAACCGCTGCCGCAGCGGGTCACCCCGCGGATGACACTGCCGCAGTTGACCGTGATGTTGGCTGCCGATGCGACGGTCGCAAACACGGAGGCGGCGACGGCGGCGATGACGCGGCCAAAGCGGCCATGGATGAACGTGGCACCGCAATTTGGCGCGCCACGGAGGTTTTTCCGCTGACTATTCATAGGATCGGGGGGTTGGGCCCGGGGGGATGCAGGCCGTTGGGACTCATATCTGGCGAACTGCCAGATGTCGGGCGCGAGTATGTCGAAATCCACCCGTTCGGACAATATGCCGGAGGTTGTATTTCGGCTAATGCTGCGCGCTGGCTTCAATCGAGGTCGATCAAGCCTCGCTTCACCGCCGCGATAATCGCTTGAGTGCGGTCCGCGACCCGCAATTTGGCCAAAATATTGCCGAGGTGAACCTTGACCGTGTTCTCCGCGAGGCCGAGCGATTCGCCAATCTCCTTGTTGCTGAGGCCGCGCGCAACGAGTCGAAGCACCTCCATTTCGCGAGCGGTCAGGTCGGAAAGGAAACGTTCGGTCACACGCCCCGAAATTTCCGGAGAAATGTAACGCTCCCCGGCCGCCACTTTCCGGATGACCTCGAGCAATTGCGCCGGGGCCATCTCCTTCACGACAAATCCCGCGGCCCCGGCCTTGAGCGCCTGGTACACTTCTTCGCCGCTGCCGTAACTGCTGAAGACGAGCACGCGCACGTCGAGCGATTCCTTCACGAGCAATTGAATCGTCTCCAACCCGTTTTGCTTCGGCATCCGCAGATCGAGGATCACGACGTCCGGCCGATGCAGCCGAAACCTTTCCATCGCCTCGACGCCATTGTTCGCTTCGGCGACCACCTCCATGTCGGGCTCCGCGCCGATGGCGGTGGCCAGCCCCATTCTGACCACGACATGGTCGTCGACGAGGAGGATGCGAATACGGCGCGGCGGTGAGGATGGGTTCATCGGATAGTCAACCGGAGGAGGCTTGCACAGGGACCGGTAGCGTCACTTGCACGGTCGTGCCTTGGCCCGGCGCGCTGACGAGGCTGAACTCCGCATTGATTTTGCTCGCCCGATTGCGCAGGCCGCGCAGGCCGAAATGGCCGCTGCTCTCGGTCAGGGCGGTTTCGAGCGCAAAGCCGCATCCGTTATCGACGATGCGCAGCACGATCCGGCCGGTTTCGTAAGCGAGCGCGACGGATATTTTTTGGGCCCCCGAATGCCGCACGGCATTCGTTACCGCCTCTTGCGCGATCCGCAGGAGCTGGTGTTGTTCGGAGGGCGTTATGCGCCGCGGCGTCCCGCGAATGGCGATGTCGACCACGCGCCCCCCGGCGTCCACGAGCCCCGCGGTCCGTCGCAACGCCTCGCCCAAATCGCCGGTCTCGAGCAGCGGCGACTCCATGTCCCACACCGCATTCTTAACCTCGTCGCGGCTGAACGACACCATGTTGATCGCCGTTTGGAGCTGAGATTTTGCGACCTCCGAAAATTTCCCGTGCCGCAACATCGTGTCGAGCTGCAGCATCAGCCCAGTGAGGCCTTGCTGGACGCTGTCGTGAATCTCGCCGGCGAGGCGGTTTCGTTCTTCGAGCGTCGCCGCGTTCCTGGTCTCCGAGTTCAGCTTTTCCATGGTGATGCGGAGCTCGTTCGTCCGTTTCGCGACCAGACTTTCGAGCCACATTTGTTTCTGACGCGCCCGGCGGCTGGACCACATGAAAGCGCTCGAAACTGCCAACGCGCCCAAAGTCGCGTACGCGACATAACTATACCAGGACCGAAACCACGGCGGCTTCACGTCGAAGTCGAAATGGAACGGCTGCCCTACCGGCCCCCCGCGCAAGTCGACGAGGGTCGCTTCGACGCGGTAGGATCCCTCCTTCAAATTGGGCAAGGTGAGGACCGAGTTGGCGCTCGCGATCGACCATTCGCCGGAGCGGTCGCCGACCCGGAATCGGTAGCTCGGCTTGGCGAGCGCGTAAGTGCCGGCGAAGAACCGGAAGCCGAGGTTGTTCTGCGCATAACGAAACGTCGGGGGTAAACCGGTCGCCGCCGTTCCGTCGTCGAGTTCACGGCCCGTGCGCTGGTCCACGATCGCGATGAGCACCGGCTTGGTCGGAGGCCGAATGACCGGCGCCGTCCGTCGATCGACGTGATAAAGCGCCGATTCGGACGAAATCCACACGTCGCCGTCGTCCAAAACTTGCACCAGCGGAAACCGGTCGCGCAAAAGGTCGAGTGTCGCGGTATCCAGACGGTAGCCGTCCGCCGTCGGCACGAACTTGACTACGCCGCTCTCGTGCGAAGCCCAAATCGTCCCCGATTGATCTTCGCGTACGCGCGTGACCCAATGCGGCGATTGCGCGAGCAATTTTTGCAGTTTTGGATCGTCTCGAATCGATTCCGTCGTTTCGTCGAAAAAAAGCCGGCCCGGCGGCGGCCCGCTCAGGACCACGGTGTGACCGATGGCGCCGACGTTGACCCAGCGCGCGTCGGACCAGGGGAATTTTTCGAACAAGCGCACCTGCAACGCGCCGTCGCGCAGCTGCACGCGTGCGACGCGGTTGGCGCCGAGTTCGATCCACGCGGCGTTTCCGATCCCGTGAGCGATGGCCGGGAAACCGGGGCTCGGAATGCGCTTCGCACATTCCTGCCACTTTCCATCGCGAAATCGCAGCGCCGTGATTTCGGCGCCCCCGAGCGCATAGCAAAGCTCCCCCGCCATGATGAGGCGCGAGACTTCGAGCCCGCGCACGAGCGGGGAAAACGACCCGTCTGGCAGGCGCGCGTAAACTCCGGTTGGGTTTCCCACCAACAGTTGATCGCCCTGGGCCGCGATCGCCCAGGCTCCCGCCGGCGGCTGATTCGGCACCAATCGAAAACGCGTGATGGCGTTTTCCGGACTCGGCAGCGATTCGTAAAGCCGGCCCGCCGAGTCGATGATCGTGCGGCTCTGCCAACGGACCACGCGCGGCCAGTCGATGGGAACTCCGATGCGATGATCGACGACCGTCACGGGGCTGCCGTAGAAAATCTGCTCGATGCCCTTGTCGCTCGAGATCCAGAGGATGCCCGGTTCGTTCGCCGCGAGGTCGCGGATTCGCAGGTATTCGGGACCTGTGAACGAAGACAGCAGCATGCCTTGGGTCGAAACGATGAACAGGCCGACGTTGTAAATCGCGATCGCGAGCCGATCGCCGCTCAGCCGAAGCAAGTTCGACCGGCCGCGCGATACGAGCGCGTCGATTTCGGATGACCACGGGGAGACGGTCTTGCCGTCGAACAGGCCGAGCCGCCGGCTAAACGTGGAGACGAAGGCGCGACCGTCGTCCAGCGGCGTCGACACGTCGATGATCGGCACGTCGTCGACTCGCTCCATCGTTTGCGCCCCGAGCTTGACGCGCTGAACGCCCCGCGCGTGGGAAGAAACGAACACGTAGTCGCGAAGCTGAAAGATTTTCGCCGTGGCCGTTATCTCGAAAAACGTGTGCTTGCCGGTGGCGCGATCCCAGAAGACCATTCCACCCGAACCCGCGAAATAGACGCCCGCCGAAGTGCAAAGCACCTGGCTGAAATTCGTCGCCGATACCCAGGAGGGATAGCTCGCAGGCCGCAGCGGTCGCAGCCCGAGCTTTCCTTCCGCCGTGTGCTCGATCGTACCCCACGAGGCGAGCGCGCCGTAGTACCCGTTGCCCTTCGAGTCGTATGCGATCTGCACCATCGCATCCGTTTGGGGTCCGTGCTCGGCGACATCGGTCCACGCATCGTCGTTCAACACGAAGCACGCGCCGTCCTGAATGACGGCGAGCCGTCCGTGTGCATCGAAATTCAGCGCGGCGCTGCGTGAGACATTGCCAATCTCATCGAACGGATGCGTGCGCGTGAGCGGCAAACCTGTCACCGCTGGGTTCGGCTGAGCGCTCGCCAGCAAGGGGCAGGCAGCGATCCAGCCATAGCTCAACCCGCGTAGGCGGCAGAGGCGGGCCCACGCGTGAAGCCAATGGAAGAGTCTGCGGGGTATAGCCACGCGGGAGGCCCCTATCCGGCAAAACGCAGCCGGCGCCGTCAATCCGCTAGATCGGGAACCCGCACTAGCTCCTAGGTATTAGATCGATGCCCACGGTCGACTTTTCGGCGTGAGCGTCGCGTCGGAACCCTACCTTGGTGTTACAAACGATGCCCCGGACGGACGTTTGATTAATCGATGCGAACCGTCCCCATTCGTTCTCACGCCCGGGTCAGCGGGCCGTGCCCTTTCAGCTCCAAGTTTTATCTGTCCCTTGCAATTTTCATCTTCGTTCCGGCCCACGCACGGGCACACGGCGTCGTCTCTTCGCGCCCTCATCGGTGCGGTGTTATTCGTCGCGGCGGCGGCGAGTCCGGGCCGCGCCGAAGACGGTTACCGTCTTTGGTTGCGTTACGAACGCGTCGACAACGCAGACCTGCGTCAGGCGTATCGGGCGTCCGTGCAGTCGGTCGTTCCGCTCGGCCGCAGCGCGACGCTGGACGCGGCGTGCGACGAACTGCGGGAGGGATTGCAGGGGTTGCTCGGTCACGATGTCCCGACCGCGACCGATTCGACCGCAGATGGCGCCGTTCTCGTTGGCACGATTTCCAGCCCGGGATCGCGGCGCTGCAGGTCGCGTGGCCGGACCTCGGCGACGAAGGCTACGCCGTTCGAGCGGTGACCGATCAGCGCGGACGTCGGCACATCGTGATCGCCGGCGCGCACGATATCGGCGTGCTGTACGGTACGTTCGCCTTTTTGCGGCAGCTTCAACTCCACGCCGCGATCGATCGCCTGAGCGTGGTGAGCGTGCCGCGCGTGCAGCGGCGGTTGTTGAATCACTGGGATGACTTGAACGGCTACATCGAGCGCGGGTACGCCGGGCAATCGCTGTGGAACTGGTTCGTGCTGCCGGATTGGGTGGACCCCCGCATCCGCGATTACGCCCGCGCCAACGCTTCGATCGGCGTGAACGGTGCGGTGCTCAACAACGTCAACGCCAAGTCGCTCATCCTCACGACCGATTACCTCGAGAAAGTGGCGGCGATCGCGAAGGTCCTTCGCCCCTACGGCATCCGTGTTTACCTCAGCGTCCGTTTCACCGCGCCGATGGAAATCGGCGGCTTGACGACGGCGGACCCGCTGGATCCCGCCGTGGCGGCGTGGTGGAAGGCGAAGGCGGACGAAATCTACGGGCTGATTCCCGACTTTGGCGGCTGGCTGGTGAAAGCGAACTCGGAAGGGCAGCCGGGGCCCGCGGATTACGGGCGCACTCACGATGACGGCGCCAACGCCTTTGCCGATGTGCTCGCGCCGCATGGCGGCATCGTGATGTGGCGGGCGTTCGTATACGAGTCGAAGGTGCCGGAAGACCGGACGAAGAAGGCGTACCTGGAGTTCAAACCGCGAGACGGAAAGTTTCGGCCGAACGTCGTCGTCCAGGTCAAGAACGGCCCGCTCGACTTTATGCCTCGCGAGCCATTCCACCCGCTATTTGGCGCGATGCCGCACACCTCGCTGGGGCTGGAATTGCAGATCGCGCAGGAGTACCTCGGGTTCAGCATGCAACTGGCATTCCTCGCTCCGCTGTGGAAAGAGGTCCTCGACGCCGACACGCACGCTCAGGGCCCAGGCTCGACTGTCGCGCGCGTGATCGACGGGAGCCTCGACCATCAGCCGCTGACGCTGATCGCGGGCGTGTCGAATATCGGCGACGCGCGCAACTGGACCGGCCATCCGCTGGCGCAGGCGAATTGGTATGCGTTCGGCCGCCTCGCGTGGGATCCAGCGCTCACGGCGGAGACGATTGCGGACGAGTGGACGCGCCTGACGTTCGGTTCCGATCCGGACGTCCGTCGCATCCTCGAGCCAATGCTCCTCGAGTCCCGTGAGGTCGTCGTGAACTATTCGATGCCGCTGGGCCTCGCTCACATCATGGCGCCGATCCATCACTACGGTCCCGCGCCGTGGGACGCCAACAAATCGCGCCCGGAGTGGGGAGCGTCGTATTATCACCGAGCGGACCCGAAGGGCATCGGCTTCGATCGGACGGAAACCGGGTCGAACGCGGCCGCCCAATACGCTCCACCGGTCGGAACGCGGTTTGCCGATCTCGCGACCTGTCCGGACGCGCTGCTGCTATGGTTTCATCACTTGCCATGGGACTACTCGATGCGTTCGGGCCGGACGCTTTGGGACGAACTGTGCCTGCATTATCAAGCGGGCGTCGATGCGGTGCGC
Organism: uncultured Opitutus sp.; assembly: GCA_966252355.1. Lineage (GTDB taxonomy): Bacteria > Verrucomicrobiota > Verrucomicrobiia > Opitutales > Opitutaceae > ER46. The sequence goes on along the minus strand of CBINOT010000006.1, from coordinate 33,350 downwards.
GGCTGGCAAAAGCAGTGGGAGACGTTGGAACCGAAGATCGACCCGGCGCGCTTTCGCCACGTGAAAGCGTTGCTCGCGCGCCAGGAACGCGACGCGCGCCAGTGGCGCGACGCTTGCACCCAGTATTTCCAAACGTTTTCGCAGCGACCGTTGCCGCCCGGCGTAGAGCCTCCGGACCATCCGTTGTCGTACTATCGGTCAATCCGTCTCCGCTATGTCCCGGGCTTTCTCGATGCCAAATAACGCATCGCTCGATCGGATTGACGGCGAACCGCGAATGGTTCGATACGCATGGCGCGCCGAAAACTCCGTTCAGGCGACGGACCTCTTTTTTATGCGCTTCTCCTTCGTGTTCGCGTTCGGCGTGTTCTTATTTGCTGCGTCGGCTTCGCTCGCCGGCGACTATCCGGTGCAGCCGGTTCCATTCACCGACGTGCGAATCACCGACGGCTTTTGGCAAACTCGGCAAGAGGTAAACCGGACCGTCACGATCCCGTTCGCGTTGAAGCAATGCGAAGAGTCGAACCGGCTGAAGAACTTCGATCTCGCCGCCGAAACGCTCCGCCGCCGCGCGGCGGGCGAGACGCACTTTCAAAACCAGCCGCTCACGACGTTCACCTTCGACGATACCGACGCCTACAAATCGATCGAAGCCGCCTCGTACTCCCTCAGCGTCCATCCCGATCCCGATTTGGAAAAGACGCTCGACGAATGGATCGCGCGAATTGCCGCCGCGCAGGAGCCCGATGGTTATTTGTACACGTTTCGGACGATGCATCCGGACTCGCCGGCGCACAAATGGATCGCGCCGAAGCGTTGGGTGAACGACCCGCACGCCAGCCACGAGCTGTATAACTGCGGGCATTTGTACGAGGCGGCGGTGGCGCACTTTCAGGCGACGGGAAAGCGCACCCTGCTCGACGTGGCGCTCAAGAACGCGGAGCTGCTGTGGCACGATTTCGGCGATCGCAGCTTCCGGATCGCGCCAGGTCACCAGATCGTCGAGATGGGACTCGTGAAGTTGTATCGCGTGACCGGGGATCGGCGCTGGCTGGAGTTGGCGCAGACCTTCTTGGACGTGCGCGGGCCGGGCGGATCGAAGTACAACCAGCGTCATCTCCCGGTCCTCGAGCAAACGGAAGCCGTCGGTCACGCCGTCCGCGCCAATTACATGTATTCCGGCATGGCGGACGTCGCCGCGTTGACGGGAGACGAGCGCTATTTCGCGGCGATCAACCGGATTTGGGACAACGTCGTCAGCAAGAAACTGTACGTGATCGGCAGCGTCGGCGCCGTGACCAAAGACGAGGCCTATGGCGGTGACTACGAACTGCCGAACGACGGTTACAACGAAACCTGCGCGGCCGTTGCGCTGATGATGTGGAATCACCGCATGTTCCTGATGACCGGCGACGCCAAGTATATGGATGTGTTCGAACGGTCGGCTTACAACGAATTCTTGAGCGGCGTGTCGGTCTCCGGCGATCGCTTCTTCTATCCGAACCCCCTCGTGTACGACGGGGAGAAAAAGAATAACAGCGGCCATGCCGGCCGCGTGCCCTGGTTCGGTTGCGCGTGCTGCCCGCCAAATCTCATGCGCACCCTCGCGGCGTTGACCGGATATTTTTATGCCGTGCGCGACGACGCGCTCTACGTGAATTTCTTCGCGACCAGCGAAGGCAAAGCGAACGTCGGCGGCAATGCGGTCCGATTGGAACAGACGACCGATTACCCGTGGGCTGGGGCCGTGAAGATTGCCGTGCGCCCCGACAAACCGTCGACGTTCACATTGCGCGTCCGCATCCCGGAATGGGCGCAAGGCAGGCCCGTGCCCTCGGACTTGTATTCGTATGCCAACCCGCCGCAAGGCACCGAATGGTCGGCTACGATCGGCGGCGCCGCCGTGAAGCCGGTGCTGGATCACGGTTATCTCGTGATCGCGCGCGAGTGGAAGGACGGCGACGTCGTCGAGCTGAATCTCCCGATGCCGATCAACCGCGTGCATGCCCACGACAAGGTGTCGGCGGACAAGGGTCGCGTTGCGTTCGAACGCGGTCCGGTCGTGTACTGCGTCGAAGACGTGGATCGCGCACTTGGTGTCGACACGCTCATCGTGCCGACCACCGCGCACGTTGGCGTGGAACGACGGCCAAAGCTCTTGCGCGGTTTGACCGTGCTGACGGTCGACGGCGCGACGTCCGCGCACACGGCCGTCGGCCAAGTCACTGCGATTCCGTATTTCGCCTGGAACAACCGTGGCCTCGCGCCGATGGCGGTTTGGTTGAACGAGTGACGCCACTTTGGCGCGTGAGGCCGCAAACGGACGCGGCGTGGACTTTTTCGGGTTGGTCGGTGAAAAAGGGAGGATGACTCCAGCGTTTCCGTGGTACCAAGCCCTGGCGGGCGGGGCGTTGATCGGGCTGGCGAGTTCGCTCGGTGTACTCGCCACAGGCAAGATTCCCGGCATGTCCGGCATGTTCAGTCGGGTGCTGCGACCGCAGCGCGGCGATACCGCGTGGCGCATGCTCTTCTTTGTCGGATTGCTGATCGGTGCCGGCATCGCCTTCGCGCGCAGCGAAGCGGCAGGAGCGTACCACCCGGTGCATTCGACCGCCGCGATCCTCATCGCCGGATTGCTGGTGGGTTTCGGCACGCGACTCGGCGGCGGTTGCACGAGCGGACACGGCGTTTGCGGGATCGGCATGGGCTCGCGCACGGCATTCGTCGCCACGCTCGTGTTCATGCTCGCAGGCATGATCACCGTTGGCGTTCTGCAGCACTCGAGCCTCAACTCGATTCTCCCATGAAACGCCGTTGGCTGACGATTTTCGCCGCGGGTGTGTTCTTCGGACTCGGTCTGCCGCTTTCGGGCATGACCGATCCGCGTCGCGTGATCGGGTTTTTGAATGTGACGGGCGACTGGGATCCGACGCTCTTATTTGTGATGGGAGGGGCGGTCGCTACCTTTGGGCTTAGCGTGTGGGTGTGGCGGCGACGCGCGCGAGGGGCTGGCTGGTTCGGCACGACGCTGCCAAGCTGCAATACCGATCCGATCGATGGACGGCTCGTGCTCGGCGCGGTTATTTTTGGGATGGGCTGGGGGCTGGGCGGCTTCTGCCCCGGCCCGGCGATCGCAAGTCTCGCGGGGTGGCGCTTCGAAGCGCTGCTCTTCGTGCCCGCAATGGCGGTGGGCATGTGGATCGAGCGGCTAGTCTCGCGCGAAACGTAGGCGCAGCCCATGCATTCTCCGGTGCTGGTCTACATTTTGGCTATTCCGCTCGGTATGCTCTTGAGCGGGGCATGCACCTGGCTCGAGCTGCGGCCCTGGCGGAAGTCGATCGAGGCGCATTGGACCGAGCGTGCGCGGGCATTGTACCCCGCACGCGTCGCGGCGGGGATGAATGTGATCTATATCCCGGCGGCGGTCGCGCTCTTCACGTATAATTACGATCGCCAGCTTTCCTGGGCCGCGACCGGGCTGCTCTGCTACTTGGGCGCATTGTTGGGCGTGTTTCCGATGGAGCGATCCCTGTACCCCGAATTGAATCTCAAGCGCTGCCTGCATCTCGCGGCCGCGACCGTGGTGCTGCGCTCGCTCAATTGGCTCACGCTGATGGTCGCGGCGGCGTTAATGCCAGTGGAATGGGGCGGCCGTAGCGTGGCGTTGTTCCTCGCGTATGCTGGCTGTTTGACGTTTTTGCAGTGGGGCGGAGGAGTCGCGCTCTTGCGCTGGCTCGGCGTGGCGCGAGCGCCCTCGGCCCGCGTGAGCGCGGTGGTGGACCGCGCGGGAGAGCGAGTAGGCGTGCGGCCGCGTGGCGTGTGGGAGCTCGACAACCCTGCCGCCGGCGCCTTCGCGATCGTCACGCGAGGGGTGCTTTTGTTTACGACCAAATTGGTCGACGTCGCGCCGGACGAAGAGCTCGAAGCGGTGTGCGCCCACGAACTTGGCCATTTGTCGGAATCGCGCTGGGTCATCGCCGCGCGGGTGATTTCCGGCTGGACTTTCATGCCATTGATCTTCGCGCGTCCGATCGCACATCACTACTCCTCGGGCGGCATCGCGATGTTGGGTTTGATCATCGTGCTGGCGTGGCTGGGCGCGTCCCGGATGTCGCGGGCCATGGAGAAGCGGGCGGACAAAATCGCCCGTCACACCGCGAGCGAAGGTCCGGTGTTCGCACGGGCGTTGGAACGCATCTATCGAACGAATCACCTGCCCGCGGTCACAAAATCTCGCACGTTGGCGACGCATCCGGATCTCTACGATCGCATGCTCGCGGCGGATTTGGTGCCCGAGTACCCGCGTCCGAAGCCGCCGACGGCGTTTCCGTTGACGCCCATCGTATTTTTGGTCGCCGGCATGATCGCGTTCGCGACGCACCTGTAGTTCGCAAGCAGTACAAGAGTGGCGCGACGCCGATGGTGCGTCCCCTGGGAAAGACCCTATTCGGGTTTGGCGGAAAAAGAGCGCATGACTAGCTGCCCTGGCTCTGCGCGTCGGCGGTTTCGTGACGTGATCGACTACGCTCGCGCCGCGCACGCGCTGATGTCCCCACATTTTCCCATGATCTCTTTTTCTCGCCGCCGCCTGATCGCGGCGCTTGGCCTTGCGCTTCTGGCCGCCGTCGGCCTCCGCGCGGAATCGTTCACCGGCAATACCTATATCGATTTCAACGCGCGCGGCTACGCGGTGTACAACATGTGGTTCGCGGCTGAGGTGAATGGAACGAGTGGCTATGCGTATGCCAATGTTCGGTTCGGCAATATTTATGCGAGCTCCTCAACCTATTATTGGGGCAAAGCCGGCGCGATCGTGTTCCTGAACAATGTGCGCAAGGTCGGCGGCCAGTGGGTCGCCGAGAGCGTGACGATTCAGGAGATCAGCAATTCCACGGGCACCTACCAAAACCGGTATCTATCCAATTTCGGTCTGCCGGGCAGCGATTGGGTTTCGGGCTATGCCCAAGGCACCAGCACTTCGCAGCCGGTGCGCGGATACATCGAAGGCAGCGGGCCGGTCAACAATCCGCCCGTGCCGAGCGTCAGCGTGCCGGGATATTCGAACGGCGCCACGGTCGCGTTGAACACGACCGTCTCGGTGAACTTCAGCGCGACGGACGCCGACTCCAATTTGAGCGGCATTCGCTATAACGTCTGGAACGACACCTCGGGCTTCTACGACAACAACGGCGGCAGCTTCGTCGCCCAATCCGGCGCGAGCGGCGCGGTCACGCGCTCCATCACGCTTTCGACGACCGGCACATGGTATTTTTGGACCGAAGCGCAAGACACGGCTGGCGCTTCGGCTAGCACGCCGGCGTGGGGCAGCGGTTTCAGGCTGGTCGTTCCCACGGTCGCGTGGTGCACACCCGCGTACGAGCCGACCTATTGGAACAGCAACTCGGTGATCTGCCTGAACAACAACTGCTATAATTACGCGAACAACAAGCGGACCGACACGATGGCGCAGCCGGGGCGCGGCGGGGGTTACACGATGACTTCGGTCGACGCCAGCCAAGTGAATGCCGGCGCAATTTACGACGGTCTCGAGCCGACGACTGCGACCGCGATTTCGCCGGAGGGGAAGACGAAGATCGCGCTCGCGATCTGGCCAGGGCAGGACTTTCACTGGTACCGGCAGGACAGCGACGGTCGCTGGTCGGGTAAAATTGGCCACTCGTACGCGTCGAATCTCGACAACTCCGGCAATCCGATCACGAACCCGGAAACCGCCGACCGTGGCGGCTACACGCAGTTCGTCGGTTACTACTTTACGCCTTCGGACTGCATTCAAGGCCAAGGCCACGCCAACATTCGTTAACGTCGATGCATCTCAAATTCTTCTCCCTCGCCCCGTTTTGGTTCGTCCTCGCTGCCACTCTCCCGGCAATGCCCGCCACGGCGCCGGAACGCTTGGAGGTCGAGATCATGATCTATTCCGGGCGGCCGAATCCGACGTTCACGATTACGGATATGGCGGAGATTCGCGAAATCCTCGGGGCGGCGAAGGCCTTTCCTCGCGCGCCCTCAGCGGCGGCCGCGCCATCGCATCCCAAGCTCGGCTATCGCGGTATCGTCGTGGCAAATCGTTCCAGCGTCAGCGTCGACTTGGAACGTTTCACGGTCGAGCGTTCCACCGTGCTGCTGACGGGCGCGGCCCGGGCTTCGAGCGTGCCCGGCGTCGCTGCGGCAACGAGCGCGACAGAGGCGCGCTTCGACGGATCCGCCGCCCTCGAGCAGCGTTTGCTGGCGATCGCGGAAGGTCGCGGCGTCCTGGCGCCCGCGGCGCTGGCGCATATTCGAAGCCGGCGGTGATTCCGGCCTTGCGGCAGGGGCGAATGGCGAAGCCGCGTTCCTGAACGCGGCGGGCCTCAGCTGGCTTTGAGCGCGTCGCACGCACCCACGAATCGTTCGCGGGTGCCGTCGCAGAGCTCGTTCCACGATTCGAAGGTTACGCCGAGCACATCGTATTTTTCCGGTGCCGCGGTCCAGTGCACATGATCGCCCGGAAGTCCGCGGCCGGCTGCGGCGGCAATTTCACCCGCGACATTCACGATGCACGCGAGCCGATTCGACAAGGCGTCGGGCCGGTTGAGGTGGTGGAGGTCGATCGCGCTGACGATCGCCTCCGGGAATTGCCATTCTTCCATCAACGTGCGGGTGACCGCGACGCTCGTGACGCCGAAAAGCCGCAGTTCGAATTCTTCGTAGGATTGCTCCTGCTCCGGAACGAACATCGCTTCGTCGCCCAGCACACCGTCGACGGCGCGGTTCAAGACGAGCATGCCGAGCCCCCGCAGCAGCGCGGCGACATATGCGGCTTGGCTGTCCTCGCCGACTGCCCGCGCGAGCGTTTCCGCCGCCAGCGCATGGCAAAGCGAGCAACGTTGAAAAGTATCGAGGTCGATGCCGTACAGTTTCAGCGGCTCGGGCGCCAGCTGCGTAATTCCGGCGGCGCCGACCAAGCTGAGAACATTGGAAAATCCCACCCGCGTGAGCGCCTGCTCGATGTCGACGACCTCGGCGCCGGCGCCGCCAAACATGATGGTTTTACTCATCCGAATGACGCGCGTGGTGAGGGCCGGATCCGTTCGCAAAACCTGGGAAATGGCCGATACATCGGTGTCGATATCGGCGAGCATCTCGGTGAGCCTCGCCAAGATACGCGGCGCGGCCGGCAAGGCCTGGCCGTGATTCATGATGTCTGTCGCCGTCAAAAGCGGCGCCGGGCTGGTCGGCGAACTCGGCATGAGAGGGTGCGAGGCGATAGGGATATTGCCTTACCGCTGATCGGCTCGAAATCGTGCCGGTTGAAATGAAATTAGCAGAATTTTTCCGACGTGGCGGCGCTGGCAATAGCCTACGATTTGACGATCAGAATCGGACAGGGAGCACGCTCGATGATCGCCTGCGCGCTGTTGCCGAAACGCAGCTCCTCGCCGGACCAGGCTTTGGTGCCCAAAACGAGCAGCTGATGTCCGCCTCGTTCCGCCTGCCGGAGGATCGCGGACTCTTTTTCGGAGCCGACCGTGGCTTTCGATGTCACGCGCACGCCTTCGCGCTGGCCGAGTGCGACGATATCGCCGAGCAACGCACGCGCGGGTCGCAGCAATTTGTCGGGACGACGCAGCAGATCGCTGTCGGCGGGCGGCGCGGCAACGTGAAACGCGGTGATCGTCGCTCCGCAGCCTTTCGCGATTGCCACGGCCACCTCGGCTCCGAAACGCGAATATTCCGCCCCGGTCGTGGGCACGAGGATGCTGTTCACGCGCGCATCGAGGAGTTTTTGCCGCGCGGTGGCGTGGATGAGAACGGCGACCGGACCGGAAAACTCGCGAAAAATCGTTTCGATGTGCGCCGGCAACGCCTGCATTTCGCCCTTGTTCGCGGCCGTCATGCCCAAGAAGAGCAGCCCGTACCCATTTTTCGCTTCGGTGAGCAGAGCCTGGGCAACGGCGTCTTCGGTTTCTTCCGGCAGCGATTTCGGCGCTAGCACGGAGATCAGCTCCTTCACGGGCAATCGTTCCTCGGGCGTTTGCACCGGTTCGGCCGGGCTCGTTTTCTTCGCCGACTTCTCCTTTGCTTTTGCGCCCGCAAGGGCGTTCGTGGCCGTGGCGGCTTCGTCGACGACCCCTTGGCTCGACGGCGAGGGCGGGGCACCCTTTTCCGTGCCGCTCAAATCGATCACCGTCGTCGCAATTTGACGCGCTCCGACGAGCCACCCGGCGAGCCGGCCGGCCAATCGCGCATTGTCGCTGGTATCCAATCCCACGAGCACACGTTCGACTTTCGGCATCAAATCTCTCTCCTCGGCCGCTTCGGTTTCGAGCCGGGTTTTCTCTTCCGCGCCCATGGGCACCCTCGACAGCGCCCAGCGCAGCAGCGGCGGCATCGCGAGCGTGGTCACGACAGCCATGACCACGATGATGGTGAACAAGCGCTGATTCAGCACCCCCATCGTGAGGCCAATCGTGGCCAAGATGATTTCCGTCGAGCCCCGGGCGTTCATGCCGAAGCCCACGGCGAGCGCTTCCGCGTTGGTCAAGCGGGCAAACCGGCTGCCGATGTAGGCTCCCCCGAGCTTTCCGATGCTCGCAATGCCGATGACCAGCACGGCCAATCCGAAAATTTGCGGGTCGAGCAGCACCTTCAGATCGATCGCCAATCCGGCGACGCCGAAGAATACCGGCATGAACAATGCGACGATCAATCCGCGGAGCTGCTCCTCGATGTGTTTGGTCAAAATCGGCGACTGTCCGACCATGATCCCGGCGACGAACGCTCCCAGCACGGTGTGAACGCCGATGAGATTGGTCAGCAGCGCCAGCACGATCATCAGAATCAAAATCACGCTGATGACCGGCATCTCGATCACGAAATGGTCGTTGGCCCAGCGAATGACGCGCGCGACCCAGCGGTGTCCGATGGTGAAACAAAAAACCAGAAACGCTATCGTGCCGCCGACGCTGACCAGCAAAGGTCCGAGCACCACTTTGCCATGCGCCGCCAGCCCGCCGACCATCGCCAGAATCGTCCAGCCGACGATGTCATCGATGATCGCGGCCGCGAGCGTGACTTGCCCGAGATTGCGCCGCAGAAAATCCACTTCGCGCAGGACCGCCGCGACAATCTTCACCGAGGAGATGGACAACGCGACCGCCAGGAACAGCGACGTGAACAGCCTACGCTCAGGGTCCGGCAACACGCTTTCCGGCAGGAACTCGCCGAGCGCGTAGCCGCACGCAAAAGGAAACACGATGCCGGCCACGGAAATCGTCATCGCGGCGAACCGCACGCGTTTCACAAGCGCGAGGTCCGTTTCCATGCCGGTCACGAGCAGCAGCATGAGCACGCCCAGCTCCGAAACGGCGTTCAGCATTTCGCGATGCGACGAACTGAGCGGGAAGATCGTTTGCTGCAGCGACGGCCAGAGCGCGCCGAAAACGCTCGGGCCGAGAATGATTCCGGCCAGCAATTGCCCGAGCACCGCGGGCTGGCCGACGCGTTGCATGCCTTCCCCGAGCAATCGGCCCACGACGATGAGCAGCACGATTTGAACGAAGAAAAGCGTGGCGCGGTGGTCCCCGTTGCCGGCGGCAGCGGCGATCAGCAACGGGTGGGAAGACAACAGGATCATCGCGGGAAAACGCGAGCGCCCGCTCAGCGCCTGAAGTGGCGTGGCGGTGTCGGATGCGGTGGATGCGGCGTGTTGGGTTGCACGAAAACCACGGGACCGACCGTTCGTTCACTGGCAGTACGTTAGCTGGCGGCCGCCGTGAGGCCCCGTGGACAGCAGCCAGGACATCTCGTGCCTTAGCGAGCTTCAGAAGCGGCGATTAAATCGGGACTAGCATTGCGTAGCGAGGGTTCGCCGATGCTTCAGCCGGACGATTTGCGTGTTCACGTGAGGTGGATTTTGCCTTCCTTCATCGCCGTGGCTCCCGCTCACCATCCGCGCAACCGCCATCAGGGCCGATATGATTTTGCTGCCCTCGCGCGGGCCTGCCCGGAACTTTCCACGCACGTGATTCGCAATCCGAGCGGCGAACCCACCATCGATTTCGCGGATGCCGACGCCGTCCGGCGGCTCAACCAAGCGTTGCTTCGGCTGCAGTATGGCATCGCCGACTGGACGCTGCCGCCGGGCTGCTTGTGTCCGCCGGTGCCAGGACGCGCGGATTATATTCATCATCTCGCGGACCTTTTGGCCGGTGACCGCAGCCCGAACGCTGGGTCGGCAATAAAGGTGCTCGATATCGGAGTGGGAGCCAACTGCGTCTATCCCATCGTTGGCGTGGCGGAATATGACTGGAGCTTCGTTGGGTCCGACATCGACCCCGTCGCGCTCGCGTCCGCTCAACGGATCGTCGACGCGAATCCGTCGCTGGCGCGCAAAGTTGAACTGCGCCGGCAGACCAACCGCAGCGCGATCTTCGAGGGCGTTATTCGCCGCGGAGAACGTTTTGCCGCGTCGATGTGCAACCCGCCGTTTCACGCGTCCGCGGCAGCGGCCGCGGCTGGGACCGCGCGCAAGCTGCGCAACCTGGCCGGCGGGAAGCGCGTGCCGCTGGCGCGCAATTTTGGCGGCGTGAGCAACGAGCTCTGGTGCCGCGGCGGCGAAATCGGATTCGTCGCGCAAATGATCGCGGAAAGCGCGCGGCACCCCGATCTCTGCCGCTGGTTCACGACCTTGGTGTCGCAACGCGACAGCCTGCCGCCGATCCGGCGCGCGCTAGCCGCGGTGGCGCCGGCGGAAATCCGCACCATCGACCTCGCTCACGGACAAAAGAAAACTCGGATCGTCGCGTGGCGCTTCGCGTGAGCGGTTGTCACGTTTACCCGCTAGGGTGGCGGGTAGTGGATATTCGGCGGTGGTTATTGTTCGCTTACAGGATTTCAGCCCATTTGGGCTTAATAAACGATACCAGTACGCACTAAATATACATGAAAAAATTATCATAGTGCTCGTCATCGCTTCCGTGGGTTTATCGGCCGATTTAGAGGGCGGTCATACCGCTCAGTGTCGTGGTGAATCGAGCGGAGTTGGCGCCCGACTCCAAAGGCTAGTCACCATCGAGTTTTCTCAGGAGGGGACGGGCATAGCTTGCACCGAAAAAGAAACAAGCAGGGTTCTGCCTCAGCGACCCAGAGGCGGACGCCATGTTAAAAATCGCCCTGGAGTCGTTCTCGAAGCGACGGCCGATTCAAGTATATGTTTAGGGCGGTCTGCCGTGGGGCTCCGGTGGCGTCACCATTCCTAGGATCGAGCAAATCAGGATGTAGTCTCAATGACGAAACGAGACTTCGTCGCGGTCGAAGAATGCGCTTGTCCAGTGCCCGGGCGATAAGAAGCCTGTTGTGCGTTCGGTCGCGTTAACAGCCGTGCGACGGATGCCCGACTCGTTTTACCGCCTAAAACCATATATGAATTATCGAACCGGAGACTTGGCATTTATACAGTTCGGCGGTAGCGAGAATGCTATCTCGGCGGTGACGGAGGGCTACAAGGGCGCACGCGTCAACCATATGGGCGTCATCGTGACCAACCCTCAAGGCACGTTTGTCTTGGAGGCATTCCCTCCCGAGGTAAGGCTAACCAACATCGCCGTTTTTCTGCGCCGCTCGAACGATCCGGTTCAAAGCGTCCCCCGCTACATGGTCGGACGCCTCAAGCCCGCTCATCGTCCGTTGATTCCGAAAGCTATTGCATACGGCCTATCGAAACGGGACACGGCTTATGACGACCTGTACCTCACGGACGAAGCAAAGCTCTACTGCAGCGAGTTAGTCGTCGACATGTTTAAAGCCGCCAACGGCGGTGAAGAATTCTTTGTGGAGCGACCGATGAGCTTTAGAGACCCTGCAACGGGGCAGATTCTCCCCGCCTGGAAAGCTTACTACGATCACTTCGGCATGCCGGTCCCAGAGGGTTCACCTGGTTCCAATCCGGGCGATATTAGCAAAGACAAAAAGATCTCTATCCTAATGGTTGAAGGCCCGATCACGGGTTATGCGGCCTAACCCAGGAGCGTGCAGGCGTCGAGTCGGGTTGACGGACAGTCGAACTTCGATGAACGCGTCCACTATTGAGAGGCTTCGGCCGGAAAGACGCCGCACCTTAGGCCATTTAGATCTGGTGTGCTCTTATGGCGCGGCTTCGTGACAGGCGGCGAGCAGACCTTGCGCGGTGCGCGTCCAGGTGAAGTTTTCCGCCCAGGCTGGACCTTCGTCTTCGCAACGACGACGGAGTGGCTGGTCGTCGATCACCTGACGCAGGGCTGACGCGATCGCATCGACGGACAGCGGATCGCATTGCACGCCGAGCGTCCCGACGACTTCCGGCAACGCGCCCGTATTGGAAACGCACACGGGCCGGCCAGCGCTCAGACCTTCCAGGGCCGGCAAACCGAAGCCTTCGTGCAGGCCGAGCATCAAGACCGCGTCGGCTCCCGTCACGAGGGCCGGCAATCGATCGTTCGGAACGAAGCCGAGAAACGTCACGCTGCTTTCCAGCTGCAGCTCGCGGACGGTTGCGCGCAGGATCTCTCCGCCGCCCCAGTCCGCGCCGGACAGCGCGAGGGTATGCGTGCGGGCCAAGCCCGATTGCGCGAAGGCGTGCAGCAGGCGCACGTGATTCTTGCCGGGATGTTCGAGCCGCGCGGGGTAGAGCAGATACGGTTTGTCGGCCAAGCGCAGCGCTCGCCGGGCCTCCGTGACACGCCGCGAAGAGGGGTCGAGCGTCTTGAACTGCGCGGTGTTGACGCCGTTGTACACGATCCGCACGCGTTCCGAGGCGAGGCCGAGGGTTTGCACGAGGTCGTTGCGCGTGGCCGCACTGACGGCGACCAAGCGCGTCGGGCGATGAAAGGCCGGCAAGAGCACGCGGCGAAAATACAGCATGCGGCTCCAGTCGTACTTCTGTTGGACGCGCAATTGCGCCAAGTCGTGCACGACGGCGACGGTCGGAATAATGCCGTTGCCTGAAATGCGGCGATTCGCCGCCGGCAGCAGCAAGACATCCGCGTCGATTCGCTGGGCGAGGGCGTTGGCGCGTTGCAAATGCCAAAGCGCATTGATCGCCGGGCGCATGGGCAGCAAGGGCACTCGCCGCGTTTGCGCTCCCGTGAGCGCGGCGGCGTAGGCGTCCAATTCCTGGGCGTGGCCGAACGCGGTCACGGTGCCGCCCTCGCTCCGCACTTGCGCGATCAACGCCGGCAAGACTTCGCGGACGTACGTGCCGATCCCGGATTTGCCGAGATCGGTGCCGCCGAGCGCAAAAGCAATATGCAGCGGTCGCGGCGGGACCGGGCGAGCCTCGCACTCGATCGCATCGAGCGTGAGATCGGCGCGGGCCGCGGCTGGGCGGGGAGGCGGGGGAGAGACAACGGACGTCATGGGCAAGAAGAAGCGTGAAGGAGGCGCGCCGAAACGCAGCGCCACCTATTTCGCGAAGACCGCGTCGGCTTTGACGGCACGGTTGGCGGCGTGGGCCGCTTCGGCCTCGTTTGCCATCAGCTTGTACATGTCGGGGATGGCGTTGATGCCGGCCGGCACATTGGGCTGGTTGGTCAACAACGAGGCGTAGCTATGCGGCGCATCCGGATGATAGCCGTGCATCGCCCGAATCGGCCGCTCGCCCATGTGGCTCGGCACGATCAGCGTGCCTTCGCTCATGAGGAAGATGAGTTCGCCGAAATAACGGTCGGGAAAGAGCGTGCCGAGATCGGTCAGTTCCGCGTCGCTGAGAATTTCGCCCTCGGGCACTTGTTGCAGGCAAGCGGTGATCTTTTGGCGCGCCGCGTCGTTGAAGAACCAGAAGCGCGCCATCGTGGAGTCGTACACGACGGCGTAGTCCTCGTTGAAGCGCAATTTCAGGGCCTCGATTTTCGCGCGCAGATTCACGTGGCGGTCGCAGTTCGCCATGCCGTGGTCGCTGAAAACATAGAGCCGAACGTCTTCGTAGTGCTCGCGGGCGCACGCGAGCAGCCGGTTGATGCGCGCCTCGTAGCTCCGCAGCTTGACCGGCACTTCCGGCGAATCGTTGCCGACGCGATGCATCAGGCCGTCCAGCTCCGGCCAATACAGGAAGGCGAAATCGATCGACTCGGCGGCCACGTCGGACAGCAACGCGTCGAGATTACCCTCTTCGCCGCGCGCCGGCTCACTGACGTGATACGGGATCTGCCGCTCTTCGAGAAAATCGAAAATGTTCGTGCCGCGATTCATGCCGCGCGGTTGGAGCGGGCTCTTCTTTTCCGTGAAATCGTAGAGCGCGATGTCGCGGAATGGCATGTTGTACAGGTCGAAGTAGCCTTTGAAATTGAGCTTCCGCTTGGCCCAGGCCGAAAGGACATTGCGCACGCGCCGCCGGCTCGTGACCGCCGAGGGAATCCAGCGCAGCCAGCGCAGCGATTGGAACGGCGAGTTTGCCGGATCGTAGACGAAGTACGACCAGTTGCGGTTCTCCGCCGGATAGCGGCCCGAGAGAATGGCGGGGATGCACGCCGAGCTGTAGCCGAAAACCGATCGCAGGCGGCGCCGGTACGGCGCGACATCGCTGACGAACGGATCGTCTTTGATAATCTGCCAGCCGCAGGCGTCGACAAATACGAAGAGGGATAGGACCGGTTTCATGGTGACGTGGGGATGAGAGGTACGGGCGGAAAAACGTATTCGCGCGGCTGCGCATTCGGATTGGGCGCGAGGAAGTCGCCGGTCGTCACGGTGGGCACCGCGACCGGAGCGGGGGCGACGGGCCGCTCGAGCAACACGACGAACGCTTGGTCGTCGCGCAGCGGCTCGCCGCGGCAGAAGCGCTCGATCTCGGCCGCCAGTTCGTCGCGGAACGCGTCGGCATCCGCGACGGCGCCGTGGCGCGCGCGCACCCATTCGGCGAGGCGTTCGTGGCCGAACATTTCGCCGGAGGCGTTGAGCGCTTCGGTGATGCCGTCGGTGTAAAGGAGGAGTCCCGAGGGCGAGGCCAGCTCGACGGTTTGCTCGCGATAGCGCGGGTTCGGCAGCACGCCCAGCGGGGTGCCGGCGATGCGCAGCGGCTGCACGCCGCTCGGCGAAGCGATTAGCACCGGACAGTGGCCGGCGCTCGCGGCGACGAGTTCGCGCCGCTGCGTGTCGACGACGACGAGCTGGACGGTGATGAACATGCCGACCGAGGAAAGCTCGTCGTA
This sequence comes from uncultured Opitutus sp., assembly GCA_966252355.1. Taxonomy (GTDB): domain Bacteria; phylum Verrucomicrobiota; class Verrucomicrobiia; order Opitutales; family Opitutaceae; genus ER46. Next base: position 18,165 of record CBINOT010000006.1, on the reverse strand, counting down.
GAGCAGCTCGTTGAGCCGGCGGAGCAGCGTGGCGGGGCGGCGCGTGCGGCCGACGAGCGCGCGCAGCAAGCTGCGCATGATGGTGGCGAACATCGCGGCCGGCACGCCCTTGCCCATGACGTCGGCGACGACGAGCAGCAGCGTGTTGGCGTCGAGGACGATCGCGTCGTAGAAATCGCCGCCGACTTGGCGGGCGCTTTCCCAGCTCGCCGAGAGCGTGAAGCCCGGAAGTTGGGGCAGATGCCGCGGCAGCAATGCGCGCTGGATGCGGTGCGCGATATCGAGCTCGTGGGCGACCAGTCGCGCGTGGACTTGGTCCTCGAGTTGCCGGGCATTGATCACTTGCACGGCCATGAATTCCGCAAAGGTGCGGATCATCTCCGCTTCGAGGGCGGAAAACGGCGCCGCTTCACGGCGGCCGATAGCCAGCGTGCCGACGAGTTTTTCGCCGAAGAGCAACGGTTGGACCACTCCGCCCGCGCGCGCGCCGGCGACGCTCAGCGGTTCCGGCGTGCTCTGCGCCCCCAGATCGAAATCGATCGCCCGGCGGGAAAAAGCCGCGGCCAGCTCCAAGCCGTATTGCCCCTCGGTGCCCGCGTTCAGCGAGAGCGGCGCGCCCCGCAGATGGGGATCCGAGGCCGCGAAGACCGTGAGGCGGGTTTCACCGGCGGCCACGAGCCGCAGCACGAACCAATCGGCGGACGTCAAATGGAGAAGGTCGCTCAGCAAGCGCCGGCCGAAGCCTTCGAGGTCGTTGGTGCGCCCGAGTTCGGCGGAGCAGCGGAAAATCGCGGCCAGGGTCTCGGAACGGACGCAGAGCTCGCGGGCCATTCCGCTGATCGTTTGCTGGCAACTCTCGAGTTGCCGGCGCGCGTCCTCGATCGTCGCGACGGCGGCCTCGGGACGATGCTGCTGCCGGGTGCGCGACTTGCGCATGACGAGCGTATTGCGGCCGTCGCCGCGATAGTAACGCACGTCGTCCATGATCGATTGGATGATGAACAGTCCGCGCCCGCTCTCCTGCATGGGATCGACGTTCGCGGGGCGTTCGCGCAGTTCGAAACCCGGGGTGTGGTCGGAAACGCGCAGCTCGACGCCGGTGCCGTGATAGATCGCTTCCGCGACGACCGGCGATTCGACGTTGGCGCCCGCGTACTGCACGGCGTTATTGCAAGCCTCGGCGAGGCAGAGCTCGAATTGATAGAGCTCGGATTCGTCGAGGCCCTGCTCGGCGAGAAAGTTGCGCAGGATGCGGGTCGCGGTGCGCGCCGCGGCGAGGTCGCATTTGAACACGACGCGGTTGGAGACTCCGCGTTCGGCGGGCATCGGAGTTTCGCTCATCGGGGTAGGGGCGCGCGGCGGCGCAGCGTGCGCCGAGGATCGCGACGCAAGCGCAGGACGCGCGGTTGCCGCCGGGTCTGCGGCGGCTCGCAGCGGGTTGAAGCGGTCGTCGGCATGGCGCTACCGACGCGAGATTTCGTAGAGCTGGTGCAGCTGTGTCAGCTCGAACAGCTGCTGGATGGGCGGGCGCGGATTCACGAGCCGCATCGTCACGCCATCGCGGGAGTGGTTGGCGGTCTTGTACAGCGCGAAGAGCGCGCCGAGACCGGAGCTATCGACGAATTTCGTGTCGGAGAGATCGATTTCGATCGTCTCCGGCGCGTGAGGCATGGCCGCCCGGATTTCGTCGCGGAACTGCGACGCGTTGACCGCGTTGAGTTCCGCGATGTCGCTAACCCGCAGGTTGTTTCCGTCATGCTCTATTTTCATGTGATCCTTTCATTGCTCGCTGATGAGATCGGGACGCCGCCGGCTCCCGGTACCGACGGCGAAACCGGTTAAATTTCTTGTTTGGGCACCAATTGTTCGAGGGGGACGCTGGCTTCTTTCCGCCGTTGCCCGCGGAACGGCCACACCATCGCCGCGCGCAAGAGGGCGCGCGAAAAAATGAACCAGTCGAGCTGCGCGCCGGCATGCACCGCATAGTAGCTGGCGTGGGCGCACGATTCGTCGCTGATGCCTTCGCGGCAGCCGTGCGCATCGGCGAGCGAAATAAGCCCGACGGGAGCCGCGAGCCACAGGCGTTCGAAATCGCTGTTCAGCGTCATCGCTTGCGTGGGCCGCAGCGGACGATTGCCGAACCAGGTCATTTCGCCCGCGAGCACGTTCCAGAATTGCGGCCAGCGCCGCAGCCAGTTGCTCGCGCCGCACAGCTCGTAATAGGCAAAGGTTTCCTGTGCCAGGCGTCGCGCGCCGCGCTGGCTCCGCAAGCCCAGGCGCAGCTGCCACGGCGATTCGCCGCGCACGACCGAGACGAGAATGACGCCGAGGGCAAAGGGGGCGCTCACGACCATCGCCAGCCCCGCCGCGACACGGGCCAACGGATTGGAACGGCGATGTTCGGTCGTGTTGGCGGTGAGGCGGGAAAGGAGAAATGCATCGGGCACCATCACGGACGAATTGGTCTGCCAGTTGAGCAGCCAGCTGCCGAAGGCGAGGGAGCGCTCGATGCAGACAAATTTGCCGACGTAGGTATCGGGCCCGACCACGCTGTCCGCGATGCGCGCGCCGTCTTCGACGACGACGCGGTCGTCGACGATCGCGCCGGGTCCGATGACGGCATTGGCGCCGATGCGCGCGTAATCGCCGATCCAGCACGGTGCCTGCAGCCGGGCGGTCGCCGCGATTTCCGCGCGCAAGCCGACCCATACGCCGGGCACCACTTGCCGCACGCCGATCCGGCCGGGGGTGACCGCGTTCGGCATCCAGGTTTTTACGGCGGCGTACCACGCGGCGTAGCTCTCGAACAGCGGGCACTCGGGTTGGCCGGGCAGATGGTCCACGAGCGTGACATCGTGCTCCGGCAGCCAATCGCCGGCATTCCCCTGGCGGTACTTCGCGCGCGCTTCTTCGACCGTGAGCTCCCGCGCGGTGGGAATCACATCGACGCGGATGCCCCAACGACGTCCGTCGCCGACGAGCGCGCGAATCGAGTTCGGCCGGTCGGAGGCGAGGACGATGACGTGCTTGGCCCCGAGGCCGAGCAGGGACTCGATCCAGTACTCGATCACGGTTCGGCCGAGAATGGCGACGGCCGCGAGGGGCTTGGGTTCGGCGAGCTGGGCGACGGCAGGTCGATCAGCGGGGCAGATAAGGATCGCTTTCATCAGTACGCTCCGTCGCCGGACAAAACGGCGGGTATGGTTTTGCAGAGGATCTTGAAATCTTCGCGCAGGCTGCGGCTCTCGATGTAACGGACGTCGAGCTTCACCTGCCCGGGGAAATCGATTTCGGCGCGGCCGCTGACCTGCCAGATGCAGGTGATGCCGGGCTTGACGGCGAGCCGCCGACGATCGGCGAGCGTGTAAAGCGCGACCTCGCGCGGCACGGGCGGCCGCGGGCCGACGAGCGACATGTCGCCGATCAGGACGTTGAAGAATTGGGGCAGCTCATCGAGCGAGTACTTGCGCAGCACGTGGCCCACGCGGGTGATGCGGGGATCGTTCTTGATCTTGAACGTGACGCCGGTCGCGTGCTGGTTCGCCGCGAGCAGCTCCTTCAAGCGCTGCTCGGCATCGACGCGCATCGAGCGGAACTTGAGCATCCGAAATTCCCGGCCGAACTGGCCGACGCGCACCTGGCGGAAGAAAACGGGGCCGCGATCCTCGAGCTTGATCAGGATGGCGATGACCAGGAAAACCGGGCTGAGGGCGACCAGTGCCGCGCCGCTTAGCACGATATCGACGACACGTTTCGCGACGTGCGCGCCGCCAATCACGCAGCGCCAGCTCAGCCGCTTCCAGCCGGTGTAGAGCATTTGGCGGCGCCGACCCCAGGGCGTGGCAAAGGCGGCGAAATGGTCGAGGGTGTGCGGGGAGAGCGGGCGCTCAGTTGGAGTAGGCATAGGCGACAAGCACCGATAGCAATTCGGCGCGAAATGTTTCCTGCAGGGAGGCCGGGAAAACTCCGGTTTCTTGCAGCAGTGGGTGCAGCCGATCGGCCAACCGATTTACGTCTGCTTCTTGGAAGGGTTGAGACAGTACGATGTCAGCCCACCGCTTTTGCGGCTCGACATACCGTTCGTGCATCGGGAGCACCGTCGCGGTGAGCCGGTCTTGCACGTCGTCCGCGGTGTAGCCGCGCTCCGCCGTGTCGCGGCGGACGCGCCGCTCGAGCCGCAGCGGGGTGGGGGTATCGAGAAAAACCTTCAGGTCGAAGAGCGGCCGCAGCTCCGGCGAGCGAAGCAGCCACAGGCCGTCGACGAGCACGATCGGACTTGGCTGCCAGGGTTGCCCGGCGGCAACGCGCGAATACGTCGCGAAATCGTACCGCGGAATTTGCGTCGGCCGGCCGGCCCGGCAGTCGCGCAGCACGCGGGCGGCGTCGCGCCAATCGATCGCGCGCGGCACGTCGAAGTTCAACTGGGCCCGGCGGGCGAGCGGCAGATGCGAACGGTCGCGATAAAAATCGTCGAGCGCGAGATGGCAGGCGCGATCGCCCAGCACGGCGCACAGCCGTTGGACCAGCCAAGTCTTGCCGGCGCCGCTCCCGCCGACGATCGCGATGATTTTGGTGGCCGGGGCGTTCATGCGGTGACTGCCACTGCGGGCGCGGTGCGACGGGCGGGGCTGCCGACCCGCGCGAAAAGATTTTCCAGGCCGTCGATGTATTTCGGGAAGCCGAAGCGCTCGCCGACCCAGCGGCGGCCGTGCTCGCCCATTTTCTGCGCGAGAGCCTTGTCGCGCAGGAGCTCTTCGATCCCGCCGGCGTACCGGTCGCGATCCATCCATGGGACGAGAAAGCCATTCCAGCCGTCGAGCAGCCACTCGCGAATGCCGCCGGCATCGAAGGCGACGACGGGGAGCCCGTACCGCATGGCTTCGAGCCCGACGGCGCCGAACGGCTCCGGCCAGAGCGAACTCATCAATGCCACGCTCGCCTCGCGGTAATATTCCGGAATCAGCGCTTGGGGGACGAAGCCGACGAAGCGCACCCGATCGGCGAGCCCGAGCTTGCGGCTCAGTTCTTCGCAGTGCGCGCGGTGATTGCCGTCGCCGAGAATCACGCACTCGAACACCTCGCGCACCCGTGCGAGCGATTCGAGCAGCACGTCGACGCCCTTGCCCCGAATGATCTGGCCGGCGTACACGAGCCGGTTGCGCGGGCCGAAGGTTGGTTGCACGCCGACGTCGGCGGGACGAGGCACGGGCGCATGAATCTCGATGCGGTCGCGCTCGAATCCGTTGCGCGTCAGCTCCTCTTTCATGTAGTCGCTGGCGACGAGAATGCGGGCGAACTTCCGGTTCAGCGCGATTTCCCGCCGCTTCTGCGCATAGCTGACCCATTGCAGCGGGAAGCCGCCGCCGCGTTTGCGCGCCAGCATCGCGCCGCAGGCGAACATGCAGTAGGCGGAGGCGCCCCGCGTGCAGATCTGCCGGGTGACGGGATGGTACTTGTAGCCGCGCATGCAATACAGATCGTGGTCGTGGACCATGCGCACGACGGGCGCGGTGCAGAACGTCAGCGCTTCGACGACGCTCAGATCGGCCATCTTGTGGACGAAGACGACGTCCGGCCGAAAATCGCTCAATGCCGCCCGCACGGCCGGCACCGCTCCTTCGGGCGGCAGGGCGAAACGTTCCACGAACGTCTCGCGCCACACTTCTTGCTCTCGGCCGGTTGACGGGCCGTGCAGAATGGCGAGGGTGTGTCCGCGGCGGCGCAGCTCATGCGCCGTGACGAGTACGTTCGCTTCCGCGCCGCCGAAGGCGCCAAATCTTTCGTGGACAAACAGCAGTCGCATGGTGGCTAGGTCGAGTCGTCGCGGAGTTCTTTCCGTTTCGTGACCGAAGCGTAACGGAACGACCCAAGGCCGGGCAGTGGGTGAAGACCCAAAAGGACTTCAGGTGCAGCCCTGATATTTTTCTCCCGCGACTTCGGGAACAAAATGCAAAATGCACCGTTGCGCTTTTCGCACCCGGCGCGCGGCGACGAGACGAAGACGTTGCAACCACCTCCGAGGTCTCAGGACGGCCATGATGCCGCGGCGCCACGATGCAATTTGCCCGGCCGCGGAGCCGAACGTTCAGCGATTTCGAGCCCGGTCCGAGCGGATTCGCGAACGGTAAAAGGAGAAGGTGGGGTGAATCCCTACTTCGGCGGTCGCTGTCTGCCCTATTCTGGGCGTCAGGCGAACCGGATACAGTCGATTCCATCTCGCAATGATTTCCTCCCGCTCTGCCGTCTCTACCCCTGTCCAGCCGATGAAAAAGAAGCCGGAATTCAAAATTCAGAACATTACTCATCCCTCCGCCCCGCTCGCGGACTACAACGACCCGCTGCTCCGCGAACTGGTTTCTCATCTGCGGCAAAACCGGACTCAGCTGCGCGAGGAGTGGGCGCGCCGCATCACCGATGCGCAGTTGCTGACGGCGATGACGAAGGAGGAAATCTTTTCGGAAGCGACTTCGGTGTACGACAATTACGTCGAGGTGCTGGAGACCGGCAGCGTGGAAGCGCTGCAAGCCTACGCCCGCAATCTGTCGGAGCGCATCATCCCCCGTGGCGTCGAGACCCACGAGGTCGTCGGCATCGTGCTTTTGCTCCGCGACGTGCTCGCGCGCTCCTTGTTCAAGAAGTACCAGGATAACTTCGAGCTTCTGAACCGCGTGCTCGATGCGTACGAGCCGGCGGCGAACCGCATCGCGAACACCGTGGCGGTGAGTTTCGTGCAGGAACGCGAGCGGGTCATTCGCCAGCAACAAGAGGCGATCCGCGAGCTGTCGACTCCCGTGCTCCAAGTGCGGGAGCGGCTCCTCATTCTGCCCATCATCGGCGTCATCGACGCGCACCGCGCGCGCCAGCTGACCGAGCAACTGCTCCGCGGCATCCGCGCCAATCGGGCGAAGGTCGTCGTGGTCGATATCACCGGTGTGCCGACGATCGATCAGACCGTCGCCAATCACTTGGTCAAAACCGTCGAAGCGTCCCGGCTGATGGGCGCGAGCGTGATCATCACCGGTCTCTCGGCGGAAATCGCTCAGACGCTAGTCACCATCGGCGTCGACCTGAGCAAGATGAACGCCGTGGGCGATCTGCAAGGCGGCATCGAGGAGGCGGAGCTGCTCCTCGGCTACAAAGTCATCATCACGAGCGAGACCCCGGCGCGCGCGACCAGCGACGCGAACTCGGCCTGATCGCCGTCGGCTCGCCCTTACCCTTGCCGACTTCTCACCCCATGCAGGTTCCCATTCTCAAGCAAGGCGGCTACCTCATCGCCAGCATCCAATCCGTGCTGTCGGACGCCGATCTCGTGCAACTGCGCGACAATCTCGGCGAGCGGGTGGGAAGCTTTCGCTCTCGTGGCGTCATCATCGACGTCACGGTATTGGATGTGATCGATTCGTTCGCCACGCGAATGCTGCGGGGAATCGCGCACATGTTGAAACTGCGCGGAGCGGAAACAGTGATCGTTGGGATTCAGCCCGACGTCGCTTTTGCCATGGTCCAGCTGGGGCTGACGCTCGAAGGCGTCGGCACGGCCTTGGACCTCGAGGAGGGGCTCGCTTATCTCGATACGAAGACAAAGCGGGTCGCGGTTGATGGACGCTGAGAACCAAACCGTGATCAACTCCGCCGTCGACATCGTCACTGCGCGTCAGCGCGGCCGCGCGTTGGCCCTGGAGCTCGGGTTCAACGGCGCGGACGTCACGCTGATCGCGGCCGCGATCTCCGAGGTCGCGCGCAACATCGTCGATCACGCCAAGAACGGCGAGATCGTCATGTCGAGCGTCAACGGCCACAACGGCGGCCGGCGCGGCATTCAAATCATCGCGCGCGATCAAGGCCCGGGCATTCGCGACGTCGCGCAGGCGATGCAATACGGATACTCGACGCGGAAGGGCCTGGGCGTCGGGCTGCCGGGCGCGAAATGGCTGATGGACGAATTCGACATCTCGTCGGAGGTCGGCCGCGGCACGACCATCACGATGCGCAAATGGCGACGCTAACCATGCCAACGTCATTGCAGCGCGCTCGCGGCGTCGAATGGTGCGCGATTTCCCGGGCGTTGCCGGGTGAGACCGTCTCAGGCGACCAATACGTCGTCGTGCCCTCGCGCGACGGAATTTTGCTGGCGGTGATCGATGGCCTGGGTCACGGCGACGAAGCGACGCTGGCCGCCAGCAAGGCGGTCGAGGTTCTCACGAGTCACGCCAACGACCCCGTCGTCGTATTGATGCAGCATTGCCATCAGGCGCTGCGCGAGACCCGCGGGGCGGCGATGACGCTGGTGGCGCTGAATCGGCTCGAGCGCACGGCCTCGACGTTGGGCGTCGGCAATGTGGAAACGGTGTTCGTCCGCGCCGATGTGCGCGCGAAGCCGGCGCGCGAATCCGTGCTCTTGCGCAATGGCGTCGTCGGCTACCAGTTGCCCGCGCTTCAAACGAGCGAGCTGACCGTCGCGCCGGGCGATGTCGTCGTCTTCGCGACGGACGGCATCCGAGAAGATTTTGGCGATCAATTGAGCGCCACCGAGCCGCTGCCGCGGCTCGTCGAGCGGCTGCTTGCACAGAAATTCCGCGGCACGGATGACGCCCTCATCCTCGCCTGCCGCGTGCTGTTCGACTATGAAACGTGAGCCGATGCTCTTCGTGCCGGCCGGCTCGTCCCTTGTAGGGCGTCTGTCTTGCAGACGCCGCCCCGAGGCGGGTCGACGTACGGCGTCAGCAAGACTGACGCCTTACACCGCAGCAGTGTTGGCCGTGGAGGCGGCGCCCGGTGCGTAGCTCCTGGACAACGCTGGTCGCGCAATATCGCGATGCGCTCTCGACCTATGCGGCGAGCGGCGAGGAGCAGCACCTGCAATCGGCCTACGAGCTGGGGCGCAGCGCGCTGAATCTCGGTTTCGGCGTGCTCGACATGGTGCGCTTGCACCAAGAGGCGTTGGTGGCAGTCGTGGCGTCGACCGCGGCGCCCGTGGCGACGGTGCGTTTGGCGAAGGCGGTCGAGACGTTCCTGATGGAAGCCTTGTCGCCCTTCGAGGCGGCGCATCGCGGATTCCGGGACGCGTGCCAGCGGCTGCGGGAGCTGAACGACGCTTTGGCCGAACGAAACCAGCAACTCGCGGCGACCAATCTGCGGCTGGAAGAGCAGATCGTCGCCCGCCAGGCGGCGCAGGAAGCGGTGGAGGAATCCGAGCTTAAGTTCCGCTCCGTCGTCGAGTCCGCGCGCGACGGCATCATGACGATCGATGCGTCGGGGCGGATCGTGGCGCTGAATCGCGGCGCCGAAGCGATGTTCGGCTATGGCCGCGACGAATTGCTGGGGAAGATGTTCACGCGCCTGCTGCCGCCGAGCCGCCGCGCGTTGACCCGTTACCAGCTCCGCCGGCTCGTGAGCGGCAACGGCTCTCAGCTCCTCGAGCGTTCGCTGGAGACCTGCGGGCTGCATCGCGACGGCACCGAATTCCCCGTCGAGTTGGGTGTGGCGACCTGGCGGACGCGCGAAGGCATGTTTTTCACCGGCATCGTGCGCGACATTCGCGAGCGGAAGCAGGCGGAAAAAGCGCTGCGCGAGAGCCGGGAGCACTACATCCGACTTTTCGAGGAAGCCCGCGCGATGGAAGAGAATCTCCGCCAGCTCTCGAACAAGGTGCTCACCGCGCAGGAAGAGGAGCGGAAACACATCAGCCGCGAGCTGCACGACGAGATCGGCCAAACGCTGACCGCGGCCAACGTGAGCGTCGCGCTGCTGCGCAAACACGCCCAGGCCGACGCCGAGTTTGCCCGCAAAGTCGAGAGCGCGCAGGCGCTCCTCGAGCAATGCATGGAGATGGTGCATCAGTTCGCGCGCGAGCTGCGACCGTCCATGCTCGATCACCTCGGGCCGTTCGCGGCGATGCAGAACTACGTGAAGACGTACACCGAGCGCACCGGCATCGTCGTCGAGCTCGAAAACACCGCCCAGCTGGAGCGGATCGATGTGCAGCAAGGCACGGTGCTTTATCGCATCGCCCAGGAATGCCTGACCAATGTCTTCAAGCACGCCCAAGCGAGCCGCGTGAAGATTCGGCTCAGCGAAACCGCGCATGGCGTGGTGATGGAAGTGAGCGACAACGGCCGAGGCGTCATGGCGCCGCCGCTTCATGGCGCCGGGAATGGACGGCAACGACTTGGACTGCTCGGCATGCAGGAACGCGTGCGGCTGGTTCACGGTCAGTTCTCCATCGATTCGGTGCCGCGTCGCGGCACGACGGTGCGCGTGCAGATACCCTTTAGCCCCCAACTCCCGATGGTCCGCGGGGCCATCCCTGTCCCAACCAACGAACATACTCGTTCAAATCACACCTCACATGAACAAAATCAATGTGCTACTTGCCGATGATCATACCGTCGTGCGCCAAGGCTTGCGCTCCCTGCTCGCCGCCGAGCCCGACATCGAAGTCGTCGGCGAGGCGGAGAACGGTCGTCAGGCCGTTCAAATGGCCAAGACGCTTTCGCCCGACATCGTGATCATGGATATCGCGATGCCTCAGCTCAACGGGCTCGAGGCGACGCGCCAGATCATCAAGGAGGGCATTCCCACGAAGGTCCTCGTCCTGTCGTCGTACAGCGACGACGAATACGTGCATCAGCTCACCGAGGCCGGCGCCGCCGGTTACTTGATCAAGCAGACTGCCGCCAACGACCTGATCAAGGCGATCCGCGAAGCCTACAAGGGCAATGCGTTCTTCAGCCCGTCGATCTCGAAGCGGCTGCTGGATTATTATCGCGAGGCGTATCTCAAAGGTAAGCCGATCAAGAAGCACAGCGAGCAGCTCACGTCGCGCGAGCTCGAGGTGTTGCAGCTCGTCGCCGAGGGCAAGGTGAACAAGCAAATCGCCGCGGACCTCTGCATCAGCATCAAGACCGTGGAGAAGCATCGGCAGCAAGTGATGAACAAGCTGAACATCCACGACGTTGCCGGTCTCACACGCTACGCGATTTCGCGCGGCATCATCGAAAGCACGCCGCAGCTGGTGTGATCGAGACGAGACGCCGATAGCTGACACGCTGAAATGCTGAAGCGGTGAAATAGCTGAAATCGGACGGGCTGCGCGGGCCGCCGAAGATTTTCAGCTTTTCAGGTTTCCAGCATTTCAGCGTTTGGTATTCGTCGTCGCATGGTCAAAATCACCGGCGAATACCAGGGCGACCTGCACTGCACGGCGCGCCACGAACCTTCCGGCAACACGCTCGTCACCGACGCGCCCAAGGATAACCAGGGCCGCGGCGAGGCGTTCTCGCCCACCGATTTGGTCGCGACGGCGCTGGCCACGTGCATCGCCACGACCATGGCCATCGCCGCGCGGAAGCACGCGGTCGAGTTGCGCGGCTTGAAGTACGAGGTGACGAAGGAAATGACCACCGACGGCCCCCGTCGGATTCAGCGGCTCGCCACTCAGATTTGGATGCCGATCCCGGGATCGCATCCCGCGGCGAAAGCGCTTGTCGCGGCGGCGAACGGCTGCCCCGTTCACCAGAGCCTCGCTTCGGGCGTCGCCAAGCCGATCGTGTTCCACTGGGCGAACGGCTGAGCGGTCCGCGTCGGTCCGATTGAAGCTGGGTCGAGTGAGGTAGGGCGGGGTCTCCGAACCCCGCCGGACCGCTCAGAGGCGCAGACGCGTTTGCACGTATCATCGAGGCCGAACGTGGGTGTCGCGACGGCGGGGTACGGAGCCCCCCCTAGTGCGTCATCCAATCCGCGCTACTCGTGAAACCGATACGTGGTGTTGAAAATCAGCTCGACCCGCTTTGAGACGGCGACGCGCACCTTGATTGCACCGCTGGTCGCGTCCTTCGGCGTCGCTTTGCCGGTGATTTTCCGTTCTGCGCCGTCGTCATTGACGGCACGACCCGTGAACTCAATGGGTACCCCGCGGGCGAGCTGTTGCAACTGCTCCGCGTCGACGTCGATGCGGAGCGAGCCCTTCTCGTTGTAGAAGGCGAAAGGAAAGACTTTCGCCGCATACGTCGCCGAGTAGGCCTCGCCCTCGCGGACGAACGTCGGCATCGTCATGGATACGACGCCGATGTAGATCGACGTCTTCGTCGGCGCCACGTCCACCTTTGGCCAAATCCGCACGTCCGTCGCCGCGCGTGAGGCCACGGCAATCAGCACCAGCGCGAGCGGAACGGACAGCAGGCGGCGAAGCATCCCGGCGACTGTGGCGGTGACCCTGGGGCGCGCAAATATCTTTCGCGTTGCGCGGGGCGAGGCCGGAGGGTCATGTCTTCCGGTCATGGCCAAGCCTTCCCACGCGACCTGGGGCGGTCGGTTCAGCGCCGGCCCCGCGGAATTGATGCTGCAGTTTAGCGAGTCCGTCTCGTTCGACCGCCGGCTCGCGCCCTTCGACATCGCGGGCAGCAAGGCGCACTCCGCCATGCTCGCGCACGTCGGCCTGATCACGGCCAAGGAACGCGATGCGATTCACGCCGGTCTCGACGCGATCGCCGGGGAAATCGCGGCCGGCAAGTTTACGTGGGATACGAAGCTCGAGGACGTGCACATGAACATCGAGCAGGCGCTGACCAAGCGCGTGCCCGCTGCGGCCAAGCTGCACACCGCACGGAGCCGGAACGATCAAGTGGCGACCGACATGCGCTTGTTCTTCAAGCACGCCTGCGGCGCGATGCAGGAAAAACTCCTCGGCGCCGAACGCGCGTTGCTCGCGGCCGCCGAGGCGAATCGCGAGGTGCTCATCCCGGGCTACACCCATCTGCAACGCGCGCAGCCGGTGTTTCTCGCCCATCATCTCTTTGCCTGGCTCGAAATGCTCGACCGCGATCGCGCGCGCTTCGGCGACGTCGCGGCGCATGCGAACTGGTGCCCGCTGGGTTCCGGTGCGATTGCTGGGACGACCTTGCCGATCGATCGGGAATTTACGGCGAAGCAGCTCGGGTTCATCGACGCGAAAGGCCGGCCGCAGGTGACGCAAAACTCGATGGACACCGTCGCCGACCGCGACGTCTTCATCGAGTTCGCCGCCGCGTGCGCGATGCTCGGCGTGCATCTGTCGCGCATCGCCGAGGATCTCATTCTGTGGAGCAGCGCGGAGTTCAAATTCGTCGAGCTGCCCGACGCGTTTTGCACCGGCTCGTCCTTGATGCCGCAGAAAAAGAATCCCGATTCGTGCGAGTTGCTCCGCGGCAAATCGGCCCGGCTCCAAGGCAATCTGCACACGCTCCTGACTCTCGCGAAGGGCTTGCCGCTGACGTACAACCGCGATCTGCAGGAGGACAAGCCGCCGGTTTTCGATAGCTTCGATCAAGCGGCGCTCTGCGCCGACGTGCTGGCAGGAACGCTTGCCGGTATGCGCGTCAATCCCGACCGGTGCGCGTCCGCGGTGGCCGATCCGGCGCTGCTGGCGACCGACCTGGCGGATTATCTGGTGTTGAAGGGCGTCGCGTTTCGTGACGCGCATCACGCCGTCGGTGCCGTGGTGCGGCTGGCGGAGCAGCAAGGGGTCGCGATCGACGAACTTTCGGACGAGGACGTCCGCGGCGTGCACGCCGCATTCGGGAAAGATTGGAGCGACGTCTTCGATCTGCGCCGCGCTTTGGCCAAGCGGGAAGGCACGGGCATGCCCGGCCCGAAGCAAACCGCGAAGCAGTTCAAGCGTTGGCAGAAAACGCTTCAGACCGCCGCCCGCGCCTGACGCGAATGGCCGCGAATCGAAACGCGTCATGGCGATCACCAATCCTTCGACGGCAACGCTGATTGCGGACGCAATTGCACCGGCATTCGCGTCGATTCGCGTGATTCGCGGGCGGAATGGGTGGGTTTTGCCTGATGCCTAAGGTCCGGATTCTCCCTGACCGCGTCGCGAATCAGATCGCGGCGGGCGAGGTGATCGAGCGGCCCGCCGCGGTCGTCAAAGAGCTCGTCGAGAACGCGCTCGATGCCGGCGCGACGCGCATCGAGGTGGAGTTTCGGCATGGCGGGCGTTCGCTGATTCGGGTCGAGGACAATGGCTGCGGGATGTCGCGCGACGATGCGCTGTTGTCGTTGGAGCGACATGCAACCAGCAAGATCGTCGAAGCGACCGATCTCGACCGTTTGAGCAGCTATGGCTTTCGCGGCGAGGCGTTGCCGTCGATTGCGAGCGTCTCGCGTTTCTTGCTGCAGACGCGCGAGGCCGGCGCGGATGTTGGGACCGAAATCCTGATCAACGGCGGCAAGTTCGTGCATGTGCGCGACTGCGGCCGGCCGGTGGGCACGCGCATCGAGGTGACGCATCTGTTCAACTCGGTGCCCGCCCGCCGCAAGTTTCTCAAGACCGACCAAACCGAAGCGGCGCACATCGTGCACAATGTCCGGCTCTACGCGCTGGCCTGTCCCCAAACCGCCTTCACGCTCATCGAGGAAGGCCGGGTGGTTTTTCGCTCGCCGGAGTGCGCGACGTTGACCGAGCGGATTGCGGAGATTTTCGGCCGGCAAATCGCGGAAGGCTTGATCGACATCGAGGTCGCCGAGCCCGGTCTGCGGCTCAGCGGGTTGATCGGCCGTCCCGGCATCGGGCGAACGACCCGCCATGAGATGATCGTTTTCGTCAACGCGCGTCCGGTCGATAGCCGCACGCTCAACTACGCATTGATCGAGAGCTATCACGAGTCGCTGCCGAAAGGCCGTTACCCGCTCGCGTTCGTGTTTTTCGAGTGCGATCCCGCGGCGGTCGACGTGAACGTGCACCCGGCGAAACGCGAGGTGCGCTTTCGCAGCGAGCCGCAGGTGAGGGGATTCGTCATTCGGGCGGTGTTGCAGCGGCTCAGGGAGATGGCGGATTTCGGAGTGCGGAATGCGGAATTTCAGCCCGCGAATGCCGAACCGACGAATTCGCCCAGCCGAGCGCCCGAGACGCCGACTGCAACGGGAATACGCGCTTTTCAGGGCATTGATCCCATCACGCGTTCGGACGTCGCGGCCTTGTCGGCACCGCTCCGATCCACGCCGCCCTCCGGCCTCGCCACTCCGCACTCTCCACTCGCTCCGCAGTCCGCACTCCGCAGTCCGCAAGCGGGACTCCAGGCGCCGCCAGCGATTGCTGCCGCGTCCGGAACTCAGCCCACCGCCCCCACGTGGAGGTACGTCGGGCTCGCCCATGGCAACTATGCGCTGTTCGAGACGGCGGCGGGACTCGTGCTGCTCGATCGTCGCGCCGCGCACGAACGGATCTGGTTCGAACGACTGCGAGAGCAGTTTCGGGCGGCGGCGGTGCCGAGCCAGCGCTTGTTGCTGCCGGTGCCGCTCGAAATGGATTCGATCGCAGCCGCGCTCTTGCTCGATCGGCTTTCGTTTTTGCGCAGG
The DNA here is from genome assembly GCA_966252355.1 of uncultured Opitutus sp. GTDB lineage: Bacteria > Verrucomicrobiota > Verrucomicrobiia > Opitutales > Opitutaceae > ER46. Next base: position 2,820 of record CBINOT010000006.1, on the reverse strand, counting down.
CACGGCTTCGAAGTTGCGGAGTTCGGCCGTAATTTTTTTCGCGTCGAAGCGGTGCCCGCGTGGATGGAGCCGGCGGACGCCGAACCATTCTTGCGCGACCTGATCGGCGCCTTTCGCGATGGCTCGATTCCTGACGGCAACACCGAGCTAGCGCACGAGCAGCTCGCGAAGCTCGCCGCCGCCAAGGCGGTGCGGTTGCCGGAACAAGTTGGCGAAGCCGAACTCCGCGCGCTTGTCAGCCAGCTCTTCGCGACCCGCACGCCTTTGACGAGCCCGGTCGGCCGGCCGACCTACATCGAGCTGAACCACTCGGAGCTCGCGCGGCGGTTTCAACGCTAGAGGAAGGAGAGATGGATAGGATTTGGGGTCACAGAGTTCACAGAGCTCTGACACAGAGAGCACAGAGCAGACCGAAGTAGTGAGTGCAGTAGCGGGTAGCGAGTAGGACCTGGCGGTTCCTGTCACCTGTCCCCCGGCCCCTGTCCTCTGATCCTCTGTGTCCTCTGTGTCGGAGCTCTTTGCCCTCTGTGACTCATTCCTTCTCCGTCTCGGATCGGCTCGCCCACGCTCGCGGCTACGGGAATGCATTGCGATTTGCCACGGAAGAAAACTCGTAACGGACGCTCGCGCTGGCGCGATTCTTGTTACTAAGTAACGCATCTGTCTCATGTCATCTACCGCCGATAAGTCCACGACTCGTACTTCGAAACCCGCCGCCGATTCACCCGTCATGGGAGCGAGCACCGCGCCGTTCGAGGCCGGACCGGCGATCGGAGCCATTCATCATCCCGGGGTCTCCGCGGCCGACCCCGTGGCCATGCTGCGGTCCCTGATCCAGCGTCATCTCGTGTCGACGCTCGCGCGCCACACCGGTTCCGCGACGCCGCGCGACTGGTGGGTGGCGACGACCCTGGCGGTGCGTGACGCGATTCACGAGCGGATGATCGCGACCCAGTCCGTCCACAACGCCCAAAACGTCCGCCGCGTTTACTATTTTTCGTTGGAGTACCTCATCGGACGGCTCTTTGGCAGCAATCTCCTCGCGACGGGCTTGTACGATGCCGCCAAGATTGCGCTCGAGTCGCTCGGCCAGGATTTCGACCAAATCCGCGAGGCCGAGGTCGACATGGGCCTCGGCAACGGCGGCCTCGGCCGGCTCGCAGCGTGCTTTCTCGATTCGCTCTCGACGCTCGATTACCCGGCGCTCGGCTACGGGATTTATTACGAATTCGGCCTCTTCAAACAGGTGTTCAGCAATGGCGCGCAGATCGAGCATCCCGACAACTGGAACGTGTATGGCGATCCGTGGGAAGTGGTGCGCCCGGAGTACACGCAAGAAATCCAGCTCTACGGCCGCGTGGAAAATGTCTTCGACGACCGCGGCAATTCGCGTCCGCGCTGGGTCGACACTCGGACCTTGCTGGGCGTGCCGCACGACATCCCGATCGCCGGTTATGGCACGAAGACCGTGAACCTGCTGCGGCTGTGGTCGTCGCGGGCGACGGAAGACTTCGACTTGGCCGCCTTCAATCGCGGCGGCTACGTCGAAGCCGTGCGCGAAAAGGCCCTCGGCGAGACGATCTCGAAGGTGCTTTATCCGAACGATAAGACGGAAAACGGCAAGGAACTGCGCTTGGTGCAGCAGTACTTTTTCATCGCGTGTTCGCTCCGGGATATTCTCCGCCGGCACTTTCGCACGCCGGGCAACTCCTGGGACAATTTTTCGGAAAAGGTCACGGTGCAGCTCAACGACACGCATCCGGCGGTCGCCATCACCGAGCTCATGCGCATCCTGCTCGACGAGCATGCCATGCGCTGGGATGCCGCGTGGGCGATCATCACGCGCACCTTCGGCTACACGAATCACACGCTGTTGCCCGAGGCGCTGGAGAAGTGGGGCGTGCCGCTCTTCGAACGGGTGCTGCCGCGGCACCTCCAAATCATTTACGCGATCAACGATCGTCTGATGCAGGCGGTCGAGGCCAAGTGGCCCGGCGACAATCTCAAAAAGCGCGTGTGCTCCTTGATCGAGGAGGATGGCCACAAAATGGTGCGGATGGCCAATCTCGCCGTCGTCGGTTCCCACACCGTGAACGGGGTTGCGGCGCTGCATACGGCTTTGTTGCGCAAGACGCTCTTTCCCGAATTCGACGCGCTTTACCCGAACAAATTTCAGAACAAGACGAACGGGATCACGCCGCGGCGGTGGCTGCTGAAGTCCAATCCCCGCTTGTCGAACTTGATCACCCACAAGATCGGCCGCGACTGGCCGCGCGATCTCGAGCTTCTCCGCGGGCTGGAAAAGTACGCGGACGATCCGTCGTTTCAACGGGAGTTCATGGCGATCAAGCACGCCAACAAGGTGGACCTCGCGGCCTTGATCAAAATCGAATGCGGCGTCGACGTTTCCGCCGACGCTTTGTTCGACGTGCAGATCAAGCGGCTGCACGAATACAAGCGCCAGCACTTGAATCTGCTGCACATCATGGCGCTGTACCGCCGGCTCCTGCAGAATCCGAACCTGGATCTCGTGCCGCGCGTGTTCATTTTTGCGGCGAAGGCCGCCCCCGGCTACGAGCTCGCGAAGAATATCATCCGCGCGATCAATCTCATCGGCGCGCGGATCAATGCCGATGCCCGCATCGGCGGCAAGTTGAAGGTCGCATTCTTGCCGAACTACCGTGTCTCGCTGGCGGAGAAGATCATTCCCGCAGCCGATTTGTCCGAGCAGATTTCGACGGCCGGCAAGGAAGCCTCGGGCACCGGCAACATGAAGCTCGCGCTCAACGGCGCGCTGACGATCGGCACGCTCGACGGCGC